>PAPL01000053.1 GCA_002708885.1 Verrucomicrobiales bacterium | reverse complement strand
TTTTAATGAGGCTGGATATGACACGATGCGGACTTGCAAGAATGGAAACAGTTACGAGGCTGCCAATAAGCTCTTTGAGCTTCGTCGCGATGGGACGCGTCGTGGAGGGACTGATGAAGGAGGTAGTGCCTGGCACGCTGAGCAGGTTTTAGACTACCTCGATGATCGAGAGTCAACAAAGGACACTGACCCTTTTTTTATCTATTTCGGTTTTTCCCATCCTCATGATGTGCGGGATGGTAAACCTGAGCTTTTAGCTAAATATGGTGCAGTTAATCATAATAATAAGGAAGCTTTTCCTCCTGCCAACGCAAAGCAACCTCCGTTACCGGTTAATTATTTACCGAAACATCCTTTCGATAATACACATATGAATGTTCGTGATGAGGTGGCAGTGAGGGGGGTTTGGGGACGACGAGATGAGCTCACTATACGTAATGAGATTGGCCGGCAATTTGCGTGCAGTGAAAATATTGATATACAGATTGGTCGAGTCCTCAAGAAGCTTGAGGCGATGGGTGAAATAGATAACACTTACATTATCTATACTGCGGACCATGGAATGGCCATTGGTAGACACGGTTTGCAGGGCAAGCAAAACTTATACGATCATACTTGGCGCATTCCTTTTATTGTGAAGGGGCCTGGAGTTAAGGCTGGCGCACGAGCCAAGGGGAATATTTTTTTACTCGATGTCTTGAGTACAGCCTGTGACTTGGCAGGGATCAAGGCCCCAGCAACTTCTGAGGGTATCAGCTTTAAATCAGTAATTGAGGGTAAGAAGAGCGCAGTCCGTGATACTCTTTACGGAGTCTATTGTGGTGGAGGTAGGCCAGGTTCCCGTTGTGTTAAAAAAGGGGACTGGAAACTGATCAAATACGAAGTGGAAAAGACAGGAATTAAGCATACGCAACTCTTTAATTTAAAGGATAACCCACAAGAATTCATGAAAGAACATCATGTTCCGGCGGTCATGGCTTTGACCGGTGCTAAGCCTGGCCCTGAACAGATCAATCTTGCTTCTCATCCGAAGTACGCAAATAAGCTCAAGGAAATGGAATCTGTACTCCTCTCTGAGATGCGTCGGCATGATGACCCTTACCGGTTCTGGAACCAACCCGATGATGGGTTACCTGTCCCGACCTTTCGAGAAAGGGTCAAGAATAAGCGGCAGAATAGGCCTAAAAAAAATAAGTAAAAATAGTGGTTCCATGTTTAAAGATTTTGGTGGCAGTGCTTTTAGGGTACGCACTCAATGAAAGGGCCATTTCTAAAGAGCGTTGGTTACAAGAGAGCGGTTATGGATTGATGTTTCATTATGAAGCTTTCAAGAGCCATACTCCCGAATCATATAATCGAGCCATTGATTCGTTTAACGTTAATCATTTTGTCGAATCTGTTCAAAGTACCAAGGCCGGTCATATTATTTTTGTGATTGGTCAACATTGGGGCAAATATTGTGCACCAAATAGTGCTTATGAGAAATTTTTGGGAGTTGATACAGGAGAATGGACATCCAATAGTGATCTCATAATGGAGATTGGAAAGGGATTAGCTGAGAAGGAAATTAGATTAATCATCTATATGACTGCCCGTGCACCCATGAGGCATTATAAAATCATCAAGGCCCTAGGTGATACATTGCCAAGCATCAATGGCAAGCCTGCCGGTAATAAGATCGACCCAATGTCTCATCCCAAAAAAGTGAAAGGATTTAGACGCAGCGAGAATCAGGCTCCGAATCCAATCTTTTTAAAGAACTGGGGTGAAGTGTGTGGAGAATGGTCTCGGCGTTATGGCAAATTGATCTCAGGTTGGTGGTTTGATGGTTATAAGATGGAGATGAAGGATTCATATGAGAGCTTAAAAAAAGAGGCACATAATATTGATACTTGGATTGATGCTGTGCGTTCAGGAAATCCAGAAGCGGAACTGGCATTTAACGCAGGAGCGCACCCCATTCTTTCCTTATGTACAAGAGGAAAGTTGTGTCCTTATCAGACATTTACTTCGGGCGAGAACCACAATTTTAATGAACGTACTAAGAAAGGATTTGGCAAGCCTCTAACGCCTTCGAACTTTCCCGCTCCTGATGGAGTTGTGTGGCATTTGTTGTTGCCTGCTGGTAAGGGCTGGGGGTTCGGCGATCAGTTACGATTTAAGGTGCAAACACTCAAGGAGCGAATTGATGTTATTAATGCAGAAGGAGGGGCAATTACTTTTGACGTGCCAATTAGTTCTGATGGTAAAATCCCAGAAAAAATATTACAAGGTTTTCAGGAATTAGGCACATATAAGAGTCGACTCAATGACGGTGTAAAGTCATTCTTAGATTGAATATTTGTCTCGGGAAGCTGCAAAATTAAAGAACGAATATGAGAGGATTTCATATAACTAAAAAATATTATTTGATTATTTGGTTATTGTTGGCTGGTCCCTGGGCATCGGTTGCCGTTGAAATTGAATTGGGATTACGTAAGCAACTCTTTGTGGATGATTGGGCAGTTGCGGAAAAGAGCAATGTGGTTCGCGAGCTTGGTCAGGTGACAAAGCAGAACGGGGGCGAACCAATTTTTGAGGGATTTTTTTACGGTACGGTTTTACATGATGAGGGAAAATTTAAGATGTGGTACCGCGGTAACCCGTACGGTTACGCGGAGTCTATTGATGGAATTCATTTTAAGAAAATTTCCTTACTGAAGGGGCTGGATCCAGCTCATCACAATACCGCTTCTTTTTATATTGATCCGAATGAGACTGATCCTGATCACCGATATAAGATCTGTTATGCTTATCTTCGCCCGCACGCGGCAACGCTGGGTTACTCTGCGGACGGTATTAACTGGAAAGCCTATAACGGAGGCAAACCTGTCACTCACCGGGCAGCTGATACTTACAATCAGATATTGTGGGATAATGAGGCGAAGGTTTACCGGATGTTTACTCGTACTGATTTTCGTCGACCAGCGGACGGTTTAGAGGTCCGCGGCACGCGTGATATGGTTAATCCTGACATCAAGGCTGACCCAAAGAATTGGCGCATAGTACGCGAATGGAAGTTCGGGAAAGGTGCCGAGGATGAGATTTATCGACGGCAAATCTATGCTCTCACGGATTGGATCCATGAGGGGGTGCACTTTGCGATGATGTCTGTTTATGAGAATATTCCCAAGCCAGGTGAACCGTACGACCGCAGACCCGACCATCAAAAGAGGCATGAACATGACATTGTTAATTTTTATATAGGTACTGCACGAGGCAATGCGATGTGGGACCTTACGTGGGTTTATGCGGGTGAACCTTTAATTGAGCGCGGGCCAGATGGTAGCTTTGATAAGGATATGATATTTCCTGCCTCGCAGATTGTTACCCATGAGGACAAGCACTGGATATATTACAATGGTTACCGTGAACGTCATGGTGTAGCCGATAGGGGTCCACACAGCATTGGTTTGGCCACGTTGGAACTTGACCGGTTCATTAGTTTGTCTGCCGAGGGAAATCAACGCGGCTCCGTTCTAACTAAGCCTTTCCGGCTCGAAGGTTCTCGCCTTCAGATCAATGTTCTGGGCGAGGATATTAAAGTCGATGTACTCGATGAAAATGGTAAAATAATTCCGGGGTTAACGTCACGCTCTGGCAAAATCGATTCGTTGCGATGGGAGCCTAAATGGACTAACGGTCATGGCCTTAGTCAGTTGATTGGCGAAAATGTCCGTCTCCGGTTCTATTTGCAGAATGCAAAGCTTTTTGCTTTTCAATTTCTTAATTCAAAAAGATAAAGCTAACTTAACTTTTTAATAAGTTCATATCCTTCTCACTGCTTCCAAAATTACCAAAGTCCATATTGTGTTTATGGAGTAATTCCAGATACAGATTGCAAAGGGGAGTCGGTTTTTGCATTACCTTATGGGATTCATGCTGGTAACCTCCGCCAGCCACGATCATGGGTAAGTTGTTGCAGGTATGATTGGAGGAGTCGCCGAAATTGCTACCCATGACCACCGTCGTGTGGTCAAGAAGGGTTCCATTTCCTTCATTAATTTGATCCATTTCAAAAAGGAAATTGTTGAAATGCTTCAATACATCAATTTCAATTTGGCTCAGCTTAGTGATTACGTCTTTTCTTCCTCCATGGTGCGAGAGAGTATGCCATCCTCCCGTCGCTCCGGGCACCTTGATAGCGCCGTAGATCCAATCCATCGAGAAAGTAATGACGCGAGTTGAATCAGTTTGGAAAGCTAATTTTGCCAGTTCGAATAGGTTTTTGACCTTAGTAGAGAATTCGAATTGCTTATCTTTACTGAGGGACTTCTCGACTTTTGGTTTCTTGGTTTCAAGCCAAAAATTTTCATGGTTCAATCGAGTTTCAAGTTCTCCGATCACTGCTTTGTAATTGTCCAACTTATTAGGATCAGAACCTTGATTGCGGAGCTGTTGTAAGTCGCGTCGCAGGCAATTTAGAATATTTTTGTCATTTTCGAGTTGTTGTTTTTTCGACCTCAGGTCTTCTTCCTCGAAGAGCATCTCAAAGATCTTTTCTTCATCATGCATTGGGGGAATGGCTGAACCACGATCGTTCCAGGAACATCCCCATCCCCTATCATAGATACTAAAGTTCAGGAAAGGGAACCGGGTATCCTTACCCATTTCTTTGGCCAGTAATTGATCTAGTGAAGTTCCGTTCACAAAGTTAGATGACTCCGGGTTAGGAGTTCCTGTTAGGAAGGATTTTTCCGAGTCATGGTTGCTGGTTTCCATTCCTGGATGGAAGAAGTTTTGGAAAACTGTCATTTTTTCCTTCGTCTTCATGCCTTTCAGATAATCTGATGTTGAAAGGTCTTCTCTTTTTTTAGGGAAGAAGTACGGTGCATAAAAGCCTAGGCTATTATTGATGAAAATAATTCGTCTGGGTGACGACTTTTCTTTTTCTTTCGCACTCAGACTAAGTGAGTTCATTGCGAGCGGAAGGGCCGCTCCTACTTTCAAGAACTCTTTTCTGCTTATGTTTCTCATTCTTTTCCTTCTTTAAGTGAATAGATCAATACCTTCGTAATCAAGTCCTTTATCCGGCATTCTTTCGCATTTTCAGGGATCATCTCAAACAGATGAAGGCGTTCTTTAAGATTCGGTTTGTAGCCATTAGCATACTCGAAGAACTTTTTGGTGAAGTTGTAGGCTATTTTGCGATGGTCGGAGAGGAGTATTTTTTTAAGGCCAAATACGTCACTAAATTTGTGCGGTGCGATTTCACCTGATGCATCCACTTCCCGTCCTAAATGGTAGTAACCTTGTAAGCGGAACTGGAAGGTCCCATTGTGTGGTTTTTTGACTCGATACTTCGTTCGCCACTGCCCTGTGGCGTCAAAATTCTCAAGGGCAAAACCATAAGGATCGATACTCTTATGACAGGCATAGCATGTTTTGTTTTCTTTGTGCTGCTCGATCTGTTCTCGGAGAGTTGTGGCTTGGCCATGCTCTGGTTCGATTGCCTTCACATTTTCTGGAGGAGGAGAGAGTGTATTGCCTGCGATGTTCTTGGAGACCCATGCACCACGTAGAATGGGAGAAGTATCAAAGCCATCGGCAGTGACCTTCAGTACACTTCCCATAGTTAAAAGTCCTCCACGGGGCGATTCAGGAGAAAAAGAAACTTTGCGTATCTTTTGACCTATTATTCCATCAATGCCGTAGTGCTGGGCCAGTCTTTGATTCAGGAACGAAAAATCAGAATCGATCAGATAACTGATAGGAAGATTCTCTTGGATTAAATGATTGACATACTTTTCGGTTTCAATGGGTAGGTAATGATTTAGGAGGTCGTTATAATTGGGATAAAGCTTTAGGGAAGGGTTCACCTTGTTGAACGATCTTAGATTTAGCCACTGAGAACAGAAAGAGTTGATCATTCGCAAGCTCTTTTCATCTTTGAGCATTCGATTGATTTGCTTAGTGAGGGTTTGATTCGTTAACTTTTCAGTTTTCGATAGATTGAGGAGTTCTTGATCGGGGACAGAGAGCCAAATGATCCTAGAGAGGTCTGAGGCAATTTTATAAGATTTGTTGGAATGTTCTCCTGGGGCTAATAGGAAACGATGAGAGCAGATGACTGCTTTGAAGCCGGCCTTAGCTGCCATTACAAAATTCTCGTGTTCCTCAAAAGAGTTAATGCTTACTTCATAGTATGGGGCCAGTTCATCTTCTGTGATATTTGAGGAGAAGGCCTTTTCGGCAAATTGCCGAATCACTTTTTTGAGGTCTTTTTGTGAGCGAGACAAGAGTGATATCTCTGAGGTTGAAATGGCCTGAGGCAATGATGTTATTACATCAAGTTTGCCTATAGATGCGATGGATTTTCCGTCCAAGGAAACGGCATCTGTTACCAAAAATTTTATATATTTTTTATTAGTTTTTTTTGGAAACAAAATGGGTTGTTCGTAAGATCTCTTGATGTCCACTTTTCCTTCCAGGATTGGGTCTCCCCAAGATTGAGCGTCGTTCGATAGATAGATTGAATATGATTTCACTTGCCCATTTCCGTTGCCTCCTGACCATTTGGAGTAGGAGAGGCCATTGATTTCTTTTTTGGCGGGATTTTTTAGCACCACAAAATGAGGAGGTTTGGCTACGGTGGGACTGAACTGAGAATGCCAGAATGTACGGTTAGAACCGTCCTGCATATTTTCCTTTTCCATACCAACTTGGTGACTGCTCACAGAGATGCTCCCTCCTATTGCCTTTAATTTTGTTTGGAAAGTTGATGTTTCTATCGGTTTTCTTGAAGTGAAATTCATATCGAGGCCCTTAAATAATTTCTGATAAGTTTTTGGAGGCCAATTGTCGACGAGAGGACCTTTTGCTTTTAACTGCTTAATGTAGGCGCCTTGGTCTCCCTTCTTTTTACGAAATGTGTGCTTGGAATAGCAGTGCACAGATACGTTTTCACCGGGATGGAGAAATGCTCGAATCGTGTGAGACTTTACTTCCCTATTGGATAGGGAGATTACATCCAGTAATCGTTGTGGTTGTGGTCTATCATCCGCAAAATAATATTTTCCAGAGAAGACTAGAATACTGATGTCCTCTTCAAAGTTGCCAAGTTTCCTTGCATCAAAAGTGAGTTCATACCAACCCTTCACTGGAGGGTCAAAGTTGTCGTAAAAGAAGGAATAGTTGTTCCCATTGTTTGCCCTTGTCCATGAGAAGAGAATTCCTTCCTGATAATTCCGAGTATAGATATTATAGGTATCGTGACTGTCTTTGATTTTGTTTGTTATCCAGATCCGTTCTTGAGGAAAACCTTTTTCCGGTAAAGCAAATTCGAGCATTTCATCTGCTACGGAGAAATAGGAACTGAGCATTTCCTTAGTTAAGAGAATCTTCCGATCAGAATCGAAATCGTGAGTACCTCGGTCTTCCGGAATGTTACCAGTCAAATCCAATTTGACCCCAAGAAGATCGTTCAATGAATGGACGAACTCGTTACGATTTATTCTTTGATAAGAATTAATTGTCGTTGAATTCTGTCTTTTAGAGAACCAATCGAGGAGGGTCTTTCTTTGAGTTAAAGAGGGTTGTTTTTTATCTGCAGGTGGCATCCTGCCGGTGATCAGGTTTTCAAAAATGAGCGAGCCATCATGCCCTTCCTCGTCCAATAAATTAGAAAGATCAAAGTTTCCTTTTTTGGTTTCCTCGTCATGGCAGTCAAAACAATATTGTTCTAGGATTTCTATGGACTCTTGTTCGAGTAACTTGACTTTGGATTGCGAATCAGAAAGGAATGAAACTGATAGCCCGCTAATCGTAATCAGGTATATAATTACTCGGTTCCTTAATGTCAGGAATAAATTCAAAGTTCCGAGTGATTTTATTTTGTCACTAATGAAAATGAAGCCTTAATTTGTACCGTGATTGGAATCTGCCCTGGAGCAAAGGTATCATTTATAACTGCTTGTTCGTTAGTGGCATAAACATTATTAAAATTATTTCTGGAGTATCCGAACCTTTCTTCCTCGATAAATAGTGGCTTGCCAATTTCCGAGTCCAGAGTGATGGCAAGCGTTTCTGCCTTTTCTTTGGCTGCTAGCAGAGCTTTTTTTCTTGTCTCATTCTGATGCTTAATTCTCTTGGAGTTGTCGTAAGTGATTCCATTTAGAGAGACATTTTTCATGCGTGAAATTCCACTCCAAAGATCTTTGTACTTTGATAGATCCGTTACTTTGAATTTGATGCTGGATGAGGCCTGATAGCCATCCCTTACTCTTCCCTTGAGCTTAGATGAAACGAAGTTTTCACCAAATTCCATTCCAGATGTTTGAATGCAGTGTTCCGGCAATTCATTTTCCATTAAAAAGTCTAGAACTGATTGGACAGTAGAACTATGAGCTTTGGCCACTTCTTCAAGGCTCGGTTCCTTATTGCTGATTCTGATTTTCCAATCCATTTGATCTATGGCTACCGAAGTCGTTGCTGTGCCGTACACGGTAACGTGCGGAGAATTGTCGGCTGCGCTGGACACCAACGCTGTGAACATTAAAGTGCTTAGCAGTAGTGCGGCTTTCCCAATATCTGAATTCGTCATTAGTTTCATAATATAATTGGCGATTTTCATATTTCTATTTTTCCTCTAAGAGGCTTGATAAAGTTAAGACCTATTGAATCAGAAGGCTAGTTTGATCAGTAGATTTTATCTAAAATGCTAATAGCGACGTGTTAGAAAGATCAGGTCGTTTTTTAGGCTGCTAGGATTAATTTACCTAGAATTTTCCACCTTTATCTGGATTCCTGATAGGTCATAGCACCGGATTTCCTTGTCGTTTCTGCAGAATAGTTTTCTGTCTGCTAGAGCCGGATGAGACCAAACTAATGTTCTTCCACCGACTGAATGCGTAGGTTCAATGATTTTTGTTCTCGATATTTCCTCATACCCTTGAGGCATGAGCTTCGCAGAAATCATTTCTCCATGATCATTAAAAATTAGGGTCTGATCACTGGGCTTATGGTATACAGTGAAAGCGCTTGGCCATGCTCCACGGCCAGATCCGTCTTTTTTCAAAAGTGGCATTCTACTTTCCCATAGTCTTTTTCCGGTCATCATTTCAACACACCTAAAGAGACCTCTCTGCCCAGCAGAGTAGATGTGCCCGTTTTGCGCATGAGCGGTGTTGATGACTCCAGCCACCCCTAACCTTCGATCAGGTCCCCACAATAGCGATGCGGACTTGGAACCTTTATCTACCTTCACTGTCCCGGACTTTCCATTATATCCCATAACGTATACAAGATCATTCCATACCCTAGGTGCACCTATTGCCATTCCAAATTCAGGTTTAAAAGCCACTGACCAGTAAACTTTTCCGGTATCAGGGTCGACGCCGTTCACTGATTCCCCGTGCCAGACGATCAGTTGCTCGGTCCCGTGGATAGTTTCTATTACTGGTGTTCCGTATCCTGGTTTCTTAGAGTCCAAGCATCTCCATTTTTCTTTACCAGTCTTATAATCAAAGGCCACTAGAGTCTGGCCCTTTCCTCCCACAGTACAAATTAAAGTTTCCTTGTATATGAGGGGATGGCAGGCTGTTCCCCATTCTGGATTTTCGATTCCATAATCAGTAATTAAATTCTTGGACCATATTAGTTCTCCATTTTCTGATTGATAGGCATTGAGTTGACCCTCTGCGCCCAAAGTAAAGACATGACCATCATGAATGAGGGGCGTAGTTCTGGGGCCTATGGCATAGATGAACACTGATGTATAAGTGGAATCATATTCATGAGACCAAACTATTTTCCCGTTCTCAGCACTAAGACAAATGACCCGTTCTTTTCCTTTTATTTTTGCTCTTACAAAGTTGGGATTTGTTCCGGGTTTAATTTTTTCGGGCTCATAGGGTTCCGATTTTCTATCCATCACAAAGACCCTATTTGCTGAGACTGAGGGCCCCGAGTATCCGCTACCAATTGGTTGAGACCAGAGAAGTTTTGGGGGATGCTCATCAAAATTCAGATGCACACTAGGTTCGTTCCAGACCGTGTCCCTGGTCGGTCCCAGATATTGAGGCCAGTCCTCTGCGTTTATAATCATTGTTGGCCCAACGATGCAGAGGATGAATGTACAAAAAAAGATACGCATCAAGGAATTTGTCTGAGGTCAGAATATGATTTATTGAGGGCTCTTAGGAAGGTTCAATTTTAGAATTTTTTCAGGATATAGAATTCTATAAAAAGCATTTTGCTCCAGAAAATCATTTGAGATTGTGATTTGTCTTTCTTGTGGCGATTCAATCAATTCAAGGACAGACCACTGATTTCCTAGAGGAGTTGATTCCTGTAATTCGTAGGATGCGCCGGAATAAAGGTCACTGATTAGAATTGAACCTGATTCATTATTTATTTCAATTCTGGGTTCTTCTACAGGAACTGGTATCAGTGTCTTTATAGGTTCACCCGGGACTGATTCTCCAATGATTTGTACGCCTCCAATGAATGAACCTCCACCGTACAGAGTGTCTATAGTGAAAGTGATTGAATCAGTTAATAGTGGAGATTCATCCGCCCCGAAAATGGCGTAATGGGCCTCCGGAGCTGTTCCATCTCCACTGTCAGTGACTCTGGTTGTCTTTACAAAAGTGACTGGAGCAGTTGGTGATGCGGGTGTCTGGTAATAAAAGGTTGAGTTTCCGTCCGAGATTGAAGTTCCTCTATTTCCTAGGAAACCACCCACGTAAACGATGGCCTTGTACCCGTCAGGAAAAGTGGCATTGAGCCCCATAAAAGTAACAGATGTTGGTGAATTGGTTCCAGTGTAGTCATCGATGCCCGATCTGATAGGAGTATTGTTAAATGCTAAGTTGCCAGTTGCCCAGTTATTGGGATGTTTGATTGAGAGGCTGACATTTGTTTTTTCGTTGAGGTTGTTGGTGAGTTCAGTGGCCTGATCAGTTTTGTGAAGATTGACCCATCCATCGGTCACGGTGCCCAGTTCTTTAATGCCGAAAATTTCACCGTCATTTATTCTTTGAGCGTCTCCTGAATACTCTGTGAAGTTGGCACTGATAATTCTTTGATTACTTCCTTCAGTGTTTCTGTCACTGTAATCGAGTGCAGTTGCTGTTCTGGGGCCAGCCGTTGTCTTGTGGGCATTGAACCAGTTTTCCATTAGTTGAATTCTGTTTTTTTGTGGGTGTTCTTCCGGCATTTCCTCAATCGATGCATAACCCTCGACCAGATTTTCAATTTGTTCGAGATCTTCCATTAGATTGAACAGCTCAATTTTCCCATCCACATTGGTTCTTTTGTAGAACCAGTTTCCCTGACCATCATCCATTCGGACTCCACGATAATCGCCGACACTATAGAAATGGAAATTCCTCAAGGGATCCAATTCATCAGGTTCGTCTGAGAAGAGTAATGGAAGAATGCTGATCGAATCGTAGTGCTGGTCCGCAGCAACTTTTCCACCTGCAAGGTCAATGACGCTAGCTACCCAGTCCATGACTGAAACGAGATGTTCACATTTGGTATTGGGTGGTATAATGGATCCTTTTTGTGTTCCATTTCCCCATTTCCAAATCATTGGGACTCGGTGCCCCCCTTCATAAATTGACATTTTCTTTCCGCGCAATGGACCGTTTGGGTCTTGCCCAGAAGCGATCTGAGCCTGACCCCCGCTAATTGCGCCTCCATTATCACTGGTGAAAATGATTAATGTATTGTTCTCAATGCCAAGGTCCTTGAGCTTGTCAAGTAGCAGGCCCAGTTGAGTATCAAGATCATAAACGAAATCTGCTCGAGGTCCTATCTGGCTATGGCCGGAAGCTTCTATTCCTTCCACTGAGGGTGTAAGAGGAACGTGAATTGCCGGAGTCGCGTAATAGAGCAGGAAAGGACTCTCAGGATCATTGGAAACATGCTTTTCCATGAATTCTTGCGCAAAGTGAGAAAGGATTGGTCCGTGTTCGCTTGTATCAAATTCGGAGTCACCGTAACCGGCCTGTATCATTTCACCATTACCGACTCTGTGGCCCTTGCTGAAAGATCTGAGAACCGAATTACCGGACACATCAACCCCATTCACCTCAGATGCAAAATTACTGATTGGGACATAAAGGTCATTTTCGAAGTAGGCGTAAAGTGGTCCCTGAATCCCGTCCGGCGTCACAAACGTATAATCAAAACCATGATCCAGTAGCCCGTTCTGGAAACGTTTACTGAAATCGATTTGATCGAGCTGATCATTGGGAAGGTCCCGCATTATTGTTCCTGACGGATCAAAGAAATCACCTCCAAAATGCATTTTTCCAAAGTAGGCAGCTTTGTAACCTTTTTTTTGGAGTGCAGTCCCAACTGTCTGGTGAGGATTTTTAATTCGGTCATCCTTTGCATTGCCGAAATGAAATGCGGAAGATGCTGTCCGGTTCCATGTTCCCCATGGCCTTGATCGTTGTGTGTAATTTCCGGTCATGATACAGAACCTATTAGGAGCACAGAGTGCTGCGGGAAGTTGTGCATCTAGAAACATCATTCCTTCATCGCAGAGTCTATCCAGATTAGGGGTCGGGACTTTAGCTTTTTCTCCCGAGTAATATTCATGATACCGGCCAGGGTCAGCCCAACCTATATCGTCAGCAAGAAAGAAAATAATATTCGGAAGGCTTTGTCCTACGGAATTAGCCGGTAGTTTTTCTGTCACAAAGAAGGACAGGGAAAGGCCGAGGATCAGGTAGTTTAGGTTTTTCATTGTGGGGAATTTGCAGATCCGAGTTACTGGGAAAAGATAATACTATTTGGCCGGCAGATCTAATTTTGTTTCTCTTTTTGAACTTACTCAGGAAGGTATGTTCAGCGAGAAAAAATATTCCGAATAGGGGAGTGCACCGTCATCCATATCTCTAATTTCACCGGTTCTATTGAAACCGTAATTCTCGAAAAATTGGTGGGCTCTTTTAAATCTTGTATCTGACCAGAACTCGATCCGTTTGTATTCATGATGTTTTGCCCATTTCACTGCCCAGTCCATTAGAGTTTTCCCTGCTCCGGACCCGCGCATTGATTTTTCAAGGTACAGTCTTCTGAAGGTCAGGAGGCCTGCTGATGGATCTTTAGGGAGAGTCGCATGGGAGCCCACGATTCTTTTCTGATCATCTTCCAAAACCACAAAGTCACCGCCAGATTTATGATAGTGTTGATTGATGTCTAGAAGGTCCCTGTCTGCTCCTTCAGTGTACATTATTTCGCCATACTCATCATAAATTGAACTGATCAGATCAATGACTTCTTCACTGTCGGCATTTGTTGCATTGCGGATTTTCACGGATCAATGAGGGTAATTCTTAGTCTTATCTGCGCCCCCCTTTTTTTCTCTTCCTGATAATTGAAGCGGTGATTAATGAGAACTGACCCTTCAACGGTGCTGGATCCTGATTCCTTTATGGCCTGTGGATCAATGGTCCAATTAATGAGATCCCCAGAACTTTCTATACTAACTTTAATGTCAACAATGGGTTGATTTATCATTGTATAGCTCAGTTCCATGTATGGGTCAGATCTGATTAATTTAACTATTTCTTTTGTTCCAAAGACGAAAGGATCGGTTCCGGAGAAATATTCCAGTAAATTGCTTTTCTGATCCTTGTCCGGGTCTGATCCGGGTGAATTTAATGTTGTTGGGGAGTCTTTTCTAAACCTTCTCTTTGTCCATTCTCTGTAATTTGTGATTCTGGTGTCGAGAGTCAGGTCCCATGGCTGAGAAAGACTCGCCAAGACTTCCTGTTTCCCTGAACCGTCCATGTCGCCCCTACTCACTGCCTTTGCTCCGGTTCCCCCGATTGAGTTTGTTCCCGTATCGACCCAGTAAACTTTTTTTGCATCGATGTCCAAAGTCATTCCATGCGGTGTGTCTAGGCCGGTGTACAGATCTTCAATGTCACCACCATTTATTGGTTTTCGTTGAACCTTATGCGCTTCTCGGTCACACCAATAAAAGTAACCTCCCGAAGGATCAACCTTGACTCCCCGGGTACGTATAAGACCACTGACAATCTTTTCGGTATTTTCCGCATTAGGAAGAGACGCGCGGAAAATATTACCTCCTGAAAAATCTCCCCAGTAGAGTTTGTTGTGAGTAAGATCAAGGTCAAGATAGTAAGGGCCCTCCGTTTCGATCACAGTTTCACGATTTCCACCATCATAATCAGAGCGCTCTATCCGGTCATTGTCTTTGTCACACCAGTAGATCTTGGATGATTCTGTATCGAGTGAAATGTCAGCAGGGAACCTCAGGCCGGTCGAAACGATTGACTCTCTCTCTGAACCGTCCAGTTTTGCGCGGTAGATGACGTTGCCTCCATTATCTGCGTAGAATAACAGATTACGCTTTATATCGATCGCTATTCCTCTTACGTTGGTTCCGGCCGAAGCGATCAGAGTTCTTAAGTTTGATCCGTCAAGGTCCGCTATTCGTATTCGGCTCGCTCCTCGGTCACTGATGAGCATTTTTCCTGCCTGGGACTCAATGATGGAGGCGGTCAGGATACAGATCAAAATTATGCATTTGTTTAGATTTCTTCCTATCGGTTGCATCAGTACTATATCTATATACTCGATTGGCCTTGATGGGAAGAAATGACGTTCGGGACTTGATGAATCATTGGTATCGATTCAGAATTTAAGGAGAATGAAAAGGGAATGGGTCGTTCGCAATGCTGAATGGGAAACTGAATCAGCGCTCCTGTATGAGGTGAGGAGTGCAGTGTTCATTGAGGAACAGGGCGTGGATGTTTCTATAGAGAGAGACGGAAAGGATGACCAATGTTATCATTCCATGGCCCATGACAGTTCGGGAAAGGTCCTGGGAACTGGAAGGCTATGTCCCGAAGGAAAGATAGGCCGATTAGCAGTTCTGAAAGATTGGAGAGGGTTAGGAATAGGATCAGAAATTATGAGAAATCTTATCAAGCAGTCAGAATTACTCGGAATGGTTAGAACGTATCTGCATTCACAAGTTTCGGTGACTGAGTTTTATGAGTCACTGGGTTATCGTAAAGAGGGGCCAATTTTTGAGGAGGCCACGATACCTCATGTGCGGATGCTCAGAGAATCGGATAATGCTTGAGAGTGCCCTTCAGTTGGGCCAACCTTAACTGCCTTGCCATTCAGATCCATCATTTTTTCAGCTGCTATTTTATTATCTTTTCAATTGTGCACTTTTGGAGAGGTGAGTTTTTCGCGTGATGTGATGTCTGTGATTTCTAAGTCCGGATGTAATGCCGGAGGATGCCATGGGAACCAGAACGGCAAGGGGGGGTTTAAACTTTCGTTATGGGGCGGAGATCCGGATCACGATTATAAAGAGCTCCTCTCTTCGGGGAGCCGAGTGAATCTTCAAGATCCTAAATCAAGTAAGATTCTTCTCAAACCTACTCTCCAGAATAAGCATGAGGGCGGAAAACATTTTGATGTTGGTTCGGATGAGTATCGCATTTTACTAGAATGGATAAGTGCAGGAGCAAGTACCGATTTAGACACAAGTCCTGCGCTTGATTCCATTGAGGTGTCACCACCGGTGTCTATCCTATCGACTCCCGAAAGAAGCATAGATGTTAAGGTTGAGGCTAGGTTTTCAGACGGTACACGGATGGATGTTACCCGTTGGGCTGTTTATGAAAGTTCTAATCTGATAGCTGAGGTCAGTGATTTTGGAACCGTTCATTTTAAACAGCCTGGTGAGACGACCGTGCTGGTGCGGTACCTGAACGGCAGGGCATCGATGCGGGCGGCAATGATTAAGGGTAATGGCAGTTATGAATGGAATGGCCCTGACCCTAGGAACGGAGTGGACGAGCATGTTTTTTCAAAATTAAAATTGTTCCGACAAAATCCTGCGAAAATTTGTGATGATCTGACTTTTCTTAGGCGCGTGAGTTTGGACATTAGTGGCTCATTGCCGGAACCGGGGACTGCGAAATCATTTCTATTAGACGAGAGAAAAGATAAACGTTCTCTGCTAGTGGATTCATTATTGGAATCGAAGGAATATGCAGATTACTGGGCTCTGAAGTGGGCTGATTTACTCAGGGTCGAGGAAAAGACGTTGGATCCTAAGGGCGTTCACAAAATTTTCACGTGGCTATCTGAGATGATAAAGCAGGGAAAGCCATTGAACCAATTTACCCGGGACATTTTATGTGCGACTGGAAGCACTTACGAAAACCCTCCGGCTAATTTTTATCGTGCTTTAAGATTTCCAGTGAATAGAGCCGAAGCCGTTGCTCAGGTCTTCATTGGATCGAGAATAAATTGTGCCAAATGTCATGACCATCCCTTTGAGCGTGTGAGCCAAGAGGACTATTATAAATTCGCTGCGGTCTTTGAGGGTATCGATTATGAGATTATTGAAAATAAGAGGAAGGACGGATTTGATAAGCACAGATTTGTCGGTGAGCAGATAGTTAAACTGGTTCCAATCAAGGACATGGACCAGAAGAAATTGTTAAAGGACCCTAGGACCAATGAACGTCCTGTACCGGGATTCCTCAACGCTGATGCTGATACACTTAAGTCCTTTGATCATAGGCTCGATGAACTTGCTTCCTGGGTTACCTCTCATCCAAGATTTGCAAAGGTTCAGGCAAACCGGATATGGGCGAACCTGATGGGTCAGCCATTAATTGATCCTGTTGATGATGTGCGCGAGACGAACCCCGCGTCTAACCCAGAACTTATCAATTTTCTTGCAAATGAATTAATTAAAAGTGATTTTAATCAGCGAGAATTAATTAGGTTAATTGCTAATTCAGCGACTTATCAGTTATCGTCTGACCCTCAGGGGATTTCGAACGTTGGGCCTGAGGAAAATTTTGCTAGGGCCAGAGTCATGCGATACCCTGCTGAGGTGCTTATTGATGCTGCTCACCAATCCATGTCAGTGAAAGCGTCATTTTCCGATACGTCCAAGAGCAATAGAGCGATTAGTATGCCTGGAGTCGAGTCTGTCCATTTGTCCAAAGATCCATATCATGGGGACCGATTTTTGAAGGTCTTTGGTAAACCTGCTCGCCTCACTAATTCTGATGCTGAAAGAAGTAATGAAACGACTCTGGCACAGGTCTTTGAGTTGACTGCGGGTGAAACCATTAATGGGATAATAAAGAAAGAAGATAACCGGGTTGGCCGTCTCATTGGTGAGGGGAAGGATGATCTTGAAATTATTAATGAGCTTTATTGGGCAGTTCTAACTAGACCTCCATCCTCTGCAGAATGGTCATTGATGCTCAGTTACGTTAGCTTGGCCGAGAACAGACGCTCGGCAATTGAGGATATTTCATGGAGCCTGTTAAATGCTAAGGAATTTTTATTAAGAAAATGAAACGGTTTCACTGTAATAGCCTTCAGAAGGTATCAGTTTCTCGCCGTGCACTATTGAGTGCTGGAGGAATGGGAATGCTTGGCATGAATGTTCCTGATTTCTTGCGTGCTGATGAGCTAGCATTTCCTGACTCCAAGGTAGCGGCTCGTGCCAGATCGGTCATTTTCCTTTTTCAGTGGGGAGGGCCTAGCCAGATTGATATTCTGGATATGAAACCTGATTCTCCCAAAGAATACAGATCACCACATGCACAGATAAGGACCACCTGCTCGGACATTGAGATTTGTGAACACTTGCCACGGATGGCCAAGCACATGGACAAATGTACCGTGGTAAGGACCATTCATCACAAAATGAAAAATCACAATTCTGCGGGTTATTATGCGCTGACTGGGCATGCTCCTCCGAGTGATGATCAGCGTCTCCGGGATCTTCCTGATCTTTACCCAGCGTACGGTTCAGTTGTCAGTAAGTTTACGCCCAACGCAGACAATGGGATGCCCACGTTTGTCTCTTATCCTCATGTGATAGCGGACGGATCAAGGACCCCTGGCCAGCATGCAAGCTTCCTTGGTAAGAAGTATGATCCGCTCTTCATTCCTAGAGATCCGAACAAAGATCAATTCAGGCTTCCTGAATTGAGTCTTCCGGAGGGATTGAGCCTTGAACGCATACAATCTCGGCGTGGCCTGCAAAGCCTCATTGATGAACAGTCCAGGATGCTGGAGTTTTCGGAAAGGGCACGTGGTCTTGATGAATACTATAAGAATGCCCTCGCAATGTTAAATTCATCCAGAGTCAGAAACGCATTTGATATTTCAAAGGAGCCAAGATGGTTGAGGGAGAAGTATGGCCGTTCCACTTATGGGCAAGGATGTCTTCTGGCTAGGAGGTTAGCTGAGGCGGGTGTCAAGTTTACGACTTGCTACTTTTCGAATGTCATTGGCGGTAGGAGTAAAACGAACGGCGGTTGGGACACTCATGGTTTTGATAATACACGCATGTACCCAATCGTAGAAGCNTACCACTTGCCAATGACGGACCAGACATTACCCACCTTAATTGAGGATTTAGACCANCGGGGAATGCTTGATGAGACTCTCGTTGTTTGGATGGGTGAGTTCGGAAGGACGCCAAAGATCAATAAAAATGCTAGTCGGGACCATTGGCCTCAATGCTACAGTGTTCTTTTGGCAGGAGGAGGTGTCAAAAAAGGTTTCGTATATGGAAAGTCTGANAAGCATGCGTCCGAGCCGGAAGAGGACCCGGTGACTCCTGAAGATTTAACTGCGACCATTTATTATTTGCTCGGCATTGATCCAAGGCTTCACATTTATGATACTCAGGACCGTCCGCTGATGATATCTAGCGGAGAACCGGTCATGGATCTTATTGCTTGATCTGGTCAGGGACTGGTTTGTATCTGAAAGAAAAGTTTCTTCTCATTTTTTTGAGCTATGATACGATAACGGACACGCTCATTACCATTCCCTAGATCNTCAGTATTTGAGTATTCCAAGAACTTCATTGCGTTTTCCCAGTCAGNTCCGGTAGTCGACCCCAGAATTTTCCAGTCCAAGGAAGAACGGGCATTTTTATTTAAATGAAGAATCAAAAAGGCGGACTCTCCCTGATCNTCGTTGAGGCTAATTGCCTCGACTTTGATATCCAGAAGGGAATCTGACGCATCGAATGATTTAGGATCATTCCCTGANAGAAATTCCTCGAGGTTCGTTAAAAGGTCCTCATCAGGATTGGCTCTTGGGCCAGATATTTCTATATNCTGAAGCTCTGACTTAGAGAAGTTACTGGCCTGCCAATCGTCAAATCCTATCGTTGGTGTCTCCGATCCNGGGTTCCCGCCGAGGGTAGNACTTGGCTGCCAGTTTTCCGGAACCTTGTGATCAGGGTTCGATTCGGGGTCCTTTAATACCAGTGCGTATCCTTCCCCGTCAGGCGTTTCGGGCCATGGAGAATCATCATCATATTCGAAGTCTCTTATCGTACTGCCGTCTCCTGCCAGAAGCAGGATCCTTTCGCCTCCATTAGATAGATTTGTATTGTTGGAAAACTTACCCAAGACAGGAAGGTNCTTTCCAAAACGATACTCGAATGCATCATTATTTTCGACAATGAGAGCCCTTTTCCCCGACTCAATGACTAAGGAATTGCTTTCATTAAAATCAAAGTCGATTCCTCTATCAAACATCAGGTCCCTCAAATCGATACTTTTGTTACCGATGTTCATTAATTCAATGTACTCAAAGTCGTTTCGATTATTGTGCCCTGATTCCATTTCAGCTTCCGTGGGAGCCGATGGGCGGTAATGAATTTTTGAAATGACAAGGTTCTCAGGACTGGCCGGATCTACATCAGTAAGGAAGACCGCTTCTGTGAGAGCNGACCATTCATTGCCGGAGAATGCGCGGGCCCGGACAATTGTCTCGGGACCAGACAGTTTAATTGAACCGTTGTAAGTGATGGCGGTGTCTGAGAGCCCTCCGTTACCGCCTCCGATTCCCTCGGACGCGATTAGAGCAGCGTCGATTAGAAAGTCACTGGATCCAGCACTCACATTGAGTCCGTGAACGGCCAGAATATTTTTTCCTTTTTGCAATAGATTTAATTTTTCCGATATGAGAAAAGGCTGAAAGACTTCTGCCCGTGAATCGGTATGACTAGAAGAGGCCGTGGCATCGTATCCTAGCGGAGTCCCCGGACTGCCGCCGGCCCGGTCTCTGACAATTTCTGTACCGTTCAGGTAAGCGACGAATCCGTCATCATAGCGGACTCTTAGAGTCAATGTATCAAAGACTGAAGGGTCATCGACTTCAAAATCCATCCGCATATAAACTGTTTCCGATTTGCTCGAATTGGTCTGGTCAGAGAAATTGAAATTTGGATCAATGATTTCGTTGTATCTTCCGTTCGCTGAATCGTAACCTGCTCCGAGTTCGCCTTTTGCCCATGCAGAATCATCAAAACCGNTCCCGAACCAGGTATTGGTNATCGAATTATCAACCGGCATTATTNCCCGTTTAGTNGAAATTTCAGGCACTAATATGTGCTCAGTGACTACCGCTGCTGATGCGGGCGTTCGTGGATCAGTTCCGTCCAAAGTATAGTAAACTGTACCGTTACTCGGACTGTTAATTGATAGATTAAAATCAGATGAGACGGGTCCTCCGTGCTGAGAGAAGTCCGGTGCTGCAGTGCTAGGGTACCATTTCCTTGATTTGAACTGATTTAATACGATGTCTGTTCTTCTTGGGAAATAATTATCATAGGCACTGCCTGAGGCCTTGCCGAGTAACTGGTCACGGGTCTTAATCCAGTCCAGTCTGGTGTAGGGTCTGCGGCTCGCATTATCGCCCCATCTTGCAGATTCTATACGTACGACTTTTTCTATTGGTTCNGACAGCTTGAGGTAGGCCTTTGCAGTCTCTTCAGGAGTCAGAACGCCTCCGTTAAAAAAATGTTTTCTAACAATGTCCGCAAAGCGTAACTTGAATTCCTGGTTCTTGATGAGTCTGTGGAAAACTTCAGTAGGACCTCCGGAATCATTTCTTCCAGTCGAATCATGTCCGGTACTCTCCATGCAGTGCTCCGGGTCCCAGCTATGATAGTACCATTTTCCGTCAGAGCTAACTCTGTTATATGTTGCGTACCAGTTCTGGTGGGCCCAGTCCGTGTTGCCGACATAATAGTTGGTAATCATGTAGGTGATAAAGTTGTCTATATGCAGTACATCAGCGACAGCTTCATAGTTTTCCTGTTCCTCCATGTCTTTACGGGCAAGGCTAAGCAACTTTCCGTAATTGGCAGTCGTTCCGTTCACTGCTGTAGATGTTCGGTGCTTCATTGCATCATAATCATCATTGTCTCCGCCCAAGTACTGAGCGGCAAAATTATCATCAGGTCTTTCATGAAGCTCACTGATTCCCCACAGGACTCCGTTAATATAGAGAAGGACGTGGTGACCAGTGGGAGANAGTCCCCCCATGGCCGTGTGTAGGTCAGCAGGGAACTGATCATGAGTGTATTGAGCCCTGGCCCTCTGACTCTCACCGCGGTTATAATGCCATACATTATTGAGGCGATTGTCCAGGACTAGAGTATCAAAACGAGTGGCCCGACCTTCTCCATATAGTGGATACCGGAGATCCTCCGGGAACCTAAGTCGGAGTGATAATTTGTCCGATTTCCAGCGACCAGTAGATGAACCTCCTACGATTTGAACTGTNCCCTCAATCTGAAACCCTTCGGTCGCGTTGGGATCTTCGAGGTTCCTATCAGGATTTATATATTCAATNGACGTGTCTCTTTCCGAGTTCTCTCCTTGAATGTATATTCCCCGGTTACCGAAGAATTCATTCCAATCTAGTACAAGGGAAACTGTAGGTACTCTGAGAAAGTCTTCCGGGACCGGCTTCACTTCGGGAGATGAATGGTTCACGATTTCCGGATCCATTTCATAGTCCGGGCCAGCGTGTCCCCAGTTCGCATGGTCAGGGACGCTGCTCCTNGATTGTTTGAGAATATCAGTGGGGAATATATAAGTGTGAGTGTCAACATTGGTAGGTTCATAGTTTTCTCTATAAGCCATTGCTCTGATGGCCGTAGTCTTTGAGACTTCAATTTCAACGCTCGGTACAGTAACAACATTTTTAGGGCGAACTTTAATACCGTTAGATTTGGACGGGACAGTCCCATCAGTCGTGTAAACGATCGTGGCACCTGGTGTTTCTGTGGTAATTGTTGTCTTGAAAGATTCTTTGTAAATTCCTCGGTCCGTACTGAACGTGGTATCTTTAACAAAACCCTCAACTGCGCTGTCCTCATTCAATGCGCCTGGTGAAGGATCCTTAAAGAATCCCAGTGAGAGCGGGGATTCTTTTCCGAAAACGCCATAAGATACATCTTCGACTTGGCGGGGGTAAAGGCCATGAGCCGAAACAACTGTAAAATTATTATCTGCATCTCGGCGAGTCAGAGCCAGGTAGGATCCTTCCGATGAACTGAGTTGGAAATCAGTATGCATTTCCTTGGACGGATCATTGCGGTCCTTCCCTGAGGCAAAAATGACTAGGAACTTATTAGGGCCAATGCTGACGTTGGGAATTGCCCATTTATTGAGTCGTGCGGCATTATCAGTGAGATAGTAGTTACTCAGCGAGATTTCAGAATCCGTAGGATTCCACAGTTCAATCCAGTCAGAGCTTTCATCGTCCGAGTCCAGAACAGACGAATCATTACTTGCCATAAATTCACTGATTAGCAGGTCATCGAGGGTCGGGAAGCTCGGAACGCTGTCTTTGTTATTTGGATCAGAACCGGATGATATTTCGACACTGTCCTCATAACCGTCATCATCAGTGTCGTTTTTTGTCGGTTCCGTTTTATATGTTTCGAGTTCTTCGAGGTCCCCGAGACCGTCCGAGTCAGTGTCTGCCAGTTTGGGATCAGTGGGCGGTTTCCTGTTAATTTCTTCACCATCACTGAGTCCATCCTTNTCGGTGTCCGGAGAATTGGGATCAGTGCNGNAGACATTGACTTCCTGNCCGTCCTTGACCCCGTCCGCGTCAGTGTCCGGTAAGTTAGGATCAGTGCCGTAGGTGAATTCGCTTCCATTAATAAGGCCATCATTATCAGGGTCTCCATTCTCATTTTGAAGAAGATCAGGGAAATGGCTAAGTTCCCAGGTATCAGGCAATTCATCGTTATCTGAATTGTTCGGTAAAAATAGCCCGTCCTTATACGCGATATAATCAATTTCTACTGCCCCCACATCAGAAGTCGATGAGAGTTGCATCGACATNTAGGGATACCTTTCATCACTGCTCGTTGCGAGGGAGATGGTCTCTGAGAAATCAGGAACAGTTGCTTCGTTCATGTAGATCTTAAGATCGTACTTTGCAGTGTTTTCTTCGTTTTTTCTTATCGTTACCCAGAACTCATTCCAGACCGTAGGATCAAGGCCTTTGAAAATTGTATTGGAACTATCACTGATGAACATTCCGCTCTCCTCATAAGCAGAGTCAGTTTCCGCGATTCCAAACGCAAAACCGACCCGGCCCCCAGACCCTCTGAAATTAATGATTCCTTTTGCTCCACTGTGAGGGTTTAATCCGTTCGGAGCATTCTCCAAGTCAGTAGCTGATTCGGGGAGGCGGAGCCTGAAGGCGAAAGNTGCGCCGTCGTCCATGAAATCTGCTGGTGTTCCTTCGTTCGATTCTAAGTCATGTGTGAGTGTTAACCTGCGGTTATTGTTCGTTCCAGAAGACTTGACCGCATCCACGATTTGTAGCGCTCTGTTCCCAGGCTCACCATTTATGGGGACCGTGACCACTCCCCCAGGATTACCGGTNCCAGGCACTGTCCCGTCCCAATGATCTGAACTGTTGTTATGGTCCCAAGTTCCGTCCAGTGCCTTGGTNGATACATTTGAATCCGAGTTACCGTCGTAACTGTAGTCCCAGCCGCCAGGAGGAGGAGGATATTTTTCAGCTAATGAGGTGGATATGAATGTCAGGGAACTGAGGATGATGAGACGAATGAATGTCATTAGAGGTAAGTCGTGTATAAGGGTTGTCTTAATATGGATCGATAGTTGGTTTTCCTCAAGTGAGATAGATGATGAGCTTTCCATTTCATTAACCCGTGCCAACAATCACAAGTGTGGCCGAAACTAAGGAATGAGATAGAAATAATAGACTCTAGGACTTATTTNTGTTCTGGCACAAGTGAGCCAAAATCGGGGGCCAANGCAATGCAAAAGCCTTTGATCTTTGTTTGTCAGTCCGAATGCCTAAATCAATCGTTCTTTTTTACTATCAAAAACAATTTATCAACGGCTTCAAATATGCCCGTGGTATGAGTTGTTGTTTCTCCCTCAGTCGCCACACTATCATCGTCGTCTCCCCAGAATTCCAATGGTTCGTTCAGGTTCTGGCTGAAAAGAACAGTGTAGGTCGTTCCTGCATTAGGATTGGATGTCCAAGTCAGAGTGAACGAATTATCGGAATTACGAACGACTTCCGTAATGCGTAAAACCTCACCCGCAATTGCAGCGCGATCACGGAGGTCTTTCATTTCCTCATCAGTCAAGATGCCTTCGTAAACAAAAACATTGTCNATTGCTCCGTCCCAAAGTTCAGCCGTGTTATCCGGCCTTAGCCCACCTATTGCAAAAGTGTCCTGACCATTGTTCCATCTGGCAGGTTCTGTCACCTTCACCAAATCATCATCGATAGTAGATGCATCCAAATCGACGTAAACTGAAACCGTTGAGTCCTTCGAGTTGTAATTAGCGGCAAGGAATGTCCAGTCCTCCGTATTTGCTGGGCCCGGAAGGTNTCCTACTACCGGCCGCCCAAACCCGGTGAATGAGGTGTAACGNAATTGGCCATTGCGGCTGTCAAGACCAAGGGTCCGGTCCCAACCACCATTATCATGCCCCATGACCTTGCGTAGCCCAGGGTCTGTGTTGTTAGTGCGCACCCATGCGCCCCAAGACATATCGGGCAATTGACCTGGATTAATGTCAATCGGAGCAACNAGGGTNCCACCGGTAAAGTCATGCGCACCGGATCCTTTGAATCCTACGTCTGCGCCCCAGCTCGGTTCAACTCCGTTACCCTGGGCAAGATCATATCCGTTCCCAGAACTGTCTGCGAATGGATCATTGGGGTCGTCAAATGTGTAGAACGCTAGAAGCGTCGCAGGCGGTATCAACTCAATAGTAGTATCAAGTTCAATGGTCACGGTAGGGTTGTCAGAATCATCACTTTGAATTTCCAGAGAAGCCACATAATCACCAGCTACGCCATCAGTTGTAAGAGTAATTTCAATTATTTTCTCCTCTCCAGGGGCAAGTGCAAATGCTTCATCTGTTAATGAGTATGCGCTTGCATCATCACCTGTAATCGCGATTTCAGTGATGTTGAGGTCATTGTCTTCTCCGGTGTTGCGAATGGTGATCGAACGCTTTTCGGTCTCTGGAACTATACCAGTTCTAATCATTCCAAAAAGCGGCCTATCGCGTGAAATGACAATGTTTGGATCGCTTATTTCCATTCCGACTAATTCGGCTCTTAGCGCAGAAATTTCGTCTANGGACAGCACTTCATTGTAAACAAAAACATTATCGATGACACCGTCCCAGAGTTCTGCCGTGTTGTCAGGCCTTAGTCCGCCTATGGCAAAACTTCCTTGGCCATTGTTCCATCTGGCCGTTTCGGTCACTGCTACAAGTTCATCAGCTACAGAGGATGCGTCCAGATCCACATAAACTGAAACAGTGCCAGCCGCTGAGTCGTAACTGGCTGCAATGAATGTCCAGTCTTCGGTATTTTCGGGTCCCGGAAGGTTCCCAACTACTGGGCGGCCAAAACCAGTGAATGAGGTGTAACGGAATTGGCCGTTGCGGCTGTCGAGGCCAATCGTACGATCCCAACCACCATTATCATGCCCCATTATCTTGCGTAGCCCGGGGCTCGTGTTGTTAGTGCGCACCCATGCTCCCCAAGTCATGTCAGGTATTACACCCGCATTAATATCAATTGGGGCCGTGAGGGTACCGCCGGAAAAGTCATAAGCTCCTGTATCACCGAAACCAATGTCTGATCCCCAGGTCGGTTCAACTCCTACAGTGCCAGAAATGTCGTTCCCTTGGCCAGAGCTGTCCGCAAAAGGGTCTCCTTCATCATCGAATGTGTAAAACGCAATGAGCTCTCCATTTGCAGAATACTTCAGAATGGCTAGCAGAATTAATAACAGGAAAAAGTGTTTCATGATATCAAGGTTGGTTGAAATGAATTCATAAGTTACTGGATACTTTTACCCGAAAGAACCGATTAACATTATCTTTGTATGGCTTTGAATCGCGGTAAGTTCTTAACATTGTGCTATTTTTCAGATCTTGAGTCAAGATNAATACGCCATTTGCAGGACTCCAATTCAAAAGATCAGTTGAACTCTCAATTTCAAACTTTACGCCTGAAATACCGGTGCGCTGGCGAATCGAAATTACAGGGTACAGNTCTTCATTTTCTCCAACTTGCAGAGATTNTANAGAAACGTTAGGGAGGAACNTGCTTGGATNTACTTTTTNGGAAAGCCCAATAGAAAATGCCAATAATTGATTCAAGCCATCTCCGTCCGGGTCGGCGTTTGGGTCAGGACTGGGTTGATTTGAGAGCCATNCTGCAAAAGAAATCCTGTCATCTCTGCCCGGGAGTCCTTCTTTTCCAGACGAGGCCCGCCAATTCTCAGGAAAACTCAAAGCTTGATTCTCTTTTGGATCCTCTGGATCGATCAATACAAGCGCAGTTCCTCCACCGTCAGGAGAATCAGGCCAAGCCCCAGAGTCATTATATTCAAAATTCCAGATCTCGGATCCATCAGGCCCATTAAGAGACAATGTCTCACCATCATTGTTGAGTTTTCCGGCATTGAATTCACCCAAAATTTTAATTCCGTCCCCATAACGAAACTTNAATGCCGCAATATCTGAAACCAATACAGCACGGCCTCCAGATTCTATTTCAGAAACAATGCTNGGATCAAATTGGAACTCTATACCATTTGTAAAATTAAACCCCGAAAGTGAAACNGTTTTCTTGCTGATATTAAACAGCTCTATGTATTCAAAATCACTTTCTTGGTCATGTCCTGCCGCGATTTCCTCTTCGCTGGGTTCAAGTGGATGATAATGGATTTTGGAAATTACCAGATTATTTACATTAGCGGCTTGAGCAGCGACTGTAAAAGTTGCCTCCGTGAGAGCGGACCATTGACCCGATGATGATAGTAACCGAGTCTTCACAGTAGCTGAACTTTCGAGCTTAAGGGGCTCGCTATAACTCAAGGCCGAAGGTCCTGGACCGTCTCCCACAGTTGCAGCTTCGAGCTTTGGCCATATCAGAAAATCACTGCTGGCCCTCCCACTATTGAGGGCCTGTATNGCAAGCACGTTAGTGCCGGCACGCAAATGTGGAACGCCCGCGGTTGCGTCAACTTCAGTGAACTGCTCTGCGAAATTGTCTGAGTGATTGGATAAGGCATTTTCGTCCCATGGAACCAATTCGCCGGGAGAACCTGGAATATTTTCCCGGGCAACTTCGATTCCATTAATATATGCAACAAAACCATCATCGTAACGGACTTTGAGGGTGAGTAGATTAAAAACCGAAGGATCATCTACCCAGAAATCAGTAAGCATATAGATCGTTTCCTCATTTGAAGAGGTCGCCAGCGATTCAAAATCAAATAATTCATCGATCAGCGGATCGTAGCGGCCGTTACCTGACTTTTCATAACCGGCACCGAGAGTTCCCTTTAGCCAGCCACTGTGATCAAAGCCAAGGGCATTCCAATTCACTGGAGGCTCATCGGCTGCATCGGCAACAAAAATCACTGACTTTTCAGCATCATCNTCAATGAGTGTTGTGATCGTATCATTCTCGCTGGTAAAAAGACGGGGGTCATTGCCGTCCAATGTATAAAAGATCGTACCTTTTGAGGAAGTATCCAAAGTCAGGTCGAAGCCGTCATCCAAAAATCCACCGTGCTGGTTAAACTCGGGTGCATTCACTGAAGGATAGAGGCCAGCAGCACGGTACTGCGAAATTGCAATTGGAGGTCGATTCTTGAGAAAATTATTAAGAACAGCGTTACGGGCCGAGAGCCAATTTGATTTCCTGTAATCACGTCTGCCCTGACGCGTGTGTGGATTGTCTCCCCAGCGGGCGGCTTCAGCATCAATTGCTGGTTCTATGTGATTTGCCATCTCGGTGTATCGTTTGACCATTGATTCAACCGTGAGTGGGCCNCCATTAAANGCATGCTTGTGAATTCTGTCAGCGAACAAGAGCCGGAATTCCGGATTACCACGAGCGCGGCTGTAAAAGCGAGCAGGTGTGTTACTGCCGCTAATATCTACTCGGTTCCCGTTCAAGTTATACAAAGAGTATTCAGAATCCCAGGGTGAAAACTTAAAACCACCATCAGAACCGTCTCTGCGCCCAAAAGCATACCAGTTCTTTCCAGGCCAATCCATATTCGCAAGGAACGAATTCACAAGAACGTAATCTGCTAAGGAAACCACATCGACGTATTCTTTGAAATCGGCATAGACCGCCGGATCTTTGATGTCCCGCCCACTGATAGATAAGGCTTTTCTCCAGCGCTCAGACGTCCCGTCGATGACTTCAAAAGAATCCGTGGCGGCCTGGCCTGGGCCACGTAATCCTTCNTGCTTNAGNGCGTCGTAATCACTTTCTGATCCTCCGAAATGGCTAGCAGCATAATTACCGTCCGGTCTTTCACTGGGGTTGTAGATGCCCCAGTAAAGACCGTTAAGATAGAGATGAACAAAGTTGCTACGTGAACCTGGTTGTCCCATGGCTAGATAAGTTTCACGCATAAATGGATCTCGAAGAAATTGTGCCGGGTGAGCATTGTCTACCCAGCCATCACTGAAAGTCGCCCGTAGCTGAATCTTATCAAACTCATCAATTTCATCTTCTCCGAAAATGGGAAAATTAAGTTTAGCAGGACCAAATTGANTGCGGAAAATCAAACGCAACGACTTCTTTGGAGAGGCCCGATAGTGTCGGCTCCAGCCTCCAACCAAACGGACTCCGCAATTTATCTGGATTTCACGCTCACCATCCGGTTGAATCCANTCCATTGATGCGAGGCGATCTGCAATGAAGGGTCTCTGATTGTGAACTCCAATGCCATTCACATTACCGAAGGGGTTCGAAAGGATTCCATTCCGGCCGAAAAGATCCTCAGGATCGGCAACAATGGACATTGTTGGCAATTTCATTAAAGCCTCTCTGAGACCTTCAGGATTAGCATTAACGATTGCAGGGTTCATTTCGTAATCGGCAGGAACTGGTTGTCCTTGACTTCCACCATTAGCGCCGGTGAACTCACCCCAACTTGTGGGGAATCCTCTAGGATTTGCGGGTTGTCTAATAACGTCCTTGGAGAAAATATAAGTTTGCGTATCTACGTTGCTCGCTAGTGAATCTGGCTTGAAAGCAATGGCACGTAGTACTGTGGTAGTTGAAATCTCAATGGCTGCCTGTCCGAATGANAATTCATCATTGGGGGGAATTTTGGTTCCGTGCTCTGGGGTTGGCATGGATCCATCGATAGTGTAACTGATGGATGTTCCTGGAGTGGCACAAGAAACATTTACAGTAAATGGCTCATCGTAAAAACCGCGATCGATATCGAATTTAGTATCTTTGACACGACCATCCAAAACCTTGCCGTTAGGTTCCCCCGGCGTTGGCGGATTCAAATACCCCTTTTNCCCATTTTTAGAATCGGTTCCGTAGGAAATGCCACGTTCCTGTATTGGTAAATCAGAAAAATCACTGATTATTGTTTTACCATCGGGAGCAAGTAGTCTCAGATTTTCCCCTGAAGAGGAGAGCTTAAAATTTGCATGAAGTTCGTCACTTGCCGGTNAAGGCTCATCAAGTCCTGAAGCAAAGACAACAAGATAACCATAACGCTGNATTCGCGTTCTGGCAGGAAATACCCATCTCTGGTTTTCATCTTCCAGCACGTAGCCTCCTATTTCAAAGGTGAATGGATTGGGGTTGTGGATNTCAATCCAGTCCGGGGTGTTTCCGCTCTTATCGGTGAGAGTNCCATTATTTCTTGCCTGAAACTCAGTAATGCTTGGCTCGACCGCTTCGGCATCAACTCCAATAGTGACTTCTGCCTGGACATTCCCAGCTTCATTGCTTGCNNTTAAAGTGTAGGTTTTTGTTTCGGCTGGAAAAATGTGCAGGGACCCTTTTGCTTTTGCGTTTTGCAATGAGGTCGGTTGAATCGAGATGTTTTCAGCACCTTCGACTTCCCATGAAAGCTTTGCGCTTTCTCCACTGTTAATGAATCCAGGGTTCACAACGAANGAATGAATGACCGGGGATTGCGTAATCTGGAAATTGTTTCTTAGTGAGGTGATTTGTTCTGCGGACAGCACTTCATTGTAAACAAAAACATTNTCGATGACACCGTCCCAGAGTTCTGCCGTGTTGTCAGGCCTTAGTCCGCCTATGGCAAAACTTCCTTGGCCATTGTTCCATCTGGCCGTTTCGGTCACTGCTACAAGTTCATCAGCTACAGAGGATGCGTCCAGATCCACATAAACTGAAACAGTGCCAGCCGCTGAGTCGTAACTGGCTGCAATGAATGTCCAGTCCTCGGTATTTTCGGGTCCCGGAAGGTCTCCAACTACTGGGCGGCCAAAGCCAGTGAATGAGGTGTAACGGAATTGGCCGTTGCGGCTGTCGAGGCCAATCGTACGATCCCAACCACCATTATCATGCCCCATTATCTTGCGTAGCCCGGGGCTCGTGTTGTTAGTGCGCACCCATGCTCCCCAAGTCATGTCAGGTATTACACCCGCATTAATATCAATTGGGGCCGTGAGGGTACCGCCGGAAAAGTCATAAGCTCCTGTATCACCGAAACCAATGTCTGATCCCCAGGTCGGTTCAACTCCTACAGTGCCAGAAATGTCGTTCCCTTGGCCAGAGCTGTCCGCAAAAGGGTCTCCTTCATCATCGAATGTGTAAAACGCAATGAGCTCTGCCTGAGCAGAATGCATCCATGATCCCGCAAAAAAAATTAAAGATAATAAAAATTTCTTTTTCATTTCATTTTTTGTAGGACTGCAAATCATGTTTCTTCTTGTTTTTAATATACTAGTGATAAATTATATTTGAGAACTGTAGTTATAAAGGCATTTAAGTGATTTTCTTCATTTGTCCGCATGAATATTTTATTTCGAAAACAAACGACACTGCTTTCAGTTCGTTTGATGTTTCTTCCTTTTTTTATAGCACACTNGTTATCAAGTTGTGANAAAAAAAGTGCTGAAAGCAATTCGGGGACAAAAGAATCACCTTTGCCTAATCNAAACGAACTACTAACAAAAGCATACTTGCCTGACAAAGGGCCGCGCGATGCGGCAATTGAAGTCATTTTGCGGCGGACAGATGCTACGGCTGATGAGGGATGGGATTCCGAAGTNGTGAGCGATGAGGCTCATCAGCGGCTCGAAGAAATTTTAGATCCTAAAGCCAGTTTGCCAGAAATATTGGTGCAACCTTTGCGNCCTCCCGNTCTACAAGAAAGCTANANNGATGAACTGCTTAGTGTATGGCGCTCTCGTAAGGGTATAAGCTNNACGAAATTACCACTCNGCCAAGCCCTTACTGCGTTGCGAGCAATTTACCCGAGCGGGGCAGAAGACAAACTGAAGTTAAAGACATACAACATCACTCCTTCAACGTCACAAGAAGGTATTTTCACTACTAAGATTATTTATTTTGCGAGTGGTAAAACCACTCACGGCACAGTACAACAAAATGCCCGATGGCATTGTAGCTGGAGATCCGGAAACCCACCCGAACTTGTTGGGATAAAAGTGATTGATTACGAAGAGATCATTCCGAANCGNGGTGGAGGATTAAATTTTCAGGATGTTACGGCAAGCGTTTTCAAGGAGGCTCCTTCATTTCAAGATCAACTCATGCTGGGCATCGATCACTGGCGATCACGTCTTCAGGGTGATTTTGGAATTGATGTGAATGGTCTTCAGGGAATCTCTGTTGGGGATGCCAATGGGGACGGACTTGATGACATTTATGTCTGTCAGCAGGGTGGCTTACCCAACAAACTGTATATACGTAATTTGAATGGCACATTGAAGGATGTATCAGCTGAATCGGGAGTTGATTGGATGGAGTTNACTCGTGCGGTTCTCTTTGTCGATCTGGACAATGATGGGGATCAGGACCTTGCGCTTGCACAAGGATGGTATTGGATGCTGATGGAAAACAACGGTGCAGGTATTTTTACGAAGCGAACAGAAACCAAGGCCCCTTCTAATCTGCATTCCCTCGCAGCGGCTGATTACGATTTGGACGGGGATCTTGATCTATATTTCTGTGGTCGAAANCCTGCACGCGAATTGAATAATTCCGAGGGAATCCTCGGTCAACCGATCCCNTATCATGATGCCAACAACGGCGGGNCTAATTTGCTAATNCGTAANGATGGAGATTGGCNCTTCTCAGACGCAACAGCAGAGTGTGGGTTAGATGTTAATAATACCCGATACAGCTATGCTTGTTCCTGGGCAGACTTTGATCTGGATGGAGACTCCGACCTTTATGTGGCTAANGATTTNGGACGCAATAACCTCTACCTTAATCGTAATGGAAAATTCATTGACGTTGCGGGCAGTCAAGGAGTTGAAGATATGTCTGCCGGGATGAGCGTTACCTGGGGTGATTACAATAATGACGGCCGTCCCGATCCTTATATAAGCAACATGTTCTCTTCTGCAGGGAACCGTATCACTTACCAGCGAAAGTTTCGCTCTGGAGTAGAGCAAGAAATTGAGGCTTTCCGCCGCCATGCTCGAGGTAACAGTCTATTTGCAAATATTGGGTCCGGATTCACTGACGTTAGTGAAAATGCCGAGGTAACAATGGCGCGATGGGCATGGGGTGCGAAGTTTGTGGATCTCAATAACGATGGTTGGGAAGACATTTACGTGGCGAATGGATTCATCACAACTGAGGACACTGGGGACTTGTGAAGCTTCTATTGGCGACAGGTCGTGTCGCAATCTCCTCAAAACCTTTCAGCCGCACTGGCTGATGTGAAAGCAAGTGACCGCTACAAACTTGGCTGGAAAGCACTGACAGAATTGATAGGCCAAGGACGTTCTTTTAGCGGGAACGAAAGCAATTGTTGCTTTCTTAATACCAGAGACGGGCGCTTTACTGATGCTTCAGCTACTACTGGATTAAGCTTATATGATGATGGNCGGGCAGTGGCAGTTTGCGATTGGNACTTCGATGGGAGTCAGGACATCTGGGTTAGCAACCGCAATGCTCCCCGAGTAAGGCTCCTACGTAATAGCAGTCGCGGAGGTGACTGGATGGCGTTGCGTTTGAGTGGAACATTAAGCAATAAAGATGCAGTTGGCGCTAGAGTTGTCATAGANTTAGGTGATAACAAATTGCGCAGTAAAACTATNCGCGCTGGGGATGGATTTCTTGCCCAATCGAGTAAGTGGCTTCATTTCGGATTAGGAAACAAGGCAACTATTTTAAGTGCAAAAGTTTACTGGCCGGGCGGGAAAGTNGAAAAGATTAGTGGTTTAAAAATCAATCAATACCATACCATAGAACAAGGCAAAGGGCAGGCANTGTTGTGGAAACCCCCGACAGGTAATTCAGNGATAAAAACAAGCAAAATTACTTTTAATGAATCAAATGATAATACACGTACCTGGCTCATTGGTCGCATTCCATTGCCTCGATTAGAAGGTATTCCCGATACGGGTGATTCTCCTAAACTGATTAATCTCTGGTCCGAAAGCTGTGCTCCATGCGTCGCCGAAATTAGCGAGTGGACTAAACACGAGAAACAAATCCGTGATGCTGGNTTAGATATATTTGCTCTAAATGTTGGNCTTTTAGACGGAAACCAGCAGAAGACGACTCNCTTAACATTTCCATTTAACAGCGGAAAGGCGTCACCGGAAATTCTCGATGTGTTGGACATTTTTCATCGTACATTTGTAGAGCTACAGCAACCTCTTCCTATCCCAACTAGTTTCTTATTGGATAAAGAAGGTCGGGTCGCAGCAATTTACAAAGGTCACGTACCTCTTTCCACGCTTCTTGATGATGTAGCTNTGCTGAGCAAACCGGAAAGTGAAGCCCGTGATGCAGCCGTNCCCTTCTCTGGACGCTGGGCTTCTGACCTTTTCCCTCCACAGGCGATTCGTTTAGCAGAATCATTTGCTGCTGCCGGNAACCCATCACTGCGCAAACGTTATCTCAAAGATTATCTTCTACGCTTCNAGTCAGAAGAAACCCGCCTCTACCTTGGAAGGATTTTGCTCGATGAAAATAATTTAGAACAAGCCNTTCGGGTTTTTGCCGGAATATCGGCTACTACTGAGAACGAAGCTGAATATCACCGGAGTGCCGGTATCCTTCTGTTAAAGTATAATCAGATCCGACCAGCACGCNATCATCTTAGAGCCGCACTTTCTGTTTATAAGGACAATCCTGATTTCCGTTTTAATCTTGGCATAGCCGAAGCCGGAAGCGGTAACTTGATAGAAAGCCTCAATCATTTTCGTGCTTGNGTCCGAATGAAACCGACTGATGCTGTAGCGCATTTTCAACTTGGCAATGCCTTGCAGGCCACAGGTAAGGGCCACGATGCAGTAANNCATTATCGGAAATCACTTCAGATCCGCCCCGGTTGGATGTTCCCCGCAAATAATCTGGCTTGGCTTCTTTCTACGCATCCTGATTCAGAATTACGGAACGGTGAGGAAGCAATCAAACTGATTACGCCAATCATTAAAGCAGATGGTGGCAAAAANCACACAACGTTGTCTACACTGGCAGCAGCTCTCGCTGAAACTGGTGACTTTAAGGGAGCAATCGAAACTACAACGAGAGCGCTTCATTATGCTCAATCAGTAGGTGCTAATGATGCCGGTCTCCGGGCCGCGCTTAGCAATTACAGGAACGGTAAAGCCTTTCGTGGCAAATAATATCGTTCCCATAAATCAAATAAGACTCAGGGGCCCGGTTGGTTTTTTTGTNATCCTTNGACTTTGCTTGATNACTACATCGGCTGACCAGTGACTATCTCGCATGGACAGGTTTTGTGATGAAAGGTAATCGGCTTGCCAATTATATTNNTTCTAGCCCATTCTATTGATATGAAATTATTATCGGTTTTATTCCTGATCTTTGCGACGAANNCTGCTTTTGCCGANNTNTCCTCAATTGTGGGTGAAGGGGTAACTGTCGAGCAGCTTGGAACGGACATGAAGTTTACTGAGGGACCAGTATGGATAGCCAAAGAGAATCGTTTGGTATTTTCGGATATNCCNCNTTCCCTNCAGTTACAATGGACCAAAAAAGAAGGCATCAAGGAATGGAGAAAAGTGGAGTCTTCTAATGGAAACCTTCTNGATCTTAAAGGNAATCTNCTTTCATGCCAGCACGGTGGCAGAAATCTTGTCAGAACCGAACNTGACGGGACNATGAAGGTTCTGGCAGATAATTTNCAAGGAAAGANATTCAATTCTCCAAATGATTTAGCAATCANGAGTGATGGAACGATCTGGTTCACNGATCCAAGTTATGGTTTGAGNGGCAGGAAAGCAGAGGCCGGAGGTAAGTGGGTCTATCGACTAAAGAGCGACGGGTCTGTGAGTGTTGCTTGTAAGACTTTTGATATGCCAAATGGNATTGCCTTCTCTCCGNANCAGAAAAGAGTTTACATCGCCGATTCCGGAAAGATTGGTAAAATTCATGCTTATGATGTCGTAGAAGAGGGCCTTTTGGGTGATCCTGTCTTTATCATGGATGTGCGTTGTGATGGGATGTGTATTGATACGGAAGGAAGAATATATACCACTTCGCGTGGAGGCATTCATATTTATACCCCTTCAGGGGAAAAGTTGGGACTGATACCGACCCCTGAACATCCGGCCAACGTTTGCTTTGGCGGTGAAGATTACGACACTTTATTTATCACTGCCCGCAAATCACTCTATTCGATTAANACGAAGGCAAAGGGTCAGGTAGTNANTCCTGATTAANTTGNAGATTAGAGAATGATATCAGATGCCGATTCTCGGGAAGATCTAGTCTCGGTTTACCGAGATGGTTTGCTTAATGATGTGGTTCCTTTTTGGACGAGGAACTGCGTTGACCGCGATCATGGCGGCTTCATGATGTGCCTTGACCGGAATGGCAAAGTCATAGATACCGATAAGGGTGTTTGGCAACAGGGCAGATTCACCTGGCTCTTAGGTGAGCTTTATAATAATGTTGAGCAACGTGATGAATGGCTCGAATTAGCTAAGCACGGAGCCCAGTTCATGGACGATCACTGTTTTGATCCTTGCGATGGGAGGATGTGGTTTCACCTGACACGGGAAGGAGATCCGATCCGCAAAAGACGTTACGCTTTTACCGAAAGTTTTGCTTCGATCGCCTACGGTGAACTTTTTAAGGCCACGGGCGAGGAACATTATGCGGAAATGGCCCGAAGAACATTTGAACGCTTCATTAGTCATAATCTTGATCCTCGTGGAGTCGATCCAAAGTTCACTGATGTTCGGCCAATGAAGAGTCTCGGGTTTCCAATGATTACAATTACCACAGCTCAAGAATTGCGCGATTCAATCGGTCTTAGGGAATCTGAAGAGTGGATTGACCGTAGCATTGAGGAAATTCACAGTGACCACATGAAGCCGGAACTGAGTTGTGTGTTGGAGAATGTAGGGAAGGACGGAGAAATGATCGATCATTTTGATGGCCGGATGCTTAACCCTGGTCATGCGATCGAGGCGTCGTGGTTCATTATGCANGAAGGGAAATTTCGTAANGATCCCAGTTTGATTAAGACTGGTTGCCAGATCCTTGATTGGAGTTGGGAACGGGGATGGGATGATGAGTTTGGGGGGATCCTGTACTTNGTTGACATGAAGGGCATCCCTGTTCAGGAGTATTGGCATGATATGAAATTTTGGTGGCCGCAGGCCGAAGCCATCATTGCTACCATATTTGCCTACTCATTGACGGGTGACAAAAAATATGCGGAATGGCACAGACAAGTGCATGACTGGGCATACCGTTTCTTTCCCGATCCTGAAAACGGTGAATGGTTCGGTTATCTTCACCGTGATGGGAGCGTCAGTTCAAGTTTGAAAGGGAATCTTTGGAAAGGTCCTTTCCATGTTCCGCGTATGAAATTAATTAGCTGGCAATTGCTCGAGAGCTTTTCAGATGAACAGGTACTTTAATCTTTCAACATGAAAAGGTGAACCGGGCCCCTTTTATTCATTTATATTTGCGTATAACTAAGCAATTGATTTAAACGTTGGGATATCTGTTCAGAATCCAGACTACTCAGTGCCTCGACACTGAATGACTCACAGTCAAAGCTGGCCATTACAGTGCCTCTGACTATAGCTGATTTGAGTTCATCAAAGCTCGGAGATCCTTGATTTATTGAAGCGATGAAACCTGCAATTCCACCCACGAAACAGTCACCTGCACCTGTAGGATCTTCGACTTCCTCAAGCGGATATGCCCCGAGACGGAAAAAATCACTTTCATTTTTACCAAAGAGCATGGACCCATGTTCTCCGGTCTTGATGATGATATTTTCTGGGCCCATACCTAACAATTTTTTTCCGGCCCTCACTAGGTTCCTTGTTTCCATGAAGAGTTGAGCCTCCGATTCGTTAATGACCAAGAGGTCAATTTTTTTCAGTAACTCAAGCAACTCTTCCCGTTCATTATGGATCCAGATGTCCATCGTGTCAGCAATTGAATACTTTGCGTTATTGCATTGTTNCAACACATCGAGCTGATTTCTTGGGCTCATATTTGCAAGTAGAATGAGTTCAGAATCAGAATAGGATTCGGGAATCTTTGGCTTATAGGCTTCCAATACATTGACTGCTACATCATGTGTCGTGCGGTCATCCATGTTTTCATGATATTCTCCAGACCAGTAAAAGCTATCACCTTCACTTCGCTCAATGCCCTCTGTGCAGATTCCCTTATTTTCGAGTGTTTTAATATGCTCTTTCGGAAAGTCTTTCCCAATGATACCGACGATCCGGGTCCTTGCGAAGAAACTGCATGACATAGCGGCGTAAGCTGCGGAACCACCCATCAGGCCGGTCCTTTCAACTTTAGGAGTTTTGACATCATCTATAGCGACAGTTCCGGCAACGATTACTTTCATATTTTTTGAGCTGAATTCTTTTTTCCTATTTTTTGGATGCGCAAGACATAAGATTTAATATCTTCACTTTGCAAGAGATTCGAAACAATCACTACGTTCTGAGCTCCGGCACCCAATACTTCAGGAAGCNTTTTTTCTGTGATCCCACCAATGCAAAATATAGGCAGAGGTACCTCATTATGAACCTGGGCAATTTCGGTTAATCCTATTGACATTCTTCCGGGCTTGGTTGCTGTGGGATAGAGAGGCCCAAAGCCTATATAATCGGCCCCCTCCTCATGAGCTTTCCTTGCCTGTTCTAGGGAGTGGGTCGACCGGCCCACGATTATGCAGTTCCCAGCCAAATCTCTTGCCTGCTTTAATTCTCCATCATTTTGCCCTATGTGAACACCATCCGCACTGACTTGGGCGGCAATTTCCGGGTAATCGTTAATAATGAATGGGACTTCGTATTTTGAACAGATTGGCCTGACCACTTTAGCCATTTCGAGGATCTTTTCAGGATCATAATTTTTTGCTCTTAGTTGAAGCATGCTCACGCCCGAACCGCAGATCGATTCGGCTCTGATGGCTATGTCTTGTTCATCAACGTAACCAAGGTCCAGTATTGAATACAGCTTCACGATGGCATTGTGATTGTAGCTTTGATCGGGCCGGCAATGTTATTTGAGATCGTTCAAGAAAGCTTCAACCCACCCAATGTTATAGTTTCCGCTACGGAAATCAGAATTCTTAATTATTGCATCTTGAAATGGAATTGTGGTTTTGATTCCCTCGATCAAAAATTCGTTTAATGCTCTTTGGGTTCTGTCTATAGCTATTTCTCGGGTCGCTCCCGTCACTATGAGCTTAGCTATCATTGAATCGTAAAATGGAGGGACCTGATATCCTGAGTAAACGTGCGTATCTACTCTGACTCCTCTGCCACCTGGCTGGAACCAGAAGTCTATTTTGCCTGGGCTCGGCGTAAAATTATTGTAAGGGTCCTCAGCATTGATACGGCATTCGATGGAGTGTTGTCGAGGAGTGTTGTTTTGGACGTGTTCGCTTAGCTTTTCACCTGCAGCAATTCTTATCTGCTCTTTGATTAGATCACATCCATTGATTTCTTCAGTTATTGGATGCTCGACCTGAATCCTTGTATTCATCTCCATGAAATAGAATTCCCCGCTATCATCCACAAGGTATTCGATAGTACCACAATTTTCATAACCAATCTCTTTTACTAGGCGTACAGATGCATCGCCCATTTTTTTCCTTAGGCGTTTATTATTATTAAGGAGAGGAGACGGTGCTTCTTCTATGATCTTTTGGTTCTTTCTCTGTAATGAACAGTCTCGTTCACCTAGATGAACAACATTCCCATGTGAATCAGCGACTATCTGAAATTCAATGTGATGAGGATTGAGTATCAGTTTTTCAATGTATACATCGCCGTTGCCGAAGGCCTTTTCCGCCTCATTTCTTGCGTTTTGGAAGCTCGATTCAAGGTTCGCTTCGTTGAAGCAGGGGCGCATTCCTTTACCTCCTCCGCCGGCAGAGGCCTTGATCATTACAGGGTATCCTATTTTTTCAGCTTCTTCCCTAGCTTCCTGCACATTACTGACGGTTCCTTCAGTGCCTGGGGTCACGGGGACTTTAAATTTTTTGGCAGTGGCCCTGGCTTCATTCTTGTCGCCCATTATTGAAATGACCTTAGCTGAGGGTCCTATAAATTTAATTTTACAACTTTCACAAATCTCAGCAAAGTCCGGGTTCTCTGATAGGAAGCCGTATCCAGGATGAATAGCATCAACGTTAGCAACTTCCGCGGCACTGATGATTCTGTTAGCCTTTAAGTAACTCTCCGCACTGGGTCCGGGCCCAATGCAGATCGCTTCGTCGGCGAGCTGAACATGCATCGAATCAACATCAGCTTCGGAATATACGGCAACGCTCCTGACTCCGAGTTCTCTACATGCACGAATAATGCGTAGAGCGATTTCACCGCGATTGGCAACGAGGACCTTTTTGAACATTCTATTCTCGAATCGGGCCTTGTTATTATCAGGCTATTACGAAAAGGCCCTGGCCAAATTCGACCGGGGACGCGTCATCCACAAGTATGCGCTGTATGACTCCTGATTTCTCGGCTTTGATTTGGTTCATTACCTTCATTGCTTCAATGATACAGACGACCGTATCTTCATCGACTGCGTCACCCACTTTCACGAACGCATCAGCATCTGGTGATGGGGACTTATAAAAAGTTCCGACCATCGGTGATGTTATTTGTTCTGTGTCCTCAGCGATTATNTTGTCACTTGCCGGTTCTGNTGCTGGTTCTGGTGCTGCAACAGGTGCCAGGACCTGTTCCTGGGAACNGCCTTTTTCGAGCCGAACTTTGAATCCGGCATCCTCTAGTTCAAAGGCTGTCAGTTCATGNTCTTCCATGAGCTTGATNAGTTCTTTGATTTTATCTAGATCAATTTCTGAATTTGGAGGTTTTTCTTCCTCAGACTTACGGTTTCTTCTTGTAACTGGCATGGGCCTTAGCTGATTTACAGATGATTTTATATATTAGATCCTCCTTTTCTGTTCCAGAGTCAAGCCTTAGGAATTGGTGCCGCGTGCTAAAATATCCATGACACGGTCAATTTCTGTTTCTGTATTATAGAAATGAGGGCTAAATCGNAGGAATTGCTCACCTGACCGGTCCTTTCTGCATGAGCATATAATCCCTGATTTATTGAGTTTATCGAATATGGCCAAGGCGTTTTCGGCTAATGGCTTAAAGGTAGTAATTGATGATGCGTTTTGACCGGCCCTTGGTCCATTAATTGTGAATCCGAGCAATTCTAGTTTATTAATGAGATAAAATTTTAATTTTAAGAGCTGCGAGGAAATATTTTCTATACCAAATTCACTAATGAGTTCCAGTACGGCTTTTAAGCCCACGATTCCTGAAGCATTTAATACGCCAGGTTCATAGCGTCTTGCCGTTGGGTGAAATTTAATTTTTTCCTGNGTGATATAGTCCGGAGAATGCACATTCCATGCTCCTAGCAGTGTTGGTCTTAATTTTTCGAAATTTTCCTCTTTCACATAAACGATTCCTATTGCCATTGGTCCCAGTAGCCACTTGTGAGCATCGCTGCTCATGAAATCAACATTTTTTACAGATGTGGGAAAGGCGCCGCAAGTCTGTATACCGTCCAGAGCAAAGAGTATTCCCCGGTCCTTGAGCATCTTGCCTATTGCATCAATGTCGATCCTATACCCTGTGAGGTAATGACAACTCGCTAGTGCAACGAGGCGTGTTTCTGGTCCGATCGATGATTCGATCAGCTCAGGAGTGATGGCCCCAGGTTCTTCCGGTTCAAGGAACCTGATTTTGACTCCTTTGCGTTGAAGTTCGACCCAAGGATAAACGTTCGCCGGATAATCGTCTTTGTAGCAAATCACCTCGTCTCCGGATCTCCAATCGATTCCGTTTGCAAATAGACTGAGACCTAATGANGTGGGTCCTAGCAGTGCGATCTCTTTGGCTTTGGCGCCGATCAGGTCCGCAGCTAAGCCCCTTGTATCGTTCATTTTCCGAATGAATTCTGGAAATTCTTGATGGTCNCTGCAACTTGAATACGCGTATGCTGCCATTGCTTCTGCAGCGCATTGGGGCAGGGCAGTGACTGCGGCATGACCTAGGAAGATCTTTTCCTTTGCTATTGGAAAACGCCGGACCCTTTCGTTTTCGTTGTTGAGTAAATATTCAAGGGTCATTGTATTGACTCTTGTAATGTTTTTGCTTGATGTGCGTAATTATATTCGTCTTGCCTTTTCGCCTTCTTCGATCATTGACCAGAAATTTTTTGACTCACCGAGTGCTTTGTCCTCAGAAACCGGTAGCTTCGATCTGAAAAGAAAGTCTTTGAGGGTATTTTTATGTAATACACGGTGAACGATGACACTATCATCCATTACTTCAAAATAAATCCTGTGTTCTTTGGATCTGTAGCGGTAAAGCTTTGTGCCGTCCCTTTCAATTATGCCGAAGGGGCTTTCATTACTGGCCTTTTCGAGATCCTCTTGCTTGACTTTGAATTCATTCAGCAGTTCTAGCTGATCTATAGTGTCTAGGCTCGAAATTTCGGCCGCGCTGATTTCATTAAAGATAATTTGGAACACTGGTCTCTATGATTAGGCAGTAATTTAGCCTTACTTTTCACATGAATCTATCTTTCTTTTAGGTGCTAATAATCCGTTCTACTCTCGGAGAAATTCCGGTAAGAATTTCCCAAGGGATCGTCCCGGCCTTTGATGCCAGCTCCGTAGCCGTTATCAGTTCTGTCATCTGCCCCCCGAGCAGGGTCACCTCGTCACCGGGGCAGGGTAAAGGGTCCAGATCACTAACATCGACCATTATCATGTCCATCGTGACTCTGCCTAGTATCGAGCAACGTTTTTCCTTAATTATAACTTCCGCATCATTGCCAGAAACGGATCTCGGATAACCGTCCCCATAACCTACTGCGACCGTAGCGACTGAGGTATTTTTTTTAGTAATGAATGTTTGTCCATAACTGATCCCCGATCCGGAAGGTAATTCCCTTACCTGTGTGATTCGAGTCTTCCATTCCATGGCCGGTCTGAGTTTATGACTCGAATGATTCGTAGGACATATTCCATAAAGCATAAGCCCAGGCCGGATCATATTGCCTCCAGCATTGCCAAAATTAATCACCCCTGCGCTGTTAGAGAGATGAATCCAGCGTGCATTTAATTTTGATTCCTGAATGATCTTGCTAAATTTTTCAATTTGATTCTTAGTAAAATCCAAGTCCAAGTCAGAGCAGGGAAAGTGCGTAGCAATTCCTTCAATTGCAATATTTGATGATGAGGATATTTCAGCGCATTCAGGTATAAAATTTTTGTCAGTGAATCCGAGCCGCCCCATTCCGGTGTCCAAAACAAGGTGTGCCTGGATCTGTGAACCTGTACGCTGTCCAATTTCGTTGTATTTCTTTGCCTCCAATAAACTTGAAATTGTAACATGCAGTCCTGCACTGACCGCCTCTTCACGCTCATCGGGCAAGAGTGCTCCGAGGATCATGATGTTGGGCGTCTTTTCCGCTACCGACATTACAGCTAAGGCTTCATTTAGAGTTGCAACGCCAAAGGCACTAACTTCAGAATCGAGTGCTTTTATCGTTTCCGCAAATCCATGCCCATAAGCGTCAGCCTTTACCACGGCCATGACCTCGGCACCGTCTGCCAATTCACTGGCATGACAGAGATTTGCTCTGAGGGCGTTCGGATCAATCTCGACCCAGGTCCGCTTAGGTTTTGCTGTGCCCATTAGTTGGACTTATTTTTTTTACGTGCCCTGAGACGTTCTTCAGGGAGGATAGGAAATAGCTTACTGGGCACATGCTCCTTAACCATAATTAATTCGATTTTTTTCAGTATCTCAGGATTCAGAGACGCGACGTCTTTGGTTTCGCCGGGATCCAGTTCGAGATTATAGAGTTCAGTTTTAAGGTCAGCGCTAGTCTTTGCTTTGGACATCTTTTGTCTGATCCCTTTCCATTTTCCTAATCTGACTGCCTGCTGACTCCCGTAAGATGGAAATTCCCAATACAGAAATTCATGGGATTTCTGCTCTTTGCCGATCAGTGATGGTAATAACGAGATGCCGTCCGTCTCATCTGGTGCCTTTGTTCCTGCAATTTCAGAAAGTGTTGGCATCCAGTCCCAGAAAGCACTGACATGCTCACTGGTAGTTCCGGGTTTTATTTTTCCAGGCCACCGGACAATCGTCGGAACTCTTATACCACCCTCATAAAGACTGCCCTTGAGTCCTTTAAAGATGCCGGCACTCTCGAAAAAGTCAGAATCAGAACCTCCTAGTCGATTGAAGGTTGGTCCATTGTCAGACGTGAAAACGATCAGTGTGTCATTATCTAGTCCCAGCTCTTTGACTAGTGATAGGACTTGCCCCACGGAGTCATCCATTTGTGTAACCATTGCCGCGTATCCTGCCCTTGGAAAAGGGTGCTTAAGATAACCCCTATGATTGTATTCTTGTTCAGGAATTACTTTCTTGTATTCGTTGAGCCACTTGTCAGTTGTTTGGATGCTTAGGTGAGGAATAGCGAATGGCAGGTAAAGGAAGAATGGATTCTTTTTGTTTTCCTTGATGAAGCTCAGAGCCTCCTCGGTGAATGCGTCCTGCGAATGAATTTTTCCATCCAGTTTCCGGTCATTTCCAGGTAACTGAACTTTCTTGTTGTTCCTCCATAAGAATCTCGGAAAATGATTGTGGGCATGTCGTTGGCAATTATAACCAAAGAACAGATCAAATCCCTGTTTGTTAGGGTCTCCGCTCGATCCAAAGTGGCCGAGCCCCCACTTACCGATCGCTGCGGTTGTGTAACCTTCTGTCTTTAGAATTTCGGCGATAGTGATTTCATTTTCTGGAATTGGATTCTGCCCCGGGAAAGGAAAATGCTTGGTGGACCCGTCCTTAGGGTCTCCATTATCCCTTATGTATGCGTGTCCAGTATGTTTTCCTGTCATGAGCACGCAACGGCAGGGAGCACAGACTGCCTGACCGGAATAGTGTTGAGTGAACTTCATTCCGTCCTTAGCCAGTCCATCAATGTGCGGCGTCTTGATCCATTTTTGACCAAAGCACCCGAGTTCATTATATCCCAGATCATCGGCAAGGATGAAAATGATATTAGGTTTGCGGGCGAAGCTGTTAAGAGCACTAAATGCAATTGCCAGAGTAATTATTATGATTTTTCGCATATTCATTATGATGCTACGCATTCATTGCATTGCAATGGTAGTAATAAATTTATGAATTTTAAATTCTATACATTTTTCACTTAGAGTGAATTAGCGGGCTTGACCCGAGACGAATACTTGTTCAAAAAATAGCTATGAGCAAAGTAGTTAGTATTCACCCTTATTTTAAAGTTCATTCTGGGAAAATGGAGGATTTCAGAAAACTTCTTGATCAGTTCGTCGAAGCGACGGCCAAGGAAGATGATTGTCTGTGGTATGACTTTACGGTGTCGGGAGATGTTATTCATTGCCGCGAAGCTTATCATGGGGCCGAGGGATTGTTAGCTCATGCGAACAATGTGGGTGCTCTGATTGGTGAGGCATTAGCTATCTCTGAGCTTTTGCGGTTGGAGGTCCATGCAGCTAAGGAGGAGATAGAAAAATTAAAAGAGCCGTTAGCTGAATTGGGTCCTGAATATTATGAATTTCAACTCGGCATTGGTAAGCCATAACTAATCGTTCAGTTGTGATAACTAGGGTCGGTCTTTATGGCGCGGGGGACATCGCTGATTTACATGCTGCGGGTATTCAGGGATGTGAGAGAGCTGAATTAGTTGGCCTTTTTGATATTGATAAGGAAAGGTCCCACGAGAAGTCTCTTCAATACAATTGCACAGCCTACGATTCGGCAGAGTCTTTATTAGGTGATCCAGACATTGATGCGATCTTTGTTTTGACGCCATTGGAAGAGCATTTTGAATGTGCAGTCAGTTCTTTACGTGCGGGGAAACATGTTCTTCTTGAAAAGCCCGTCAGTTCTAACATTAATGAGATCGAACAGATAAAGTCCGTAGCAGAAGAATCAGGAAAGCTCTGTGTGCCGGTACACAATTATTTGTATGAGGACAGTGTGATTCGAACTCGGGAACTTTTGGACTCAGGAAAGCTCGGCGACTTGGTGGCTATTTATGTTTTCTATAACATTCATCATCCCGAAGAAGTGGCCCGGCGATATCCAGGTGTTATCAGGCAAATTCTGACGCATCATGCTTATATTACATCTTTCCTAGGTGGGAAGCCTAGGAAGGCGATGGCAATGGCTTCAACGATCAATGATGGGACCGTTACCAAAGAAAATCTGGCCATGGCTATTCTGGAACTTGATGGGGGTGCTTTAGCCCATTTACAGGCCAGCTTTGCCGCTGACGATCATGCCGATGATAACTGGACATTTAAGATAAAATTAATTGGGACTTCAGGGTCGACTCGTTTTAGCCATGCTGATTGGGTGCAGAACGAAAAGGCGGTCGTTCATTCTCACACGTATTCAGCCTATCATTACTCGATACTTAATACTGTTCGTTATTTTATAGAACAATGCATTGAGCGTGATCGGGCACCGCTTTCTGACCTTGATGATGCCATTACAGTGCAGAAAATTATTGAGGCGATTGAGGTTTCCGTCGGAGAGGGCGTGGCAATAGAATTATAACCTCAATGTTTTTACACAATTCCCGAGAGCCGAATGCGAGCAAGAGGAACTATAAAGCTATGCATCCAGACTAAGTTCAGGATCGGTTTCCCCAGTGTTATTGGGTGCGGCGATTCCTAGTTTTACATAAGATCTTTTCATTGCTACCCGGCCCCTAGGGGTCCTAGTGAGCATTCCCTGCATGACGAGATAAGGCTCGTAAACTTCTTCGATAGTTGAGGAGTCCTCGCCGACAGCGACGGCCAATGAATTTAGACCCACTGGTCCGCCGTCGAACTTGTAGATCAGAGCTTCGAGTATCCTCTTGTCCATTTCATCGAGACCATCATCATCAATGTCGATCATTTTGAGGGCACCGTCCGCGACTTCCTGAGTGATGATACCGTTGGCCTTGACCTGAGCGAAGTCCCGGACCCATCTCAATAATGAATTTGCAACTCTTGGTGTTCCCCTTGAACGGGATGCAATTTCTAATGCACCTTCTGATTGGATTTCAACTTTGAGCAGGCTAGCTGATCTACTCACTATGTTGGTTAGTTCTTCTGCCGTGTAGTAATCGAGCCTATTTGTCATTGTGAATCTTGACCTGAGCGGAGCAGTGAGCATCCCGGCACGTGTCGTTGCCCCGACCAGCGTGAATCTCGGTAATGAGAGCTCGATGGTTCTGGCATTTGGACCCTGATCAATAATAATATCTAAACGGTAGTCTTCCATTGCCGGGTACAAGTACTCTTCGATGGCCGGGTGCAGTCTATGGATCTCATCGATGAAAAGGACGTCGCCCCTCTTAAGGTTTGTGAGTATACCCGCAAGATCTCCTGCTTTTTCAATTTGGGGGCCGCTCGTGGAATGTAACTGGGATCCGGTCGCTGAGGCGATGATATGTGCCAGAGTAGTTTTTCCTAGGCCTGGAGGACCTGATAATAGAATATGAGCTAGAACATCTTCTCTCTGTTTTGCGGCTTCAATCATTAAAGAAATCCGCTCTTTAACTTTCTCCTGTCCAAAGAATTCCGTTAGTTCTGGCGGTCTCAAAGAGATATCGAAGTCAGTTTCTGGGGCTTCTGTGGTTTCTGTATAATAATTTTCCGGCACGATTTATTTGATTTTTCCTGTTAATATCACTTGAAGCCAACAAAAATTAATTAATATTAACAATTTTTATAAACTTTANCATCAAACTCCATAATTATAATAAANATAGGTCCAGCCATTAATATTCCAAATGACTCATAATAAGTGCTTTATANCAAATTNCGAGATTAATGAGNGATCGCTAACTTAACAAAATAAGANAAAAGAATAATAATTAACTTTTATGTATTATTNCATTAATGGCTTGAACGAAGTCGAGCCATTTGCCCATAATCCCTTTGACCTTCAATAAGATACTCTGAATACCGTAATGACATTTCAAATAAGGCAATTATTTTCAGCCGCGTTCATTTTTATTTTTCTAGTTCTGGGTCAGTCAGTCATTCGTGCCGAGAAGATCACTGATATTTCAATTCAGTACGATGGTGCTCCTACAGTGGATCAAGCTGCTCTCACTGCTCAGATACGCAGTAAAGTCGGTAACGAACTGGACGCGATGGAGGTCGAAGAGGACATCAAGAATCTTTATTCGAGCGGTTTAGTGGATAACGTGAGGGTTTTGACNGAGCCTAAAGGAGATGGGGTCCGTGTCATTTTTATGGTCCGTACACGTGCCATTCTGGGTGAGGTCACCTTNATAGGAAATTCTTTGGCCACGAATAGATTGCGTAAAGAGACGGAACTAGAAATCGGAGAAGCTTTCGACGATACTCTACTCGAAACGGCCAGAGTGAGCTTGGAGGATCTTTACAAGAAGAAGGGCTTCTCNAATGTTGGTATCACTTATAAGGTTGGAGGTTCCGAGAGGCCTGGATTTTCGAGAGTCACGTTCGTTGTTGATGAGGGAGTTATGGAAAGGCTNAACAAGGTTAAATTTTTTGGGAATGAATCCATTTCTGACCGGCTCCTCTCGGGCCAGATGCATGTTAAAGCCAGTCGGGCCTATAATATTTTCAAAAAGAAGAGAGGCATCGATTCTGCTGAACTNGAGGAGGACATTGTTAGAATTGAGGAATTTTATCGTAACGAAGGATACATNAATGCGCGTGTAACTGAAGTGGTACGNGAGCCAGCGGGTGATAAGGTGGACCTTGTCATACATATTAATGAGGGAAGAAGATTCACTGTTAACAAGGTGTCTGTTTCAGGGATCAAGGCCGTGTCTCAGAAGGATGTCTTACCTCTTCTGGAGATGAGGGAAGGTGCTGTTTATTCTTCAGATGGAATCAGTACTGATCTGGTCGGTTTACGCAGATATTATGCGGACAATGGCTATTCAAATGTGCGCATTTCTCCGCGCGTTGATAGTTCTTCAGAAACTATGGTCGATATCGAATATGCTGTTTCCGAAGGCGTTCAGTCAACGGTCGAGTTAATTAATATCAGTGGCAATGACAAGACTTTGGATAAGGTCATCCGCCGTGAATTGGCCCTTGCGCCTGGTGATGTTTACAACGAAACGAGGCTAGAAGTTAGTCGTAACCGTCTCATGGGATTGGGATTCTTTGAAGGCGTTAATGTGACTCCGACCGATTCTGCAACTCCCGATCATACAGACATTAATATTGAGGTGAGAGAAAAATCGACAGGCACAGTGAACTTTGGTGCTGGTTTCAGTTCGATTGATAATTTGGTTGGCTTCATGGACATCGTTCAGACCAATTTCAGATTGTTCGGGAAGCCTCACGTCGGTGGCGGTGAAAAGATCCGTTTGGGAGTCCAATACGGTAGGCGACGTAAGGACTTCCAGTTCGACTATACGCAACCGTGGCTCTTTGATAAGAGGCTCGCACTTGGAACAGGACTCTATTTTAGGGATCTCCTTTATCTTTCCGACAAGTATGATCAGACCATCGGTGGGGGATATTTGAGTCTGCGTAAGCCGATCGGTGAATATACATCACTTTCTTTCAAGGCGAGTTTGGAAAATTATGAAATTGATGTTGACTCAGATTCGAGTGATACCCTCAAGAGCGAGGAGGGGGAATATGACCGCGCTCTCTTCGCAGTTAATTATGTCATAAACACGACAGACAGTCAGTACCTCACTAGGCGAGGGCACCGAATATCTCTCGGAACGGATGTCTCATTCGGTGACGTGGATACTTATGGGGTTCAGATATCTGGATCCAAATATTTTCTCCTGCCCTTTGATACTATTTTCAGTATTAACGGTCAGTACCGTAGCGTTGATGGTGATGATAATGTTCCGATCTTTGAACGTGAATTCTTGGGAGGTGCGCGTAGCTTGCGGGGATATGAATATCGTGAGGCGAGTAGCCCCGCGTTGCGTGACGAGCAGGGAGAGCCTTTAGGTGGAAGAACGGCAGCATATTTCACCGCAGAGTACAGTTTTCCCTTGCTTAATTTAAAGAAGTTCAGGGGCCATGTTTTCTATGATGGAGGAATCCTCTCAAACGATTCTTGGGACTTTGGGGGAGACTATTTGTCAGATTACGGTATAGGACTTGACCTTTACCTGCCAATGGGACCGATCCGTTTGGATGTGGCTTGGCCAATGCAAACCAATGAATGGGTAGAGGATAAGATGAGGTTCCAGTTCAATATGGGTTACCAGTTCCGCTAATTTTCAGTTTGAACCATTTTACCACTTAAAAAGGGCATTCCGGGACCGAGTATTTCTCTTGAAAATCGAACTATTGTGGGGGATTCTCCTTTTACAGTTATGAATAAATCTGCCTTCTTCCTTCCATTTCTTGTAATTAGCCTAGTTTTCATGATTACCGGTGCAGGTGCACAGGGGATGAAGATTGGGATCGTTGATATGAATCGGGTCTTTGCCGAATATTACAAAACAAAGGATGCCGATAAAGTTGTTAACGAGCAAAAAGAGGCGGCCAAGAAGGAGCTAGAGACAATCAACAACGATTATAAAAAACTTCTCGATAATTATCAGAAACTGGCAACGGAAATTAAGGACCCTGCAATTGGTGAAGAGCTCCGCAAAGAGAAGCAGAAAGAGGCTCAGGAAGTGGCCTCGAAGGCCCGTGCTCTTGAGCGTGAAAAAAAAGAACTCTCTGACAGGAGGCAAAGGATGTTACTTACAGAAGTTGATCGCAAGCGCAAGGCTCTGATAGAGGAGATTCAGGACGTCGTTGGCGATATGGCCAAGAAAAAGAATTATGATATCGTCTTTGATAAGTCGGGCCTTGGAACGCGTGGTATTCCTTTCCTGTTGCATTCCAAAGACGCGGTCGATTTTAGTGAGGAACTTATTGGAGAATTGAATAAGAATGCAGGTTCTCCCTAACTGAGTTCATCATCTTTAATAGAAGGAGGAAAACCTTCAGCCCGTGCAGATTAAACTTTGCGACATAATAGACAAACTTGGAGCCGAGGTCATTAACCCTGCCCAAGAGGAAATTAGAATTAAGGGTCTCGCTTCTCTTTCGGAAGCAGGTCCCGATGAGTTATCGTTTTATCACGATGGCCGCTATTTAAATGACCTAAAATCGACCAATGCTGCTGCGGTCCTCGTTTCTTCGGAATTTGATGAAGAGGTTATTCATGTACCACTCATTAAGGTCAAGAGTCCATCCATCGCATTCAATGAAGTTGCTAAGGACCTCTACTCCAAGGAATCTGGTGCATATGACAAAGGTATTCATCCCAGTGCCGTCATAGCTGAAAACGTTCGAATAGATCCGGCCACTGTGAGTGTCGGACCGAACGCTGTCATTGGTGCCGGAACAACGATAGGGGAAGGAACAACGATCAGTGCAGGAGTCATTATCGGCTCGGACGTCGAAGTGGGTGAAAATGGCTATTTTTATCCAAACGTTGTGGTCTATGATCGTTCTCGTATTGGTAAGCGTGTGATTGTTCATGGGGGAAGCATCATTGGTTCAGACGGTTTTGGATTTGAATTTGATGGGTCCGTTCATCAGAAAATTGAACATTTTGGATACGTGATAATCGAGGATGATGTTGAAATAGGGGCGAACTGCACAATTGACCGTGGCCGTTTCGGAAAGACTCTGATCGGTCGTGGGAGCAAATTTGATAACCTTGTTCAGGTAGGGCATAATGTCATTATCGGTAAGAATTGTATTTTTGTTGCGGATACTGCCATAGGTGGGAGCTGTAAGATTGGAGATAACGTTACCATGGCTGCTCAGGTCGGTGTGGCTGGGCACATAGAGATCGGGTCAAATACCGTGCTCGTTGCCAGAACCGGAGCCACCAAAAGTTTGGCGGGCGGTGAGCCTGCAAAGCCCGCGTTCTATTCCGGATTCCCTGCCGGCCCCATTGAGAGGGTCCGAAAAGAGATGGTTTTTCCGAGGAGACTTCCGAACATATTGTCCCGGTTGAAATCGATTGAGGATCAACTCTCCGCTGAATAGAGGTTCCGGAATATTATTCTAAGTCTATTTCTTTTCCCGGATCAGGAATGATTACTTTTGTTTCCGGTAATGTTTGATTGAGTCTTTCTTGCATCCATTCGATGGCTGGTCGGTCACCATGGACAAGGATAATTTTTTCGGGATTAACTGATTCTGCGTATTCTATCAGGCTCTCTCTTGGGGCGTGTCCGCTGAAGTCAAAGCTTTGCACTGAGCATTGACGTTTTACTGGATCTTTTTTGGAATCTAAAAGGACCTCTTCTCCTCTCTCTGATTGAATGAGCCTTGCCAATGGTGAGTCAGGATCAGCGTATCCGACGCAAGCCACCAGGTTACGCGGATTGGCAATGAATTGTTGAGCTAGTCTGTTTGACATTGTCTTCTCTGTCATCATACCGCTGGATAATGTATAAATTTTCCCCTGCTCTAATTTTGGAAGTTCTCCCCTGGACCGGGGAGTAGATAAGAGTCCTTTTACACGCATCAGATTAAGTCCTTGATGGTTGCGCCTGATACGTTTCGAGAACCGGTCATAAATCTTGGTCATTTTAATACTGAGTCCGCCAATGAGGAATGAGACTTTCCTTAATTTTTTTGCTTTCTGAAGTTCATAAAGCATCATAATTGTTTCCTGTGTTCGTCCCATTGCAAATAGAGGAATCATGACTGAGCCTTTTGATCCGAGACACTCTTCCATACTCAGTGCTAGCCTTTCTGCTTCAGAGCATCTGTTATATTGCGGATCGCGTTCGGCTCCTCCGCGTGTACATTCGAGGATCAGAATGTCGATTCGTTCACGTGGAAAGTCCGCCCCTTTAAGAATGCTCTGGTCCTCGAAGTGAACGTCGCCGGTATATAGTATTTTCTTCCCTGAAAATTCAAACAGAGCCCCGACTGCTCCCATGACATGGCCCGCATCATAAAAAGTGCATGAGGGGCCTCCAGAATCATGCAGTTCAAATGTTTTACCGTTCCTTCTTGGGTGCCATTGCCGATTTACTTTATGAATTTCTCGGTGAGTGAATAGAGGATAATCAGTGATTCCCAGCTCTTCCCTCTTCGATGTCATTACATTCACTGAATTGTGCAGGAGTGCCTGCGCAAGGGCATCAGTGGCCTCACTCATAAAGACGGGCATTTCCGGATAATGCCTTTGGATAATAGGTAATGATCCGGAATGATCCAGATGCGCATGAGAAAGGATAGCCGCATCTAAAGGCTCATCAATGATATGATCGAATTGAGGAAGAGCATCCCGTGATTCCGCTTTTGGATGCATTCCGGAATCAATTAGAATTCGCTTATTCCCCAGACTGAGGAGNTAACAATTTGCTCCAATTTCTATGTTGCGAGTTAGGCTTTGAAAGCGAATCATCTAGTAGAACCCATTATCTAATGCTTCAATTCGGCTACGCCAAGTAATAAACTCATATCTTGAATGGTCTTTTTATTTAATTAACATTTCACTCACCCAATTTGATCCTNNAAGCTTAAAATCCAATGATCTATTTCGTAAGAACATTTTTCCTGATAATTGCACTTTTTCATTGCTGTTCATGGACAGATCTTTCGGGCGCAAATGAAAGGCCCAACATTGTTCTAATCATGGCTGATGATCTTGGATTTGCTGATCTTGGATGCTATGGAGGAGAGATTAAGACTCCAGTCTTAGACAGTCTGGCAGAGAATGGCCTCAGGTTTTCTCAGTTTTATAATACTGCGAAGTGTCATTCTTCTAGAGTGGATCTATTGACAGGAATGTACTGTGGGCAGGCAGGCTCTGCCAAATTGTCTAATGGACCGACCATTGCTGAGGTCCTGAGACCCGCAGGCTATCAGACGTTGATGGTAGGTAAGTGGCACCTGGACAAGGAGCCGACCGATAAGGGATTCAACCGGTACTTTGGTCATCTTAGCGGCGCCACTAATTTCTTTACTGGTGANGATNCCTTTAGGCTCGATGGAGAGAGATTCAAAGTGCCGAAGGAGGGATTTTATACTACGGATGCGAAAACGGATTATGCGATTCGTTTTGTGAGCGAAAGTATAAATAAGGATAAGGAAAGGCCTTTCTTTTTGTACCTCGCATACAATGCACCTCATTACCCACTTCAGGCACCGAGGAAAGAAGTCATGAAATATCGTGGCAANTACAAGGGTGGTTGGGACCGGCTGAGACAGGACCGTTATGCTCGGCAGCTTGATCTTGGGTTGATAAAAAAGGACTGGCCATTGAGCCCAAGGCCTAAGAANGTCAGGCCCTGGGACGATCTGTCTGATAAAGAAAAAGACTGGGAGGATTTTCGGATGGCAGCTTATGCNGGNATGGTTGATCGTTTGGATCAAGGGATCGGAAGGCTCGTCCAAAGTCTCAAGGACTTTGGTGTTTTTGATAATACTTTATTTATGTTCTGTTCTGACAATGGTGCTTGCCCTTTTGAACGGACAAAAGGCGCTGATNAGATGCCCTGGGATCCCGANAGCTATTGGACATATGACACTGGNTGGGCGCACGCGGGCAATACTCCTTTCCGCTGGTACAAACAGAACCAACACGAGGGCGGAATAAGTAGTCCGATGATCGTTCACTGGCCTCGGGGCCTNAAAATCAAAAAAGGTACTATTACTGATCAGGTAGGACANCTTGTTGATTTTATGCCTACTTNCCTNGATTTGGCCGGGGCGCACTATCCTGATAAGGATTCAAATTCAAAGTTAATGGGGAAATCGCTCTTGCCTGTTTTTAAAGGAGANAAACGAGAAGAACATGANTTTCTCTATTTCCATTTCGGTAATAATCGTGCAGTACGAAAAGGAAAATGGAAAGTAGTTTCGGCCCGGGGTGGCCCTTGGGAGTTATATGATATGGTCGCTGACCGGACCGAATTGAAGGATCTNTCTGGATCCAGGACAGANATAAGGAATGAACTGGTGAAGGTCTGGTATGATTTTGCTGAGGGAACTGATAAGCTATCTAAGAAGCAAAGGAGGCCAGTCTCTAAAACATCTCAACCATGGAGAAAACGCGGCTAGTTAAATCAGTTCAGCGCATTTCTACTTTTGCTCCAGGTCTGACCAGATCAGAAAGGCGGACAACGTCCCAATTGGCCAGCCTCACACAACCGGCACTTCTGGACCGGCCAATCGTATGAGGAGAGGAGGTTCCATGCAGGCCGATTCCGCCCTTATTGAGTCCTGCCCAGAAGATTCCTATCGGACTGTTTGGTCCTGGTGGAAGTAAGTAAGCTTCGTTACTGCGTTTTCCTGTTTCCAGCATGCTCTGGTCCCATCTGAAGGTTGGGGTAGTGATCATATTCTGAATGACCCAGTTCCCGCGATGGATAAACTTTTCTTGCCCGGGCGTTATAGGGAATGTGGCAATGATTTTCTTTTTTTCCCATATTGCCACGAGCTTTTGCGTTGTATCTACGATGACAAGCCGCTTGCTCAGTTTTCTTTCTCTTTGGAATGACTTGTCTTCTTTAATTTTTTCAATCTTGAAGGGAGTNACATTTGGGACCTTAATTGTGGTGTCTACCGTTGCTTGTTCCCAATCTATTTCAGGGTTTATTTTTGCGATGTATTTTTCATCGGAGTGAAAACGTTCCGCNACAAACTCAAGAATTGATCTATAGTAAAGGTAATCGATTTTGGCNTGTTCAGCAGGCTCTAGAGAAACTTCTCCAACAAAATTAAGATCTTCTTCTTTGATAGTGTAAGAAGTGAATAGCTCATCAATGGCCGCTTTAGATTCATTGATGACTTTATAATAGTTATCGTATTTCAGATTGTATCCAAAATTATAATGGGCAACCGCTTTACGGGTAAATTGGCCCATCTGGCCGTCAATCTTGCCGGGTCCAAACATTTTCTCATCCAGAAATATCTGNATCCTGAGAATAGTTTCCGTGTCTTTTTTAGAAGGTTCAGTTAAGTAACCAGTTTTCTTTTTGCTGAACCCATTAGGTGCCAAATAAATTATCCCAAGGATGATTAAGAGACTCTTGTACAATTTTTTCTTAGTTGTGATTAAGTTANGTGGCTGAGGTNTTTTNNNNGGGATTTATTATGTGAAAATGGGCTAGTTTACTGGAGTTTGAAGGCNGAGTGAACGATGTTTGCCGATTCCTCTAGGTCCTCTTCTCTAATGATGACCGCAGTTTTTATTTCCGAGGTTGATATCATTTGAATATTAATACCATTCTTTGCCAGTGCAGCAAACATCTGAGCTGCGACTCCGGAGTGAGAGCGCATGCCGATTCCAACCACACTCAGTTTGCCGATCCCGTCAGTCGTTTCTATGGAGGATTCATCACCCAGATCATTAAGAATAGGTTCTATTGTTTCTTTTGCCTTTTTTAGATCGGAACTATGCAAGGTGAATGAGATGTCAGTGTGGTTTGTTTTTGATACGTTTTGTACAATCATGTCAATTACGACTCCCGAATCGGAAATGGCATGGAATATTTTTGCTGCGACTCCGGGCTCATCGGAAACATTCTCGATAGTTACCTTTGCCTGTTCTCGTTCGATGCTCACTCCGCGAACAACTACGGATTCCATGTTAGGGTGTTCTTCTGTCACGATTGTTCCTGGATTTTCGTTTAGGCTACTTCTTACTTCAAACTTAACGCCAAATTTTTTGGCAAACTCAACGGATCTTGACTGCATTACCTTAGAGCCAGATGAAGCCATTTCCAGCATTTCGTCATAAGAAATTTCATCAATTTTCCGAGCCTGAGGCACGACCCGAGGGTCACAGGTGTAGACTCCGTCAACGTCGGTCAGAATTTGGCACAGGTCAGCATCTATGGCAGCTGCCATTGCTATAGCGGTTAGATCTGAGCCACCGCGACCGAGAGTTGTGATACGTCCGTCCGGGCTCCGGCCCTGAAATCCGGCAAGAATTACGATGTGGTTTTCATCGAGTAGTCGATGAACTTCGTCAGGTGTGATATTTGATATTCTTGCTCTGGTATGGTCTCCGTCTGTGACGATTCCTGCCTGTGCACCTGTCAATGAGATGGCTTTGCCGCCCATAGCATTAATTGCCATCGAGGTCAGAGCAATGGTCGTCTGCTCTCCTGTGGCTAAGAGAACATCCATTTCACGGTCCGTGGGTTCATGATCAGGTGAGACCTCGTTTGCCATTTCAATGAGTCTATTGGTGACCCCTGCCATTGCAGAGACCACGGCAACTACCTGATTCCCGGATTTTTGAGTATCAAGGATTCTCTTGGCGACATTATTAATCCTTTCAGTGGTACCTACTGAAGTGCCTCCGTATTTCTGTACTATGAGTGACAAGTCCCGTTCTAATTAAAATTGACTGGCAACTATTTACAATATTTCAAAATATTAAAGTCCTAAAGTGAGTCTTATTGCAAAATATTTTCCTCCATATAGTCTCTAATTGCATCTGTATTTGCCGGTAATCTTTCCTTTTTAGGAATGCGTTCTCTGAGTATCTCAAGGCTAGGATGCTTGGGACAGTCATTAATTGCTTNGTTAATTGTTTCCGGGAACTTGGCCGGATGAGCAGTGGCTAACATGATAGTTGTNTGATCNCTTTCCAATTCATTAAAACAGCAAGCTGTGTGCGGGTCNGGTACATAACCGAACAGATCCTTNGCTTTGCGGATATTTTCAATGATGCCNAAATCATCTGTCCTNGTAGCAGAGAATTTCCCAGCATNAAATTCAGGGATCATGACGTNGTTGCCTTTTTTGATTTCTTTCATTATNTCTGAGGTTCTTTGGCNATTCCCTNCCAGATGGTAGTANAGGAAACGTTCAAAGTTNGATGCGANCTGAATGTCCATCGAAGGTGCCAGAGATGGATGCACTTTTCTAGGCTCGTAAATGCCTTCCGTAAATAAGCGGAAAAGCAAATCGTTCTGGTTCGTTGCAACCGTGAACTGTTCGACGGGTAAACCCATCTGCCCCACTAACCATCCGGCCAAAACGTTACCAAAATTTCCGGTCGGTACCACGTAACGGACGTTCTCTTTTTTGTTTTCAGGTAATTGCTTNTATGCGTGAATATAATAGATGCACTGGGCCAATATTCTTGCCAGATTAATGGAGTTCACTGCCGAGAGNCGGGCCTTCTCCTTGAAACTNAGGTCCTCGAACAGGTTCTTTACTATCCTCTGTGCATCGTCGAAAGATCCCTCGATGGCTATTGGGTAAATATTATCAGCTCCAGTGCAGGTCATTTGACGTTCCTGGATATCTGATATTCTGCCCTCAGGGTACAGGACAAAGACACGCGCACNTTCTTTATTTGCGAGACCATGAATGGCTGCTGATCCTGTGTCTCCTGAAGTTGCCCCTAGAACGTTGATTGCCTTGCCTGTCCTTGCAATTTGCTCTTCGAACATGTTGCCGACTAGCTGAAGTCCAAAATCCTTAAAAGCGAAAGTGGGCCCATGAAACAGTTCCAAGACATACGTATTATCATTCAGTTCGATTAGCGGTGCTGCATTGTCAGGGTCCTCGAAATTTGAGTATGATTTTTCAAAGAGTTCATTGAGACNTTGCTCTGAATGATCATCATTGAACAATTTAAAGAATTCGGCTGCCAGTTCCGGATATCGTTCTGGTCTTTTTTCAAGGAGCGGTTGAATCGATGGAAGATTTTNCGGAACATAAAGCCCTCCGNCNGGTGCGAGTCCCGCGGCGAACGCATCAGTGAAATTAAGCGGAGGAGCCGAACCTCTTGTNGAAAGGAATCGCAAGGCCATTGAATGGTTATTGTTCCAGTGTTTCCAATCTGAGAAGCGTGTGTTCCGGCTCGACAGTGTCGAGCTCCAATATAGATTTGAGAGCTTCNTGAACGGTTCCGAAAGGGGCATCATGNAGGAGAAGGACAAGAGGAATGCTCTGCGTTGAGGATTCCGGCTCGGGCTGAATTACTGAAAGGATCCCAACATCATTATTTGCAGTAATGGTGGCTATTTTGGCAAGTACCCCAGGTCTATCCGAGACGCTCAAACGCAAATAATATTGTGAAATGGTTTCAGATAGTGGAAGCACAGTACCGAACTCTCCTTTAGGCACAAATCCAGTGCATCCTACCCGGTTATTAATATTTTCCGCAGCATCGGCCAAGTCACTGATCACGGCGCTAGAAGTTGCATCCTGCCCGGCTCCGCTTCCATAGAACAATGTTTCACCTACCACGTCCCCATGCACGGCCACAGCATTGAATACTCCATCAACTGAAGAGAGTATATGGTNCTTGGGAATGAGGCTCGGTGAGACCCGAACCTCGATACGGTCATCATTTTCAGCCTGTCTGATGACTCCCAGAAGTTTTATTTCATATCCTAGATCATTGGCGAAAGAAACATCATCCAAGGAAATGTCTTCGATGCCCATCACAGACACTTCCTCGTTCCTCAGCCACTGCCCGTANGATAACCATCCGAGAATGATGGCTTTGTGACCGGCGTCCCACCCATTGATGTCNAGTGAAGGATCAGCCTCGGCATAACCTTTTTCAGTNGCTTCCTTGAGGGCTTCAGAAAACTCGATTCCAGCCGAATTCATNCTAGTNAGAATATAGTTCGACGTCCCATTGATGATCCCGTAAATGGACCCGATCCTATTTCCGATAAGTGCTTCCTTNACTGCCTTGATGATCGGTATTCCTCCGGCAACGGCAGCTTCACAGTAGAGNGGGGCGTTTTGCTTTTCTGAAAGCTCAATTAATTCCTTACCACACTCTGCCAGGACTGCTTTATTTCCTGTGACCACGGCCTTGTTCGCATTTAGTGCTCCACTGATCAGCTTAAAGGCCTCTTCAACGCCTCCGATCAGTTCCACGATCACATCGATGTCAGGGTCTTCAATTAGTTCGTTCCAGTCCGTGGTAATTAATTCTTTTGGAACCTCAACATCACGCTTCCTATTAATGTCTCTTACCGCAATTTTCTTGACTACAAGAGTTGATCCGGTCCTTTCATTTAATAGGTTTTGATTCTTGAGCAGGTTCTTGTAGACACCGGTTCCGACATTCCCTAGTCCGGCAAGACCAATTCGCAGTTGTTTTCCTTTTTCTTCCACTTCTCTTCTAAACGATCAGCACTATCCGGTTTAAGATGCTCATGTGCAAGCGATTCTACTAGTCTTTGAGGATCATTCTGGCCACTTCTATTAATTTGAATTAGAATCTGGGCATGGCAAAGACTGCTCTACTACTGGATCCGGTATTCAAACGTCATGACACTGGCCCTGGCCATCCGGAATCGGTGGCCCGGTACCGTGCCATCACTGAGGCTCTTAATGAGAGTGGCATTCCTGAGAAGTGTTTAAAAATTGATCTTAGGGATGCAACGGATTCAGAGATATTAGGCTGTCACACTGCNNAGTATTTCGAAACCGTTAAGAAGGACATTTCGGAAGGTAAAAAAGAATTGAGTACCGGTGACACGAACGTGTGTAAGGAATCATATAAGGTAGCATTNCAGGCTACCGGTTCAGTTCTCGAGGCAATCGATAACGTTTTTGATAAAAAGTGCAACAATGCATTTTGTGCGGTCCGGCCTCCTGGCCATCATGCCACTGCGGACCGTGGCATGGGTTTCTGCATCTTCAATAATGTGGCGGTCGCTGCCCGGTACGCCCAATCCAAACACCGAGCCGAGAAGGTCGCTATCATTGACTGGGACGTTCATCATGGGAACGGTACGCAGGATATTTTTTATGATGACGATTCGGTCTTTTATTTTAGTATCCATCAATCACCCTGGTACCCCGGTACCGGTGCACACAATGAGACCGGTAAAGGAAAAGGAGAAGGATCGACTATGAATCGGCCCATGCCTGCCGGTTCAGGGTTCAAGGAGTTAGGACCCTTCTTTAGTGAAGACTTCACGAAGGCCATGAAAGAATTTAAGCCGGACCTGNTTCTGATATCAGCCGGTTTTGATTCTAGGGNCGGAGACCCGCTCGGTCATTTCATGCTNACGGACGAAAATTTCATCGAATTGACCAAGGTTCTCCTTGACGTTGCTCATAAGTATTCGGATGGAAGACTCGTGTCTATGCTCGAGGGAGGATACAATATTGATGGGCTCGGGAAAGCTGTTCAGAGTCACGTGAGTCAGCTCATCAAAGTCTAAGGCTTTTAATTTCTTAAAGAAAGAATTTAGCTGACCCCGTTGAGGGGTCANTTCATTTGAGTTTATTTGAAAGGATTGGGTAGATAATAAACGTTATTTCAATAAGGTATGACGCATTTTCATCCCATCAAAACCTCATGANATCTCAGATTATTCGTAGTTTCTTTCTGATTTTTTTTCTGGTCGGATGTTCATTTCAGGAAAACATCGTTCTGGATTCTTCTGGTCTAGAGCTCGAGGAGAGGATCGCCGTGATGAAGAAAATCATTGAGCCTCTTGCCGAAGTTCCTTCAANGATTCTGGATACTGAGTACNTAGANACNCGNANAGGNGACGGACGAATGGGCCCATCGGATTTTTTATTTNATGCGATCATNGAGGTNCCTAAANAGGATATAAAGGAATGGTTTCAAGATCTGAAAGAACCTTATAATGGGGTAAAAGATTTCTCTTCACATGCAGGTGAAGAAAAATGGTGGCTGACAAAAGAAAAATTTATGGAACTTAAATTATACGAAACTAAGACCTATTTTGGTCGTTATAATGGTTGGATGGCTATTNATGATGCGAANGGCCTGATTTATGTTCACACCTATACCTTATAGAGATTTAAATGATGAGAATATATTCAACTATCGCTTTAATGGTTACTTCTCTATGTCTAACGAGTTGCCTAGATAAGAAGCCTAGATCGTTCTTTGCTGAAGATGGTATCATTGTAGGTGACGCAAAAAAAATTGGTAAAGAAGATGTATTTATTCCTATCTCTTTCAAGACACAGGATATTCATTCTGCCCAGATCTTTCATGATGTGGAGTGGGCTGAGAAGAATGGTGTGATTTATATAACTGCGGTCTTTAATGAGCCTCCGTTTTCAAAGAAAATAGATTATTCAGGAGGCATCGTTCTCAAGAAGCCAAAATTACAAACATATGATCTTAAATATAAGGATCCAAATCCTGGTGGAGGCATTCACGAAATTAGTACAATTAAGATGCCCTAAAACTAATAGAATTTATTAAGAGATGAAAAGATTTACTGTGAAATGGATATGCGTATACGCCTCTATTGCCACAACCGTTAGTGCCGTTTTTTAATTAAATTTAAAGAGTATGGTAGGACTAATCCTTCTACCTCTTGTTGCCATGCTGGTAACGTTTTATTCGCTTCGATATAACTGGGTAATGAGTCGGTAGCGTACATCTAGTTGGCATAAAATCGGACACAGTGGACACCACTTTGCAT
>PAPL01000052.1 GCA_002708885.1 Verrucomicrobiales bacterium | reverse complement strand
TTCGTCAGACTATTGCAGTAAGCGAAAGAAGCGCGCCCGATGCCAGTTACACTTTCACTAATTGTGATGTTTTTCAGACTGCTACAGCCAAAGAATATTCCACCTCCGATTCCGGTGACGCTGTCAGGAATCTTGATGTTGGCAAGACTGATGCAGTTTTGGAAAGCATCATTCCCGATGCTGGCGAGTAGACTATTTTCCCCGAAAATGATCTCCGTCAAACGGGTGCAGGAATGGAAACCTCCATCCCCGATACTGGTAAGCTGACTATTCTCCCCAAAAATGACACTCATCAAGTGGCTACAGTTCTGAAAGGCATAATTCCCGATACTGGCAAGCTGACTATTTTCTCCCAAAGCAATACCCAACAGCCGTTTGCAGTTTTGAAAGGCGTAATTCTCGATACTGGTGACGCTATCAGGGATGATGTAATTGGCACCCTCCTTGTCTGCAGGATAACTGATCAAGACTCCCTTCTCTTTATTAAAAAGAACCCCATTGATATCCGTATAATTCACGTTCAGGGCACCAACCTCAATTGTTTTCAGGGCACTGCAGTTTACGAAGGCGTATTTTCCGATCTCAGTGACACTGTCAGGAATCGTGATGCCCGTTAGACGAGTACAGTCACGAAAAGCATTGTATTTGATGGTAGTGACAGTGTCGGGAATCGTGATGGCCGCAAGGTCGCTGCAATCACGGAAGGCACTGGCTCCGACGCTGATGACATTGTCACCAATCATGACACTGCTCAGGCTGGCACATGACTGGAAGCTTCCATTTCCAATGATGGTGACACTGTCAGGGATCGTGACACTCGTCAGGCCGCGGCAGTTCCAAAAGGCGTAATCCCCGATGCCGGTGACAGGATTACCTGCAATAGTGTCCGGAATCAACAGATTACCAGTGACCTCCTCATCGCAATCGGTGATGATAACTTTTCCGTCAATCGTTATATAAGTAAGATCACCCAATTGTATAGCACTAGGAACTCTAGGATCGGCCGGGTCATAGCCCGCGGCGACTTCCTCAGCGTCAGAGTATCCGTCACCGTCACTGTTAAGATTGGTATCACTGGTCCCGTAAATGTCCTCCTCCTGAGCCTCGGTCAATCCATCACCATCAAAATCCTCTTCCCTATCATCGGTCAAATTAACAGTGATCGTTGCATCCGCATTCAAAATACCGTCAGTGACCTGAACTGTCACAGTGACCTGTTCCGCAGTCTCAAAATCAAGAACAGTCGCATCCTTAACTTTGAGCGTATTACCATCAAATAGAAATTCTGTCCCCTCGCCAATGACGGTAAAAGTCAGTGAATCCTCTTTATTCGCATCAGTGGCGATAATTTCAGCAACTTCAGTGGACCTTTCCGCAAGAGTGAATGACTGATCATTAATGACGGGCGCCTCGTTCGGAAAACTGTCCGGATCGGCCGGGTCATAGCCCGCGGCGACTTCCTCAGCGTCAGAGTATCCGTCACCGTCACTGTTAAGATTGGTATCACTGGTCCCGTAAATGTCCTCCTCCTGAGCCTCAGTCAATCCATCACCATCAAAGTCCTCTTCCCTGTCATCGGTCAGGTTAACAGTGATCGTTGCAGTGTCCGTTAATGAACCATCACTGACCTGAACCGTGACCTGAAGACTGACCGCACTTTCGTAATCAAGGTCTCCATTGTCATTAAGGGTAATTTTGGAACCACTGATGGAGAACGCCTTATTATCATCGGAATCCGCGTTAACGTTGGAGCTAATCGTATAAATAAGTGAATCCTTATTAGAATCCGCTGCAAGTAAAGTTCCTATTTCGATAGAATTGGAGGCAGTTTCGGAAAGGGTGAAAGACTGATCATTAATGACGGGCGCCTCGTTCGGAAAACTGGCCGGATCAGCTGGGTCACTGCCGGCGGCGACTTCCTCCGCATCAGAGTACTCGTCACTGTCACTGTTAAGATTGGTATCACTGGTCCCATGAATGTCCTCCTCCTGAGCCTCAGTCAATCCATCACCATCAAAGTCCTCTTCCCTATCATCGGTCAGATTCACTGTCACTGTCGCCTCGTCAGTGAGTTTTCCGTCACTCGCGACAATGGTCAGTTCAATGGTCGTGTCCTTCTCATAGTCCAGATCTCCAGGATCATTGACAACAAGATTAGAACCTTCTATCCGGAAAGCGCTGTTCCCGTCCTCATCCTTATCGACCGTTGTCTTAATACTGAATGTGAGGGCATCCCCGTCCGGGTCCGTGCCGACTAAGGCCCCAAGGCCCAGCCCTTCCGCGCCGGTCTCGATGACAGAAAAATCCTGCTCAGCGATGACTGGCGCCCCGTTAGGAAGATCCTCAGGAATGCTTGGTCCGGCCTCACCGCTTGCTGTGATTTGTGATGGGGTAAGAACACCATCGTAGATTCTGAATTCGTCCCAGGACGCGTTCGCTGTATTATCACCCCACTGTGAGCGACCGAGGAAGAAATCCTTATCGTTGAGGCCTGAAAGGTCATTAGTTGTGTTACCGGACTTAACTTCGGTCCCGTCCTTGTAAATAGTGACTTTAGTTTGACCATTGTCTCCACCAACATCATCAATCGTCACGACCCAGTGAATTCTCTCATTAATTGGGTTAGTTGGGGTTCCACCAAAGTCCTGCAATGTCATGTTTGCCTGTGCTCTCCAGCGCAGTTCGTTTTGGTTAATGTTTCTGCCACGGCTAAATGACATGTGCATCACGTTGCTTGAAGAGGATCCAACGCTGAAGACTCTCGACCAGTTCTTAGCCGAGTGCTGAGTGGACCATGTTTCTAAAGTCGCGCTGGCAAGGCCACTGATGAGACCGGCAGGTAAGCGGACATAATCGGAATCTCCTTTTCCTCCACCGGCAAGGGTCACTTTACCGTCAGCAACGACACCGTCATTGCCTCCGACGTCAACGATCGTTCCGTCAGCGCTACCGACTGAATCAACTAATGTGGTTCCGGCTCCACCTTCTTCATCAAATCTCCATTGGTGGACGAGTTCGGCAGCTTTCTGAATTGTTACTGTGACTGCCGCTGTTTGTGATATGTCATCAGCGTCCGTAGCAGTTAGGGTATAGGTGGTGGTTTCTGCAGGTGAAACTGAAGTTTCAGTAGAATCACTCACATCACCGACACCATTATCAATAGTTATAGTCGTTGCCCCTGTGATCTCCCAAGACAGGGTAACGCTATCACCGGCACTGATGCTGGTGGCTGAAGCTGCAAAAGAGCCGATTTTTGGACCTCCTAATCCAAATGCTGCTCGGTCAGAGTCATAACTGCCAAGAACATCCTCTGCAGATAATACAGTGTCATGAATTTTGAGCTTTGCGATGCTGAGTGAACCGCTGAGGTTGTCTGTGCGGGTTCCGTTAGGCTCGTTCTGGTTTCCAAGGACAATCGGTAACGGGGCTCCAGTATTATCAACTGCATGTGTATTTAAAGCTGGGCCGTCATTTTCTGAATTTGTAAGTTCTCCATCTACATAAATTGAACGTGTGTTACTGCCACTGTCATAAATGAGCGCCAAGTGATGCCACTTGCCTGCTTCGGGTCCGCCTCCGCCAGGAAAGAACGGCATGTCTGCTGATCCTCCCCAACCACCTAAGGCTCCCCAAGTGTTATGGTTTCCGTAGAGCATTGACCAGTTCGTTCCATCACCTCCGCCTCTTCGGCCCCATGCGACGATCGTTTCCTCGGTAGCAATGGCTGGATTGTTTACCCAGGCCTCAAGTGACCTGTCGGCATTTCCAGCGAGAGGAGTTGAAGCTGGTCCAACGTACCAATCATTAGTGCCATCGAGTGTTATTGCTTTGACTCCGTCCACTTCAGTAATGCTTGGAGTATCCACTTCGGCTTCGAACGTGCCTCCGAGTGTACCATCATTAGTTATGGATGGGAGTTCACCGACTTCACCAGAAGTGACGTCGATATCAACGAGAACATCCGCAGTCAGTTGTGCCGGGAATGTTATTAATACAGCGGTTATAGCCGCGACTATGCGGCAGAATATGGAGATCTTCATCTTGCCAAATTGGCAAAAAATTGAAGTTCAGTCCAGAAAATAGTATTAATGCAACATTAACAAGCGTTAACGTAAGATGACGAAACTGTTGCTAGTCCTTGGAATTGAAGAAGATGTAATAGTTCCGTCCGGCCATGTGACAGTGGCTTTTTTTCCCTTAATATTAGCCGGAAAGAGCATCGAATAGGGGTCCTGCGACAGGTAACCTGAACCAGCGGTCACAGTGCGGGTCATTTGAGAGTCTTGGTCAATTTGTATTCTTACGACTGCTCCAACTGCTGAAGGATTGTTTTTGGATCCTTTTAGTTTGATTCGAACGTAAGGATTAATTGCAGATTTATTATTTAACTTGAAGGAGCTGATCGGACCATCGTTTGTAGTGATCAAAAGTTCGGGGTGGCCATCGTTATCGAGGTCGCCCCATGATGAACCTTTACTGTCTCCTGGCAAAACAATGCCGCTCGATTCTGCACTCATCGCTTCAAAGTTTCCTCTTCCGTCCCCAGTCAGTAATATGCTCAATGCATTATCCATTGGCCGTGTCTCAATCTGAGGATTGTAAAAATTTTGTGCTAAAAATATATCAAGATTGGAATCATTATTTATGTCAGCAATTGTAATACCAAATGATGGTGACGCTTGCGCCAAGAGGGGCAAGGCCTTGAATTTAAATTTGGGATTTCCTTTCGAGGACTCGTTGATAAAAATGCCGGTCGATAGTGTGGTCGCTTCTAATTGTAAAGACTCTTTTATTTTGGTTTCTGTGTAAAGGTCCTGAAGGGAAGCCGTTGCGAAATTGTGAAATGTTTTGAGTTTGTTTTTGAGGAAGGGCATTGCTCCGCTTGAGCAGCTGAAGCCCCTGTGCGGTAAGCATTCACCGTTTTCAAAGCCTGCCTCGAGGAGTTCCTTGTCACCGTCACTGTCAAAGTCGCCATAAAAGAGAAGCTCAGGAGTGGCAATTGTAGCCTTATATTTAGTATTATAGCCAAAATTGCTGGCAACAATGTCCAAGTCTCCATCATTATCAATGTCACCAGCGGCGAGGCCATTCCACCACCCGGTTAATTTGTCAGTTTCCAGTTCTTTAGGCTTTAAAACGCCTTTGGAATTATGAAAAAGTTTCACTGGCCCCCATTCATGAGCCACTATCAGATCGGGCCATGAATCATTATTGATGTCAGTCCAGACCGCTGATGTGACCAGACCTGTTTGCTTCAATGAGAGGGCTGACGTTTCAGTCACATCTTTAAAGTTACCTGATCCGTCATTACTGAGGAGGCGGGAATTTGGTGTTATTGGATAGGCCCCAGGAACGACCCGCCCTCCGATGAAAAGATCCAAGTCACCGTCTTTATCAAAGTCAGCTGCGCTCACGCAGCTTCCGCTGTCAAAATTTTCTGGCAATGACTTTTTGTCTGCCTTGATGAATTGACCGTTTCCTTGTCCTAAAAATAATCTGTCTTTGTATCTTTCATGATTGGGTGGGGCTTCGACGCTTCCGCTAACAATGAATAGGTCCAATTTACCATCACCATTAGCCTCAAAGAAAATGGCCCCGAGATCCTCGCTGCCGGCTTCAAGTATTCCTTCACGGAATGCTCTTTCCTGGAATCTTCCGTTACCGAGATTTAACAGTATTCGTCCGACCGATCCTGTGGACCCTCCGAGATAGAAGTCGTCGTCACCATCATTGTCGATGTCACCACGAGCCAGTCCTGGACCATACTGCGAGAGTTTATTCGGAAGGAGTGGTTGGTGTTTGAAGTCAGGGAAAGGCTGCTCCCAGTGCTGGCCAATGTCTCTGAAGTGTGAGGAATTAGTGAGAAGTGTAGTTTTTGTAGGGTTTTTTGGTGTGTTTTTAGATTTAGCTTTCTCTGATTGTTTGAATTCATAATGATGATTTGCAAGCAGATTAACCTTTATTTCAGAGCTTCCATCGGGCCAGATAATTTTCATTTCACTGACGTTGAGATCTTTGCCTAAACCAAAATGAATCAGTGAATCATCGCAAGATGAGAATCCTCGTACCGGATGATTTTCACGAACAATTTTTCCTAATGATGTTTCGATTTCTATGCGTGCTCCTATGGCTTTTGTGTTGGCAGTAGCTGATGTGAGTCGCACAGTCAATCGGTTACCTGACGCTTGATTTTTAAAAACGGAAACGGGCTTCTCTAGGTTTGTCACAACGAGGTCAAGGTCACCGTCTGAATCTAGGTCGGCTCTGATGGCTCCGTAAGCCATGGACAGTTCATCTAGTCCCCATTCCTTACTCGCATCATTAAAGGTCAGGTCGCCGTTATTTTTGAAGCAGAGGTTATTCTCTGGCCTTGATGGTAAATCTTCATAGAGTGACCATTCGGATTTATTTATTAGTGTTTCTTTGTCGATCGGATTGTCTGAATTGTTAAAATTTCTGGCAATGCCATTTGTAATGAATGCGTCTGTCCAACCGTCCTCATTGAAGTCACTGAGTTTTACTGACCAGGACCAGTCAGAGCTTGCAAGATTGGACATGTAGGCGGTGTCCAAGAATCGGTTCGCTTTACCGGCATTGAGAAACATGCAATTTCTCATGTATTGTGGCGGATCAGCGGTGAGCATGAATTCATTATTGGCACCCATTGCTCCCATGGAAGTCTTTGACTTGTAGTGAGTTGTGCCAGCCATATCGACTACAAGAAGATCCAAATGCCCATCATTGTTGATGTCTGCGGCGTCTGCTCCCATGCTGAACCATGGAACGTGAGGCATCTGCATAGTTGTAATGTCAGTGAAGGTTCCATTCCCATTGTTTCTGTAAAGAAAATCAGGACCTTCAAAATCNTTAGCTATGTAGATGTCCTGCAGGCCATCAGAATTAAAGTCCCACCAAGTGACTGAATTGCCCTGCCATGGTTTTGAGTTGATTCCAGACTCTTCAGTGACATCAACGAATTTACCGCCGTCATTACGCAGCAGGTAGTCCCTGGCGCCGGCAGCGTCCAGTTTGAAGCCTGCTCTTGAGTTTAAATTGACCTGAAAATACTTGCTGTAATTAGGTAAAACTTCATAAGTTCCGTTTTTAAATACGGTCGGCGGCTTTGGCGGTCTTCCACCGTTACGGTAATGTCGGTGCCCTAAGAGGTACGCATCCAAGTCTCCGTCCTGATCNTAATCAGCGAATGCGGCCATGAGGATCGCTCCATTTATATCAAGTCCATATTGTCTGGCATTTTCAGCAAAAATGCCNTTNCCGTCGTTGATGAATAACTGGTTAGGTGATCCGTAATTGCATGTATATAGATCCAAATCACCGTCACCATCGATGTCTACTAGTGGAGCCCCTCCTGTCCATGCATCACCTCCGCCCAGTTTTGCAGTTTCCGTGTAGTCGTCGAATTTGAAGTTGCCCTTATTGATATAGAGCCGGTTTTGGCCAGGCCCATTTGCTATAAAAAGATCCACAAGTCCATCACCGTCAAGGTCTCCTGACGAAACGCCGCCACAAGCAAAAGCGCTCACATAGACTCTCTTCAGGGGATGCGTTTTATTGATTGGTAATACAATATTTATCCCGGTATCGGCAGGATCTAGTTTTTGAAAAAGTGTCCCTTTAATGGTGTCTCTATTAGGTAATTTTGTAGCAGATTCCGAGAGACAAATTGAAAACAGAATCAGAGTTATTATGATGGGAAATGTTGAGTTGGCTTGATTCATTGCCGCATAAAATTAGCGTTTCTTTGAATATATTATCACTGGCCCATTGTTTTGGGCAAAAGTAATTTCTTTAGTCCCATTGCCATCCAAATCAATCGCGGTGACTTTCCGAGTGTCACCACTAATGGCAATTCCGGAAACGGATTGCGGTAATGCCGTGTATGTACAGTCGCCTTTTCCTTTAAGGACAAGACTCAGTCCGCCATCCATTCTGCCCGTTTCTCGTTGCGGTGAGAAAAAGTTGTGGGCCAGCACAATGTCAAGAATACCGTCATTATCGATGTCAACGATTTCGCTTCCAAAGGATGGTGCAATTTGAGCTTCTCTTGGCAGTTTGACTGATTTGAAGTGACTTCCCTCATTCATTAGTACGGTATGTTCTAGAGTGTTAACTTCATATTTCTTGGACTCTGCTAATTTAGATGGTGAATAAATCGTTTCAAGATTACTTGATGCGAAATTATGGAAGGTTTTAAGCTTTTCTTTGAGGAAAGGCATTGCCAGTTGCGAACAGCTGAAGCCGCGCCTAGGCACAATCGCATCACCTTCGTATTTGGCTTCAACGATGTCATTTGCTCCTGAACGATCAAAGTCCGAGTAATAAAGCAGTTCGGGCTTTTCCTCTGTAGCTTTGTATTTTGTGTTTAACCCGTAATTTGTGGCTATGAGGTCAATGTCGCCGTCATTGTCAAGATCAGCAGCAGAAAGGGAGTTCCACCATCCTTTGTGATTTGACAGTCCCCATTTTGAGGTTACTTCTTCTAGGGTTCCGTTGTTGTTGTTGAATATTCTGACCGGACCCCATTCACATGCGGCGATTACTTCGGCTGAGCCATCTTTGTCGATGTCAGCTGTAATTAAGTCGTTAATTAATCCTGCATTGTTGAATTGGGGTAAGGGCTCGAATGTGAATTTGCCCTTCCCGGAATTGATCATGAAGTACGAAGGGTTTGCTTCAGGGTATTGGCCGACCTTGGCGGAGCCCGCAGTTATGAGATCTGGGTGCCCGTCATTGTTTATGTCGATGGTGCATACAGCATTAGTTGATGTGGGAGGGGCAGGGAATGAGGTTGAGATGGATAAGTTTCCGGTACCGTCATTTAGATAGAGGCGGTCAATGTATCGCTTGTCGTTGGCAGGAAACTCATTTGAACCGGAAATCACAATGAGGTCGAGGTCATTATCAGAGTCTGCATCGAACCACAGAGAATTAACGTCTTCACTGGTCTTTGAGTTAGCTAAATTTGCTGAGGTGAGTTCAATGAGTTGTCCTTTATCGTTTCGGAATAATCGGCCGGGTTCATTTGCGGATCCGCCGAGAAATAGGTCAGAATCATTGTCTCCGTCAAAGTCGCTCCAGGACATCGCTGGTCCCCGAGTCGATTGTTTGTTTGGGAGTAGAGGTTGTATTTTAAAATCATCGAATGTTGATTCCTTGTGAATAATTGGATCGCTCATCTCAGACTTTATGTAGATTCTATTGTCTTTGGTTTTTGTTATCGTTCGAGTAGGCCCGGTCTTTTCGGGCTGTTTGATGACCAAGAGTTGGTTCGATTTGATGTTGGTAAAAGTTTGAGATGAACCGTTTCGCCATTCGATGATTAACTGGTCAATTTTATCGTATTCACCTAGGCCAAAATATAGGAGAGGCTCATTGGATGAGAGCCATCCTCGGACAGGGTTCATCTCTTTTATTTGTGTCTGATTACCAGTAATTACTTTGACCTTGCAGCCGATCCCATGTGAATTTTTGCCATTACCGTTGAGCGATACTGAGATCCGGTTCTTGTTGGAATTGTTGCGGTAAATGGTGGCCGGACCATCAGCATTGTTAATGATAAGGTCCGGGTCTCCGTCTTGGTCAAAGTCAGCGGTAGCGGCACCGAATGAGACGCCTTCATGGTCAAGGCCCCAATTTTGTGCCGATGGTGTGAATTTTAAATTGCCGAGATTTTTGAAAGCTAGGTTGGTTTCTTTTCTCATTGGCTGAGATGCCCAGAAATCTCTCCATTCATTGCTTCCTCCCTTGAATTTTTTCTCGGCCATCGCGGAAATGTCGGAATTCATGCTGTCTCTGAGTACGCCATTAGTGACGAATAGGTCCAACTTTCCATCCCCATCAAAGTCTTCTAGTCTTGGACTCCATGACCAGTCAGTGCTCGAAATGCCTAATAATTGAGCGGCTTCGAGCATTTTATCAGTGCCGGTATTTAGATACATGGAATTGCGCATGTATTGTCTTGGTTGGGCGAATTCAAGAAACCAGCCCATGTTATCCATATTTCCCATCATGACCTTTTCTCTGTAGTGACTAGTTGCGGCCATGTCTGTGGCAAAAAAATCTATGTATCCATCATTATTTATATCTCCGGAGTCGCTGCCCATTGAAAACCATGGAGTGTGCGGGACAGTTGATTTTATTGTGTCAGTGAATGTTCCTTTTCCGTTATTCTTATATAAGATATCTGGCCCCAAATAATCATTGGAAACATAGATGTCCGGAGCATTGTCATAATCGTAATCCCACCAAGTGGCACTCAGTGAAAAGTAATTTCCTTCGATGCCTGATTCTTTTGTGTGATTGATAAATTTGCCGTTTTCGTTTTTATAAAGGACATCAGCTTGTCCTGATTCAGTTCTGTGGATTTTTTTATTTGGGAGATATATGAATTGCCAATATTCTGATATTTCTTCAGGAATTACTGGTTTTTCGCTACCGTCAGCCTGTTTGACGTACTTTACCCCGAACCTAGTTCCCTTGGGTGGAGTCCGCATCGTTGTTGATAGATAAGCGTCAAGGTCTTGATCGCCGTCAATGTCCGCGAAGTTGAGGTTCATGCTTGCACCATTAAAATCTAAACCGAGTTTTGTAGCTTCATTTGTGAAGGTTCCATTACCTTCATTGATATATATTTTGTTAGGACTGAGATAACCGCATGCGTAAAGGTCCAGATCTTTGTCGCCATCGATATCAACAAATCCTGCTCCGGTTCCCCAGAAATCAGGGTCATCGAGTCCGGCCTCTTCAGTCACATCCTCAAATTTGAAGTTTCCTTTATTTTTGTATAGCCGGTTGCCTTGGGATGGGCTCGTTAGATATATGTCAGGCAATGAGTCGCCGTCATAATCTCCAGTTGCTACGCCGCCCATTGGAGTGGCAAACATGTATTCTTTTGTCCTTGAGAAGAAGTCACCAAGCTTCATTTGGAAATTGANCCCTGAATGGTNNGGATCAATTTTCTCGAATAGTTTTTCNTTTTTTTCTGTGATGATTGGAGCCAATGGGAACNGTGANATTTCATCTTCCAGAAATTTAACGGATTCATTTTTACTGCATCCGGAAATTGTGATTGCTGATAAAACTATAAAGGTCACCCTCAGAGGGGAATTAATTGTTTTCCTGTTGCAGTTTGTCTTCACTTGATAGCTCCATGTTTATCAGGGTTGATAAACGATTCTCCCGCACTGATCGCAAAGTGTAATTGTTTTGCCTCCACGAACTGAGGCGGCAGTTGCGGGAGTTACTTTCATATGGCACCCTTTGCAGATTTCGTTTTCTAATTCGCAAACAGCGATTCCCTTTTTGCTCTTGAAGATACGCGAATATCGGTCAAGGAGGTCAGTGTCAACTTTTGCACCGAGAAGAGCCCTTTCCTCTTTGATCTCCTCTAGCTGTTTATTGCATTGAATTGATCGTTCTGATATTATTGCGATTTCGGCATCTACTATTTTTTGATCCTTATCAAGGTCCGACTTAGCTGCAACGAGTTGGGAATCAAGGGATTCGCCATTTTCCATCAATTCTAACTGAGAATCCTCAAGTTGAGTTATCTCGGTGTCATATCTCTCGATTTCATGTTCCATTGCCTTGAATTCCTCATTTTTCCTCGTTTCAAACTGTTGAACCTTAAGTTTTGCAATGCTGTCCTTACGTGTCTCAATGTCGAGCTCAATGTTTTTCATGGCAACTTCATTTTCCATTATGGTGCCCTCGACGCTCTTAACGGCTTCTTTCAATTTTGCCAGTCTCAGGCTCGCTTGTTCTTTTTCAATGGGCATCCGCTCCAGTTCGGAGTTGAGGTCTTTGGTTTTTTGATCGCGGTCCTGAATTACTAACAGGTGTTCTAATTCTTCTAACATTAATTCTTTGAGGATTTTTAGTAAGTTTCAACTGGACTCCGCTTGCCATCTTCAATGCTCTTTTCATTGGCGAGCTCTTCTCCTAAAGTGTCAACCCTCAGGTCCCAGATCTGATCATCAAGATCTTTTACCGAGTCTTGAGTGAATTGACTTGGAGGCTGAAGTTTTGTTTTTGCTTCGTGAATACGTTCGAGTGAATCGGTGGTGCTTTGTGGAGGCATTTTTTCTAATATCGCCAGGGCTTCCTTGGCCATCTCTGTTCTGTGGCAGATCATCACGATATCATTGCCTGCCAATATTGCCCTTTGAATGGTATCTTCAAAGCCAAACTCATTAAGAATCGCACCCATGTCCAGATCATCAGTCATAACTAAGCCATTGTCATAGCCTAGTTGGTTTCTAAGGGTCTCGGTAATGGCGGTGTGTGAGAGGGAAGCGGGTACTTTTTTATCGCCTGGATCAAAGAATGGGTAGTGAGTGTGACATGCCATGACACAGTCCAAGTCAGGTAAAAGCGCTCGGAAAGGTGCGCACTCGATTAATTCCCAATCCTCTCTGGTCCGGTGAACCGTTGGTAGCTCTTCGTGCGCATCACATGAAGCATAAGTGTATCCGGGAAAGTGTTTTCCGCATGATAGTATCCCTTTAGATCTCATTGCCTTGTTAAATGTTGCGGCATTGGTGATGACTTGGTTTGCGTTTTCTCCATAGCATCTGCCTCTCAATGAGTTGTCAGCTTGTTCGTCGATTGATATGTCCAGGACAGGGCAGAGGTTAAGATTGAATCCGTAAAGGCGAAGCAATTGGCCAGTGAGATTCCCATGTCGTTTGATGAGGTCTAGATTGTTCTTTTGACTTAATTGTACTGCGTTAGGGGGTTCGGAACCTATTAGTCTGAGTCTGGAAACTCTTCCTCCTTCTTGATCAATGGTGATAAATGGTTTGGTTTTAGTAATTGCCCTTAGGTCATCAGTTAGTTTCCTTAGTTGATCTGGCGAATCTATGTTTCTGCCAAAGATTATAAAGCCTCCCGGTTGAATTGATTCTATCAGAGATGCGGTCTCGGGAGTTAACTCAGTGTCGGGTATGCCCATTAGGATTAATTGACCGACATCGAAAGAGCTCATAGGTTTAAGATAATAAGAAAAATGTTATCACGAGATTTAACAAAATTCACCACTTTGGGATTAATATTTTTGTATATTAGCTCTGCAATTAAGTCCGAGACTGTCAATTTGGCTGGGTCCGGCGTGAAATTGGGTGTGGATTGTTTAGAGGATGAGGACTTTGCTCTTCTGAAGGGTAAGAAAATAGGGTTAATTACCAATCAGAGCGGTGTCAGTAGCGAGGGACTCAAGACGAGAATAATCCTAGCTAATTCAGATAAAGTTGATTTGGTGGCGCTTTATACTCCCGAGCATGGTTTGGATGGAGACGAACTGGCAGGTAAATGGGTCTCGTCCCGAACTGATTCTGTGACCGGGTTAACGGCATATTCGCTTTACGGAAAGTCAAGGAAGCCGACCTCTGCCATGCTAAAGGGAATAGATGCTTTGGTCTTCGATATTCAGGACGTTGGGGCAAGATGCTATACCTATATCAGCACCATGGGATTGTGCATGGAAGCAGCGGCTGATTCTGGCAAAGAATTTATTGTCTTGGACCGTCCTAATCCTGTCGGAGGCGTCCATGTTTCGGGGCCTCCGATCGAGCAAAAATGGATCTCTTTTGTTGGTCAATATCCAATTCCATTTAGGCACGGAATGACTGTGGGAGAGATCGCCGGTATGGCAGTAGGGGAACGCTGGCTAAAATCTTCACCAAATTTGAAAGTGGTTAAGATGAAGGGTTGGCGAAGGGAAATGGAATGGAGGCACACTAAGTTGCGTTGGATTAAGACGTCACCAAATATCCCCCGATCAGAGTCTTGTCATTACTATCTTGCCTCGTGCATTGCTCAGCATGTGCCTGGGATATATGCGGGAACAGGCACTCCTAAGCCTTTTCAATTTGTAACAACCCGGGGCATTGATCATCGGAAATTATGTTCAAAACTTAACGGTTTTAATATTCCCGGAGTCCGATTCGCGCCCTATCTCGACAAGGATATTTCTAAGGGTAGCGGAGTGAGTCTCGACCTGAGCCTGGATCAGGACCCTGACCTGATGTTGATAAGTATGGTAATGCTTAGGGAGTTTTATCAGGAAAAGAAGCAATCAGGGGAAGATTTGTTGACGGGCGCTGGTAAGTCAGGCTTAAATTTGCTTTATAAGGTTTATGGTTCAGATGAGTTGCTTTCTGATTTGAGATCTGCATCGGGTCCACAGAAAGTTGTCACTGGGTGGGATGTGGCCAATAAGAGATTTAAAAAGCTTCGCTCTAAATATTTGTTATACGATTAGGGCGCTTTTTTTGTTTGGTAATAGTGAGTTCCGGCCTGAGTTAAACTTTTGTTTGATTCAGTCAGATTAGATGGGAAATGTTTATTTGTATGGAAGAAAAGGACCTGATAGAGGGTAAAGAACTTGCTGTTGAGATAGCGAAATTTGCTGCCGAGAATAAAGCTAAGGATATAAAGATATTGGATTTGAAAGGTATTTCGTCNTTAACGGATTATTTTGTCATATGCACGGGAGAGTCCATTCCTCATATAAGAGCCATTGACCGAGAGATAAGTAAGTCAATTCTTGATGATTTCGGGGTCCGGCCCAGGAGCTCTGAGGGGACTGCTCAAAGTTTGTGGATGGTTATGGATTTCATTGATGTTGTTGTTCATATTTTTCATAAGGATTTGAGGTCCAGCTATTCTCTAGAGGATCTATGGTCAGACGCNGGNCCCGTTAGCTTTGAATNACATTAGATGATTTTCTAAATGAANGTTGAGGTGATAAACACGGGGTCTGAGCTTTTAATTGGTCAGGTCATTAACACGAATGTTGGGCGACTTGGGCAGGAGTTGTTNTCGCTNGGGCTGTCGATCAATCGGCANATAACTGTCCCTGACGGAGAGGGGATTAAAGATGTCATCGGGGAGTCAATTAAGAGATCTGATATTGTGCTAATCACTGGTGGTTTGGGGCCGACTGATGATGACTTGACCCGTGAAATGGTGTCGGAACATATTGGCCTACAACTAGTTGAGGACGGTGNGCTNGTTGATTCAATTAGGAGGCGAATAGAATCGAACGGTTCAAAGATGAGGAAAATCAATCGCAAACAGGCGATGGTTCCGGTTGGGGCAGTTGTTCTCCACAACGCAAATGGAACTGCTCCAGGGCTATATATAAAGCCGAGTGATAGGACTGAGGGTGCCCAGATATATCTTCTTCCTGGGCCGCCCCGAGAGCTGATGCCCATTTTTCAGGAACANGTGATTCCTCTAATTAAGAATTCATTAATGGAACANGGGATGGATGTTCCGGTCTGTGTGAANNCTTTTTTTTCAGGGATTGGTGAATCTGAATTGGCGTCGAGGATAGANGATATGAATCTTTACGAGGAAGGNNANTTTGATCTTGGTTACTGCCTCAAGCCTGGAGGAGTTGTTGTTCGCTGCCTTGGTCAACACTCTACAGTAAATAGGGCTTCTGAAACCATTCGGGAGGCTTTTTCTGATGAATATATATCAAATGTGCATACGTCATTACCGAGGGCCGTTGTCGATGAGTTAANNCAAAGAGAGCAGAGCGTTGCAATTGCTGAATCNTGCACTGGAGGGCTCATTTCTAGTTTGATCACNGATGTGTCGGGATCATCAAAAGTTTTTGGCGTTGGTTATGTGACTTATGCAAATAACGCTAAAGAAGAAACCTTGGACGTCAGCAATGATGATTTGGATGATTTTGGAGCAGTNAGCGAGCCGGTCGTTAAGGCTATGGTNGAGGGATGCTTAGAAAAGTCTGATGCAGANCATGCAGTTGCGGTCAGTGGCATTGCGGGTCCTNCCGGNGGCACTGTGGAAAAGCCAGTCGGTACAGTATTTATTGGTATAGCAAGCAAAGGCGAAGGGACTTACGTTCGAAGATATTGCTACAGTTCAGATAGATTGATTTTCAAGGAAAAGGTTTCAATGACAGCGCTGAATCTGCTTCGCAAGAGAGTCGTTGGTCTTTTATAGTATCTGGAACTTAAAATCATTCGGTTAAACCTTTTTTGACCATGNCTACAATCACGATTACTTTCNNATATAGGTTAATTCGTAATGAAGTGNACAGGTAGANCGGAAAAATTTGAGGGCTTTAGATGNCTTNATTTTCTTAATGTGTTTGTATTTGCGGTTTTGATTTCTCTTCANAGCCTCGAAGCTGATGTTAAATTGCCTCAGGGTCTTGGTCCAGTAGCGACTCCGGTCACGGTCAANGTNAATAGGGGTGAGGATCTGTTAATAAAATTAACNGCCTCAATGAAAGGTAGTGGAGGAAACTTTGAATTCTCGATTTTTGAAAGGCCGAGGAANGGGCAGATCGTTGTGCAGTCCTTNNCNGGTCCCTTTGCTTTGGTTAGGTACGTTTCAGATCCGAGTTCNTCTTCAGGTGTCGATCAATTCAGATTCAGGGCCAGGTCTCAGAATGGAAAATATTCAGCGCCTGCCACGGTTCAAATAAATGTCTTGGATGATCCTTTAAGGTTAAAGGTTNCTGAGGCTCTTGACTTCGGTGAAGTTGTTGTTGGGCAAGTCCGCGCTCTTGAATTGGGAGTCTCTAATGTTTCTAAATATCCACTCAAGGGGACATTTATTTTTCCCAAAGAATTCAGTTTNGAGATTAAAAAAGATAATTTTACTATTGGCCCTGAGCAAAGCGCTCAATTCAGAGTTAAATNTAATCCAGAGAAGGTTNTAGGTTCTTTTGAGCGGAAGTTATTTATAAAGGGGGAGGGGATTNCATCNTCTATTCTCTTGNGAGGAGCTTCAGTTTCCNCNTTCAAAATCAAAAAGAAAAAGATTTCTTTGGAATATTCTAATGAAAGTTTTTTGCGGTCCGCTGAGATTTTCATCGAAAATGTTTCAGATTCAGACATTGAGCTTGAACTGANAGATATTGATTCTGATTTTATTGTTCGGCCAAATAGCGTTGTTCTTGGGGAAAAAGAATCAAAGAAGGTGATTGTTGAGGCGCTCAATGATAATCCCTCAGGAATTAGTGGTTCTATTACTGTGAGCTCGCNATTTGATNCTCAAAAGATAGAACTCAAATCNCCGCCGTTACCGCATCGGGTTATTGTTAATGGGGGTNAAAACACTATCAGGATAAATCCTGTACAGGGATCCCCTGTGAAATTTGAATTTGAAATTGAAAATATTGGNGGTGGAAGTGTTGGGGCAACGGTAAATGTTCCTGAAGGTTTTCGCAGGCTTGACGGAGAAGGAGGTGTCGAGCTTGGCGCCAAGGAGGGTCNAACNATTCAAATTGAGTATGATTCNAAAAAAGAGGGGCCCATACATGACTATATTAATGTTCGATGGAGNGGCAATGTTCAAAATCTCATTGTNAAAGGTGACGTTTCTGTAAGGCCCGGAAAACAANCNCCGAAGAACGAATTGAGTGGTTCTGCAAAGGGCGTGAAACGAGACGTGTTGAGTGTCAACCCAGATGATTATCCATTTGTAAAGACAATAGAGAAACAAAGGGAATTTGACAATGAATTACCAAGNATCGAGGAGATAACATTAAAGGATAAGGGTAAGGGATCTTTGGTCTTNGGCTGGGAAGTTCCAAAGGCTCTGGCTNGTATTGATTTGGNCTATGTTGTTGAGACTAGAGTTCACCGTTATGATGATGAATCAAAGTCCATATCATTTGAGTGGTTAGAGCTGGGGCCGGAATATTTGATNGTTAATACNAATGGGCCTAACGTTGAGGCCGAAGTTAAAGGCTTGAGCCCGGACGGCAAATACACATTTAGAGTTTTCAGGCAGAGCAAAAATGGAGAAGTGTCACCTGGATCTGTTCCGTTTCAATTTAGAACCGAATCTAGCTTTAAATTCACAAGGGCAAGCTGGATATATTTAATGGGCGTAGGAGGGGCCTTGCTTGGTATTATTTGTTATTTAATTCAAAGAAAAAAGAATTAGGACAGTTCTGCCATTCATTTTTTCCGAACTCTTTTCCTGCTTTCCCGCTCTCTGTATTTGAAACTGATCGGAATTCCGGTGTAATGACACTTTTCTCTGATTTTATTTTCCAAGTACCTTTCATAGGATCCTGGTAAGAGTGACTTTTTATTGCAAAACAGAATAAAATCGGCACCGACGATGGCCTTATCTTTATCGTTATCTCTTGCCATTGTAGCATAAAGTAATTTGAACCTTTTTCCACCTTTGCCGGCTGGTGGAGGGTGTGCTAACAGCGCATCCTGTAAAAGGCGATTGAGGGAACCTGTATTTAATCCTTCCCAGGAAGCTTTTCTTATTTGTTCTATTGCAAAGTAAAATCTTTGTACAGATTCACCTGTCTTTGCTGAAGCGGCAATTACAGGTGCATAAGGAATAAAAAACAACTCTTCAGCGATGTCATCTTGTAGTGCAGCGAGTCTGTCTGTTTTGGCGGCGTCTGGGTGATAAAGGTCAAACTTGTTGGCGATGACGAGACACGGCTTGCCTGAGTCACGGATAATGTTGGCAATTTTACGGTCCTGAGAAGTTGCACCTTGCGCTGCGTCAACGACCAGGGCGCAAATGTCAGATCTTCGTATGCTGGACTTTGATCTCATTCCGCTAAAAACTTCGATGGAGCTGTTCTGCTTGTTTCTTGAGCGGAGCCCGGCAGTATCAATGAGTGTGTAATCAATGCCTCCATGGCTCAGGGGTACGTCAACGGCATCCCTGGTAGTTCCCGCGATGTCACTTACGATGGTCCTGTCGTCATTGAGTAATGCGTTGATTAATGATGACTTTCCTACGTTCGGTCTTCCTGCCAATGCTATTTTGAGTTTATGGTTGTTAGGGGTGAATTTATCGGTTTCATCTGGAAGTGTTGAGCTGATATGATCTGCTAGACCTGAAATGCCACTGTTATGGGCTGCGCTTATTGCGAATGTTTTATGGAACCCGAGTGATGTGAATTCATCTGCCAGTCCTACGTTTTGTTTGTCATCGATTTTGTTAACGATTAGGAATACCGCTTTGTCAGCTTTCCTTAGGTACGAGGCAAGTTCCTGGTCAACGGGCGTAAGTCCTTCGATGCCGTCTACGACGAATAGAACCAATTCAGCTGATTCCATAGCGATATCAGCTTCTTGTTTTATTGCATTGCTGAAAGAGTCATCGGGGTTTGAACCAATGCCTCCCGTGTCTATGACGGTGAAGGGAGAGGCGGTCATTTTGCAGGTTGCAGTGATTCTGTCTCTGGTCACGCCGGGTTCGTCGTGAACGATTGATATGCGGCGCCCCGCGAGGCGGTTAAATATAGCTGATTTGCCTACATTAGGGCGGCCGACAATGGCTATTACTCTATATGACCTCGGCGCTTGCATGAACTTCTTCGGGCAATTGACTCAATCCTGCGTAAATGTAAAGAGCTGCTGAGCTAAAAGTGAAGAACCCTCCAATGAAAGCCAAATATAGAATTACTGTCTCTGACGGTACTATAAATGCTGAATATATCAGTATTACCTGCATAAATGTACTGAATTTGCCTGTCCAGTGGTGTTTAACTTTGATGTCGCCTAGAATAGCACCAATAGCAATTGCGCCGGATATTTGTATAAGTTCACGGCTAAGGATGAGAGTGGTATAGAAGATTGGTAATGGATTTCCACAGTCGATGAACGTGAGGGTAATGGTTGCGCTCAAAAGAAGAGTCTTATCTGCTATTGGGTCAAGGAAGCTTCCGATTCTGCTCTGTTGATTTAATTTTCTGGCAAGATATCCATCGAGTGCATCGCTGATGACTGCCAATGCAAATACAAGCATTGCCAGATATAAATATATTACATCGGGGTTGCCTAATTTAATTGTTGAGTTGTATTTTATGGCCAACACAACAAAGAGAGGTGACATTATTAGCCTAGCAAGAGTGATTCTTGTTGGAATTGTCATTCTTTAATGATGGTTATGGAGCCTTCAATGCCACAAACTCAAAGTAAATATGATTTAAAGGAATTCCTTTCAGGTTTCAATAGTGATTCTGAGGTAGTTTCTATTTTAAAGCGAATTGGGGTGCGTCCATCCAAAGCACTGGGGCAAAACTTTTTAATCGATCAAAGTGTTTCAGAGTCTATTATGCATTCTCTAAATCTTTCGTGCGATGATACAGTTATAGAGATCGGTCCGGGGCTCGGATCGTTGACCCGTTATCTTGTCGGCAAAGTGAGGAGGCTCATTCTTATAGAATTTGACCGAAAAATTTATGGTTATCTAAAGCATGTGCTTTCCGGCCGCGAAGACGTACAGGTGTTGAATCAAGACGCTGTTAACTTTGATCTTAGAGAGTTTTTTGCAGAGGAAACTGTTAAAGTCATTGGGAATCTTCCGTACTCGTCCGGCACTGAGATTATTAGAAATTTCATGGCGTCGCCGTCTCCTGTCAGTTTGGCCGTGTTTATGTTGCAGAAAGAAGTTGTTGATAGGTTTTGTGCCGTGCCAAGGACAAAGAATTTTGGCCTATTAACTGTCATGACCCGTGCTTTCTGGGACATTGAACGTACGCAGGACCTGAGCTTCGAGCCTTTTTCTCCTAAGCCCGCGGTGGGTTCGTCGGTGCTACGCTTATCGCCTTGTGACGGCGATAAATATCCGCCATTTAATGAGAGGGTATTGAGGAGGATTGTTAAATGTGGATTTCAGGAGAGGCGTAAACAGCTGAAGAAAAGGCTTCCGCTTGGTGATGTTAAGTGGGTAGATTTATGTGCTGAGCTTGACTTGAGCCTGACGGCAAGGGCCGAAGAGTTAAAGATTGCTGAGTGGATTGAAATGGCTCGTCTCATTGATGCGAACCCATTGAAGGATAATCCTCAGCAAAGCAATGAGATGTTTGATGTTGTTGACGAAAATGACCAGGTCTTGAGGCAGGTTGAGAGGTCTCATGTTCATGCCAAGAATCTATTGCATCGTGCGGTGCATGTATTTGTATTTAATGAGCGGGGTGAATTATTCTTGCAAAAGAGATCATTATTAAAAGACAGCTCGCCAGGGTTATGGGATTCGAGTGCGTCTGGTCATTTGGACGTGGGTGAGGAATATCCTGATGCAGCAGTGAGGGAGTTAGGAGAGGAGCTGGGCATTATGCAAGAAGTTGATTTCATTTGTTCCATTAAACCTTCTGAGAGAACGGGCTGGGAATTTGTTCACCTTTTTAAGTGTGAACATGGAGGCCCATTCAATTTTCCCTACAGTGAAATTGCGTGTGGGGAATTTTTTACTACTGAAATGATTGAAAATTGGATCNGTNAGCGGCCAGAGGATTTCGCTTCTGGATTTATCGAGTGCTGGAAAAGCTATCGATGAGGTTCATTCGATGTTTTCGAGCCAGCCGGCCTCAATTAAAGAGTCATTGTAAACATTATTCAGTGTGGGCTTGTAAATTTTCCCTGCAGCTTTGAGCCATGAGCTGGCTTCTGTTTTTTCTCCTTTATTGAAATGAATTGCGGCGTTCGAATAGTAAAAGGCAGGGTAGTCGTCCAAATAATCAAAGCCTTTGAGGATTTCATCGGCATCCTTTTCTTTCCCTTGCTTTAAATTGCAGATCAAAATTTTGTATTGAACTAAGGCCTTAGTTTCTTCTGGAAGATCTTTGTTGGCTGATAGGAATTTTGAGAATTCTTTATCAGCGAGGGGATAGTTCTTTTTAACAAAATACATTTCCGTGAGATTGAATTTTGTCATTACTGCACTCGGATCAAGTAGAACGGCGCGTTCGAACGCGGACTGGGCTTTATCGAAATCTCTCACCTTTGTGTACGCGGCGCCTTTCAAATTGTATAATGGAGCAAAGTCGGAGACCATGCTTTCTGCTTCTATGATTTTTTCTAGAGATTCTTGTACTCTGATCCCATTAAGAAGGTTGGCTGCCTCCATCAGTGTTTTGCGTAACATTTCTTTTCTTTCTTTTGATAAAGACTCAAACTTGTCTGGTGCAGAAGATGAGTTACTGGCCTTTGCGCTTTGTTCGATACCATCTTGAGCCTGAGATTTAATTGCTGTCAAATGAGAGCAATAAATTAGGGTTAAACATGCGAGCGCTTTGTTCAGGAGCTTTACAGATACTGGGAGCATATTTTAGAACAAATATCTTTTCATAATGAGAAATGTCAATCTCATCAGTTATTCCTGAATTTTGCTAAAGGATTAGCAATGTTAGAGGGCTTTGTACTAATTTATTCGAGTCTAATCAGTTCAATGGGGAATTGGTAATCGTTGCTGTATCTTCTGTTTTGCGCTCGAACGGCATTACCTTTCCTTCTTCGAGGCTCTGTGAAAGCCATTTGAACATAGAATCAATTTCCGTATTCGAATTCCTCAATTCGGTGACCTGATCCCAGGCCAGTTCATTCCTGGGTCTGGATTCAGAGATTCGCTGATAATTAATCAGTTTGAAGAGGCCTTCAATTTCCCTTTCGGTGAAGTGCTGAATTGCTCCGGGTTCAGGGAGGTCATCAAGAACCTCTTTTGGGAGTCCGTAACTTGTTATGCCGATTCCGAACTCATTTCCTAATGATCTAAGATTGTTTATTAAGGTCGAATCCTCTATGGGGGCGGCGATTAAAAGTTCGCCGTAGTGGGCCCATCGTGAATTGCTTAAGCACTGAAAGAAATCTTCTCGGTAAGTATCGGAGCGTATCTCTAATTTCATTTTCAGGCTCCTCAGAGTAAATGGTTGGGACCCGAAGCTTCGTTGTAGATGGAGCATGTCTTCGTCAAGTTCGGACCGTGATGGGTTAACTCCAACTTTCCAGGAAACTGAAATTAGATCAGGATATTTCCAAAGATCTTCATACTCGGCTTCCTCGCCGAACGTATGCTCGAGGATGAATGGAACTTTGCCTTCTGTCTTAGTTGACTGGGAAACTATTGAGCGGAATTTGTTGGCTCGTAGCAGTGCCTCATTGGATGTCGTGTAACCATAAGTGTCTCCTATGGATGATTGGCTCGGCGATATCATGTGACGTGCACTCTTCATTGCTGTGAGAGTGTTTGTTCTGAGGTAATAGCCTTGACCATGCTCAACTTTTGCAATTGGAGAGCTTGGGTCACATGACATGATTGAAAAATGATAACGCAAAGTCGCGTCACTGTATTTCTGATCGAGCTTTGACTTGACCAGTTCAATTAGCTCTGTGCCTTTAATTGCGTTCTTTGGTGCAGGGGGCAGTATCTCAGGTAATAGGTGACGAAGGTGCTCGCGCAGGCTCATGTGATTAAATGGTATTGTGCAATGTGGAAAATCTTAAATAAAAATTATTTATTTCTATTTTTTACACTGATGGAAAAATAACGTCCACACCGAAACTTATTTAAATTTGCATTTGCCAATCTTTATGGAGTTGACTTGATTGTTAATTCGATCTACGGGCATGCTAAAATAATTATTTTTCCAGTAATGCCTGTTGGTTTTTTGAGATATTTCCTATGAATAACGAAAAGACTGCAGTTCTGAGCTGTGAGAGTTATAATTTCTGAATAAATGATAACTGGGTGCGTCAAACTAATATAATAAATGACCTTCAAATACTAAATGGCTAAAAGAATTAAGATTATCTCTCTGATCCTTATCCTGAATATGGTTCCGCTTTGTGCCCTTTGTAGTTTTTCGCAAAACTCTGGAAAGACTTCGGAAGAGCTTAGTGCTGCTGAGATACTCTCTGTAGTAAGAAATTCATATGGAGACAAGTCACAGACTTTTAGGGGAGAGATTCGACCCAGAAGAATCGGATTCAAATTGATCCCTCTAAATATAACGCTGAGTTCAAAGTTCATAAAGTTGGAGTTTTTTGAGTCCAATAGGAGCAATATGAAAATTGATGAAGTGATTGAGTTTAAAATTGGTGCTGGTAAGCACGAGGTTACGAGAATTGGCGGTGGCATTTCAGAGAAGATAGGCCCGGAAAAATTCAATGATCGGATACGCGGAACTGATCTTACTTATGAGGATCTTGTGATGAGGTTTATAGAGTGGCCGTCTCCAAAGATAGTTGCCATAGAAAAAGCTAAGGGCGGTAAGGCTTGGAAGATAAGGTGCGCTAATCCTGATGCAGGGAAAGGTTATGCTTTCGTTGATGCTTGGGTGTCACAGAGGAGTGGAGCACTGGTCAGGATGAATGGCTATAATGCCAAGAATCAATTAGTGAAGAGTTTTGAGGTGGATAGTGTTCAGCAGCATAAGGGGGATTGGTACTTGGAAATGATGAATGTTAGGACGTATCCTGCTGACGGTAAATCCAAGCCAACTAGTAGCTTTCTGAAGCTCGAAATAGAAAAATAGGTCAGTTTTCAGCTCTTCTTGTGAGGCTGATTTTTAAAAAGAAATAGCTTTCAGATTGATAGGAGGTCTGATATTCCTTTAATGAACCTTAAAATATTTAAAAAATATGAGTAAAATTATCCCATTAATTAGTTCTGGCATTGCTGGTCCTATTGGCGTTCTTCACCTTCCTCGGCTTTGGCAAAAAGTATCTTTAGATAAAGCCGGTAAACTTCATGATGATTACCCAGCTATTGGAGCTGGTTATGATCAAATGGTTCTCGATGGTATCGGGATTGATAAGGAGGCATTTGAGGGCTTTATGGATAGTAAGCCAACTTACCCTCAGCTTGAAAAGTGGATCCTCGATCAAAAAGGCGGCTCACTTGATGGTGATGCAGTAAAAGCGCTTAATGATAGCATTGTTGGTTATAATCATGATGATGCAACGCGTCAGGGCATCCTTGGCGGAGCAGGCATCGAGGACGATGGATCAATACTTGATGCCATTAACCTTAACAATCTTGAGGATTGGAGTGATTTCCATGCACAGGAAATAGCCTAAAAATATTATAATTTGTGCGAAGCCTGGCGGCCTAACAGCTGCCAGGCTTTTTTTTGTTTTCTGTGCTTGCGAGAAGTAATAAGGTTTTTTGTTATGAAGTGGGTTTCCATATTTTTTATCTTCTCTCTTAGTGCAATTTACGGCGGCGAGTCATTCAAGGTTAAATTGAGGGATCGAATCAAAACCGAAGAAGGAACTATTGAAATTAGAGAAAGGGTTGAGAATTGGGCCGGTCCTGAAACTGCTGTAATTGTATGCGATATGTGGGACTCGCACCATTGCTATAATGCTGTAAAGCGGGCNGGCGAAATTGCTCCAAGAATTGATAAATTCATTGCTGAGGTCAGAAAGGGNGGAGGNACCGTCATTCATTCNCCCTCATCGTGTTTNGATTTTTATAAAGNCAATCCTGCGAGNGTCAGGGCAATTAAGGCGCCTCTTGCGNNAAATTTGCCTTCGGGAATCGATTCATGGATGAATTGGATAAGTAAGGATGAGGAGCGGGCCGGCTACCCTATAGATCATAGTGACGGCGGCGAAGATGACGATCCNGAAGAACACAAGAAGTGGGAGCAGCGATTAAAAGCAATGGGCAGAAACCCTCGTTCTCCATGGAAAAGACAAATCGATTCAATTCGTATTGATCCTGAAAAGGATTATATCACAGACAGCGGCATCGAAAATTGGAACATTCTCGAGAGTAAAAATATCAAAAACGTAATGGTCCTTGGAGTTCATACAAACATGTGTGTATTGGGCCGTCCGTTCGGACTCAGGCAATTAGCAAAGAACGGTAAAAATGTCGTATTGGTAAAGGATCTCACGGATACAATGTATAACCCAAAGATGCCTCCTTTTGTGAGTCATTTTGCTGGAACTGATCTCATAGTAAGGCACATCGAAAGGTACGTCTGTCCTACGATATCTAGTGCCGATGTTCTTGGTGAAGGCTTTGCAAAATTTAAAGCTGATGAGAGGCCGAAAATATTATTTCTAATAGGTGAGAGGGAATATTATACGAGGGTCACTTTGCCGGCGTATGCGGAAAAAAACCTAACTTCGAAGTATAGGCTTGAATTTAGGTTTGCAAAGGACGGGGAAAATGATTTTGGTAATTTGGATTCGAGTCTAAGTGATACTGATCTTTTATTTGTGAGTGTCCGCAGGCGAGCACTGCCGACTCAGCAATTGAAATCTATTAAAGATTATATTAGTGCCGCTAAACCCGTCATCGGAATAAGAACATCGAGCCATGCTTTTTCATTGCGCAATAAAAAACCACCACAAGGACATGATGTTTGGGAAGAATTTGATCCTGTGGTCTTTGGGGGNAACTACAATAATCACCACGGAGGGGATAAGAAAACTTTTGCCAAGGCAGAACCCGTTGGTCATCAAATTTTAGAGGGAGTCAGTCCGGACGAGTTTTCTACTGGAGGCTCACTGTATAAGGTTCTTCCGCTACAAGGCAATGCTCAGGTTCTGATGATGGGAAGGGCAACAGGTATCAATGTTAAGCAGCCGGTCGCGTGGACATTTGGTAACAAATTTGGAGGAAATAGCTTTTACACATCGCTTGGGCATAAGGATGATTTTTTGAATCCAAGTTTTATTAAGATGCTTGATAATGCCGTTCAGTGGGCCTTGTCGGCGCCGCNGAATGAAGTCAGTGTTAATAAAGTAAATGAGCTACCTCATGAGAGGGTTGATGGTGCAATGAGTCCGAGTGATTCCGCCTCGAAAATCACAGTTCCTGATGACTTGATGGTCGATTTAGTTTTGAGTGAGCCGATCGTAAAGCAACCCCTTCACCTAAGTTTTGATGCTAAGGGCAGGCTTTGGGTGGTCCAATATGTACAGTACCCTGACCCGGCCGGTCTCAAGAGGGTCAGTAGAGACAAGGTGTGGAGAGTAGCGTATGATAAGGTTCCGCCNCCTCCTCCATATCCTGCAGGATCACCTTTCAGAGGCAAAGATAAGATTACAATTCATGAAGACACTGATGGGGACGGTGAATTTGATAAGCACAAGGTTTTTTTAGAGGGATTAAATATGGCAACTAGCGTTGCTCATGATGGGAATGGTGTTTGGGTCACGAATCCTCCCTACTTGCTTTATTATCCCGATAAAAACGGAGACGATGTTCCGGATNCTGATCCTGTCGTTCACTTGTCAGGATTCGGATTNGAAGATTCACATTCAATAGCCAATAGCCTCTCCATAGGCNCNGACGGATGGATCTACGGTGCTCAAGGAAGCACGGTAAGTGCCTCGATAGTTTCTAATCTTGCTTTAGATTCNANGNCGCCTGTCAAATCCATGGGACANAACGTTTGGCGATACAATCCAAATAATTATTCATACGAGATTTTTGCTGAGGGTGGAGGAAATGCTTTTGGTTTGGAAATTGATTCTAGGGGCAGGGTCTATTCGGGTCACAATGGTGGTAATACTAGAGGTTTTCATTATGTGCTTGGTGGCTATTATCAGAAGTCATGGGGAAAACACGGAGCATTAACTAACGATCATGCNTATGGGTATTTCCCGGCCATGAAAAATGCTCAGGTAGAAAGGTTNACNCANCAGTTCATTTTATATGAGGGCAAAGGTCTTCCTGAAAANTACCAAGGAAAATTGTTTGGTGTGGATGTTTTACATAACAATTTGGTGCTTTCAGAAGTGTTAGAAGATGGTTCAACTTTTCAGACAAGGGACGTAACGCGCGTCATGACTTCTAAGGACCCGTGGTTCAGACCTGTCATGGTGACGGATTCTCCTGACGGTTCAATTTATGTCGCTGACTGGTACGATAGGCAGGTCAATCATTACAGGAACCATGAAGGTCAGATCGATCATGAGTTGGGCCGTGTTTACCGAGTAAGAGCGAAAGGGNCATTGGCTCTTCGNAAGAAGATTNATTTAACAACTATGGACAGAGGCGANTTATTAAATTTAGCTAAGTCTGATTCTCGATGGTCTAGNCGCGCTGCGTTAGTNCAGCTAAGAGCTAATTATGGTCTGAACAAAGATAAGGGTATTAATATGTCTCAGCCNTCGAGCGCTGTTGAATTGGAAATTTTACTNGGCAATAACAATTTAGTCCCTATCAAGGAGATTTNAGATGCGGGNCTGAGNGGTTATGCTGTTCGAAGAGTCGGAGAGGGTATCATGAGTGAAGAGTACAGAAACTCTTTGATCGAATTGGCAGGTAGCGAAATGGATCCTGAAGTAGTGTCTCAACTAGTAGCNGTTTCAAAGAGAATGGACTCAAATGATGGATTAGAAATTGTCAAAGCCGTGCTCAACAGAGACATGTTCCATGAAGATCCTCACATTCCTCTATTAATTTGGTGGAGCATTGAATCGAAGGNGATTTCTGAGATTGAATCAATTAAAGGCCTCTTTTCAAATAGTAATTTCTGGACCAGCAAGATCACAAGAAAAGAGATAATTGGTCGGACCATGAGACGTTACGCTTCTGAAGAAACGATGGACGGATACCTGATGTGTGCACATTTGTTGAGTAATGCACCTGATCAAGATGCCAAAAGAAAATTAGTCGAGGGGTTCAATGAGGCTACGCGGGGAAAGCAAATTGGCGTCATGCCTGATGAATTATTGAGTGAATTTAATGCGGTGAAGGATTTGTTGCCTTTGACTCTACGGATAAGAATAAGGTCAGCGGGTGCAGTTGATGAGGCCGTTGCTTTTTTAAATGGCAAGAGTTCATCGCCGGCTTCCTTAGTTGAAGTTGTTTCAACGTTAGGATTCGTTGAGAGTGAAGCTGCGTTAAATGCCATTAAAAAATTGGTTTCCAGNGATANTCATAAGGATGTAACAGTTGCCTGCTTGGCAGTTTTATCGTCGCATTGTGCTGATGATGAAGTTAAGGAATTGGCTTTCGCTAAGGTCCTTTCACCTGAGGGGATGATCAGAGAGGCCGCTTTGGATCTGCTTGCCAGTGAGATGTCCGGAGCGCTGTTTCTCATTAGTCAGTGCAAAAAAGGTAATTTCTCGTTGATAGCCGCTAACGCTTCAATTCATGAAAAACTCCGCGCTCACGGAAATGAAATAGTAGGATCTTATTTGGACAAGGTATTGAAAAATACTGATACTAAAATAACTAGCGAACAAGAGGTTGAGATTCTCCGGATCAAACAAATCATTAGTGAAGGCGGGGGTGATCCTAAGAGCGGAGAAAAGACTTTTAACCGTTTATGCATAGGATGTCACAGAATGTACGATAAAGGAGGTGAAATTGGGCCTGATCTAACTGGTTATCAAAGAAATGATAAGGATGCGTTACTNATGAGTCTTGTCGCGCCTGCGGCCGAAATAAGAGAGGGGTACGGTAACGTTATTGTTAAAACCAAAACTGGGTCAGTTCATTCAGGGTTCCTTGTGGAGGACACTGCAAAATACATTGCAATAAGGGAACTTTCTGGTGCGTCCAGAACATTTCAGAGGCAACAAATAGCCTCTCTTAGAAGTACTGGGATTTCTTTAATGCCTCAGGGCCTTTTGAATGGTATTAACAATCAAGAATTGAAGGATTTTTTTGCATATCTGAGGAGTACCACTCCTCCTTTCTGAGTCCTATGTAGATTCAGTTTTCAGAATTTCGATGGATCCAAATGCTTTGGCATAGGCCAAGCATAAACATCATCATTAGGAGGAAAGTTCCACCATAGCTTATGAAGGGAAGCGGGATTCCGGTAATTGGCACAAGAAGAACACACATCCCAATGTTCATAAAAACATGATAAAAGAGGAGCCCGATGAAGCCGCCAATTATCATTCTGCCAGTCATGTCCCTAGCTGAGTAGCAAATGAGAAGAAGCAGGATCAATAATATTGAATAGAGGGCAATGAGCACGGAGGCTCCCCTGAATCCATGCCTTTCAGCGATCGTCACAAAGATGAAATCGTTGATCGAAACATTGGATGGAACGAAACCCATTTCCGTCACGAGGCTCGAGGTCCCATCAGTAACTTTGGTCGTGTCGTCTGCGGGACTTTTAATGGAATTGTCTTGATGCATTTTTCCTAAGTAACCGGCTGATCCTATAGCGATCATGTTATGTTTTGGGACCCACGCCGCGCCTTGTTCATCTACGGGTTTCTCATAGAGCATGTTTATCCAAGTTTCGATCCGCTCCTTTTGATAATCTTTAAGCCCAAAGAAATAGAATATAGGCACTACAATTAGACCTAGCTCGATTATCACAATCACATACCTCAATAGGACTTTTCCTATGATAAGGGATGCCATAAAAACAACTACCCACGCCATGGCTGATCCGAAATCAGTTTCATTTAGTATAATAAGGCATGGGATGCCCACTACGGGCGCTGCAAGGATGATTTTTATGAGTGAATGATTGAGTATTTTGAATCGTTTAGGCAATTCACCAAAGATCACCGCAAGGAGAAGGATGCCAGCGACAATTGCTAGCTGTGAGGGCTGGAAAGTAAAGCCTCCAACAGTGATCCAGCTCTTAGCTCCTGATAGAATTGTGTTGGTCGAAAGGAGTAATACTATGGAGAGTATATATGCCGGGAGTGCAACTAGCTTTACCCAACGGTAATCTATTAGACTTGTAGTGAAGTAGATTGCAGTTCCTATACCGATCCATAAAATTTGATCGTACCATTTGGATGTAATGTTTTCTCCAGTCAGGAATGCTGTTGCTAAGTTAATTGAATAGACGCCGAAGGCCAGTAAGGCAGTCGTCACGGCAACGACGAACCAGTTCATTCCGAGAAGTTTTCGGAAAAGTGGTGTCATTATTTATTTATCAATTTTGGTGATCTTGTAATTATTCATTGAGGAATCCCGTCAAAGAGCTTGTGGGGTTTGCTTCTTTAGTTTCAGAATTAAGGCCAATGTTATATGCTGATCGGCCAGTCCTGACGGCATCTTTGAATGCTTCGGCAAATTGCAGAGGGTCATTGGATATGGCAATGGCGGTATTGATAAGTACAGCGTCAGCTCCCATTTCCATTGCTGCTGTCGCATGGCTGGGTTTGCCGATACCAGCATCAATGACGACTGGAACGGTGGCCTGCTCAATGATGATTTTTATTTGTTCTTTGTTTTCGAGTCCCCGGTTAGATCCTATGGGCGACCCTAAGGGCATTACTGTTGATGCTCCGGCGTCTTGGAGCCTTTTTGCTAGTACAGGATCAGCGTTAATGTATGGAAGTACTGTGAATTTTTCAGCGACGAGAGCCTCAGTGGCTTTGAGGGTTTCGATCGGGTCAGGGAGGAGGTACTGGTGGTCTGGGTGGATTTCTAATTTTATCCAATCAGGCAAGCCTGCACTCCGCGCTATTCTTGCAAGTCTAATGGCCTCTTCTGCGGTATTTGCACCGCTGGTGTTTGGCAATATTAAATATTGATCAGGATCTATAAAATCCAGAATATTTACAAATTGATCAGGCTCTTCATTGAGGTTTGCTCTTTTGAGGGAAACGGTAACGAGCTCAGTTTCTGACGCCTTCAGGGCATCTCGCATAATCTCATTAGAGCGGAATTTTCCTGTCCCGACAAAGAGACGTGAATTAAATTTACGGTCTGCAATATTTAGTTGATCCACTTGATTCTATATTCAAGCTCTATAGAAAGCTTTGTAAAGTCTAGAGGTGAAGTAACTTCAATAATTTGATGTATCCGAAAGACAAACTATTATAGACCTAGATTTCGTATATTTGTTTTATATGAGACTTTTTTAAAAGTATGGGTGTAATTGATCTGCCAATGTTCTTAGCCATCGTTTCGGCGGTACTTGGCGCTACTGTCGGCTCATTTCTTAATGTTGTAATTTATAGAGTTCCTCTTGGGCTCTCAGTTAACGAGCCTAGGCGATCATTTTGTCCTAGCTGCAAATATAAAATCCCATTGCATCTAAACATACCTATTATTAGTTGGTTTTTGCTGGGCGGCAAATGTAAGAACTGTTCAGCTAGAGTGTCATTTAGATATTGTTTTGTTGAGCTACTAACTTCCGTGCTTTTCTTGACTGCGTGGCTGACCTTTGCAGGCAGTTTTGATTCTGTTTTTTACAATAAAAATCACGGTAATCCACAAGTGGTTCTGGTTGCCTGGGCTTTGATTTCATTGCTGATTTGTGCCTCGTTCATTGACATTGAACATCAGATCATACCTGATCGTATTAATAAGATTGGAATCATAGTAGCCGTCGCATGTGCCTTTATTTTCCCAGAGATTGTTTATGAGTTTATGGGAATGGAGAATTCTTCCTATGATGGAATATATTCGCGTATCAGTGCGGTTTGCTGGTCCCTCGCAGGCACGGGTTGCGGTTTTGTTATTCTATATTCGGTTGTTATTTTTGGAAAAATTCTTTTTGGCAAGAAATCTTTGTGTTCTGAAGCTGGGACATCTTGGAGCGTAATTGAGGGAAAAGAGAATCCAATTTTGATAGTTGGTGATGTTAAGATGCCATTCGAAGACTTATTCTTTGTGGGAACTGAGAAGATAGTTTTAGATTCATCGGAGATTGAAATTAACGGCAAGTGTCATGGTGAAGGTGAACTAGTTATATATTACGATAAATTAGTAGTGAGTGATGACNTGGAGATTCCNATTGAGGACTGGAAGACGCTTGAGGGTGTCTCTTCTCAAATAATATATAGGCGCGAAGCGATGGGTCTTGGTGATGTGAAATTCATTGCGATGTTTGGCGCTTTCATAGGTTGGAAGGGGGTCCTTTTTGCTCTTTTTGCGGCTTCAATTATCGGAACATCAGCTAACCTTCCAGCAAAAATTCTCGGCAAGGATAGTGCGTTTACTAGAATTCCATTCGGACCATATTTGGCCATTGGTGCAATGATTTGGCTGTTCTTTGGGGCAGAGCTTATTGAATGGTATTTTAATCTTTTAACAATAGATGCACTTTGATCTAGTCTTTGTTGTTTTAAAAATCTGATGTCAAAAACATTAACAGATTTCCGATTGAGATTAATTTCTTACTCAGCCTTTGCGCTAAGCCTAATAGCAAATGTTAGCTCAAAAGATAAGCGGTTATCTGAGTACGGTTATAGTGATGACCGTAATGGAGTAGTTACACTGCTCGGACTTTTGAATCAGGAGCATAACTCGGATTTGCTAAGCAAGCTCTTACATGATCTTAATTCTGATGATTTTACAAAAAGGGAAAGAGCGACTCAGAGCCTTTCCAGTTTTCCTGTCATAGATAGAGTGTTCCTGAAGGAGGCTTTGAAAAGTTCAACGCCTGAGGCCGGATTTAGAATCAGGAGCATTCTCAAACGAAATAACAAAGAGCGATTTGACGCTATGATAAGAGCCCTCAGTTACGAAATAATTAGGGGGCGTCACTCNGGCCTTTTGCTTGACCTGTTTAATTCGATTGAAGGTAGAGAGCAGTATTCTATGGGTGGTATGTGGAGAGCATTTGCTGAAGCTGCAACTGTCACCGCAACTTCAAAAGACATCGAATTTCTCAAGCAGAAACTGAACAGTAAAAACGATATGATTCGCTATTCATCGGTTAAGACCTTGCTGAGCCTGTTAGGAAAAGAGTCTCTGGTTCTTATGGAGCGAAGATTAAATGATGTGAATCCTCATATTAAATGGGAATGTGCCAATGCATTTATGAAGTTTCAAAGGAAAGAATGTTTAATGCCCTTGGCTGAACTTCTCATGTGTGATGATGACTTTGGATTGAGATGGAGGAGCTTGGAGTCTCTACGGAAAATTACAGGCCAGGAATTCGGTTATTATGCAGCTGGCAATGCTGATGAGCGGCATGGGCCTGCCAATGAGTGGTTAGATTGGCTCAAGGCGAATGCCGGCTCAGCTAAACTTAATTTTGGAGTTCTTGAAAATGATCACATAGTTGCTCTCTTTAATGGTAAAGACTTCGAAGAGTGGGAATGTCGCAACTTGGGGGGGCGTGCATTCGGCAAGCGCCTTGGGCTCATTAATGAATCGTGGAGAATTGACGATCAAGACCTTATAGCCAACAAGGGATTTCCAAGTGAAATTATTACTAAGCGGAGTTTTCTGAATTATGAATTTTCTTTTGAGTACAAGCTGTTAGATCAGACGAGTGACAGTGGAGTTGGTATCTTTGCCGGTGAGGCTGATCAGGGTTATTTGGAGATTCAGCTATATAATCAAAGGTCTGGAGATCTTTATAAGATTGGAGCGGCTCAAATTGTTACAGATGATGGGAATCCATTGGGTTTTAGGTCAAGTAAGTTTAAAGTTNGTAACGAGGAGGAAGGGGAATGGAACAAAATGGAGATCAGGATATCNGATGGNCAATCTGAGATTAAGGTTAATGGTGAAGTGCAGAACCGTGCACTGTCGAAAGATCCTCGACCATCAAAGATTGTGCTTAGGAACGAAGGGACCGGAACAGTGAGNTTCCGAAATCTCTTTCTTAAGANNCTGTAGAGATGATTATCTCTTGGAAAACTGAAAGCGCTTTCTTGCTCCAGGCTGTCCGGCTTTCTTCCTTTCCTTCTTTCTGGAGTCTCTTGTCAAAAGNCCCTCAGCTCTGAAGGCGTCTCTGAGTTCAGGGTCGTTCTTTAATAGGGCCCTGGCAATGGCAAGTCTTACGGCGCCGATTTGTCCGGTAGTTCCNCCGCCATTTGTGGTAACGGTTAAATCCCAGCTCTTTGGTTGATTGGCAATTTCAAATGGGTGAAGTAAGCTGTTCTGAAGTGCCACTGTTGGGAAATATTCCTCCAACGATTTTTGGTTAACAGTAACTGTTCCAGTTCCCGGTTTCATTTGGATCCTGGCAACTGCTGTTTTCCTTCTCCCTATGGATTTAATTGTGGAATTGTCACTCATCGAGTAAAATCTCTTAATTAGTTAATTGCTAAGCTATACGCTAATTGCAGTTGGGTTTTGCGCTTCGTGCGGATGCTCTGCGGAAGGGTACACTTTAAGTTTCTTTGCGATTTGCCTCCCGAGACGGTTCCTTGGGATCATTCCNTTGACAGCGAATTCAACGAGTCTTTCAGGAGCCTTCTGACGTAACGTTTCAGGGGTGTCCTGATGATGGCCCCCTACGTATCCAGAATATCTGTGGTAAATTTTTTGTTGTTCTTTTCTTCCGCTGAGTCGGACTTTGTCTGCATTTATGACAACGACAAAATCACCGGTGTCCACGTGTGGTGTAAATATNGGTTTACCTTTACCGCGCAGAAGACANGCTGCTTTTTCAGCAACTTGTCCTAAAATTTGGTCAGCCGCATCAATGACATACCACTCACGGTCAATGTCTTNTGCTTTTGCTGAGAATGTCTTCATCTTCTTAATAGTGACTAATTTACCTAATTTGGAGGGCAGGGATATTAATTTGGCGATACTCAGGTGTCAACCGGTATTAGCTATAAAATAAGGGNAAATAGACGATTTAACTCATTTGTTGGACATATATGGCTATATGAGTGGCTAACTTCGCTCTTATTGCGTCTTTGCGGATGTTTGATCTTGCTTCTAGACGATCTTTTTAGGAATCTGCAGATCTCCAATATTACATATGAAAATAGAGAGAGCGCTAATCTCAGTCTCAGACAAGGAAGGGCTAATTCCCTTCGTTAAACGGCTCCATGAGCTAGGAGTTGAAATCCTTTCAACGGGAGGAACAGCTAAAGTTATTTCAGACGAGGGTATACCGGTCATAGAGATATCCGATTATACAGGTGCCCCTGAAATGTTTGATGGAAGACTAAAGACCATTCATCCCAAAGTTCATGGAGGGTTACTATTTCGAAGAGATCATCCTGAAGACCCTNCCCAGGCTGAGGAGCATGATATTCCTAGGATCGATTTGCTTGTAGTTAATCTTTATCCATTTGAGGCNACGATCGCAAAGGAAGGAGTNACACTTTCTGANGCCATAGAGAAAATTGATATTGGAGGTCCGGCCATGCTTAGGGCCGCTTCCAAGAATTACAATGCGGTGACCGTTATTACCGACAGTGCCGATTATGATGTAGTAGCTGAAGAAATGGAGTCGTCAGGTGGCGAAACGAGCCTTAAGACCCGAGAGAGGCTAGCTATTAAGGTATTTTTGAGGACAGGTGACTATGATAAAACAATTGGTAATTATTTAAATCAGTCACAAGAAACGGACAGTGGATATAGTATCTCGCTACCGCTCGCATCAGAGCTGAGGTACGGAGAGAATCCGCACCAAGAGGCATCACTGTATGGTTCCTTTTCTGATTACTTTACGAGATTGCAAGGCAAGGATCTTTCATACACTAACGTTTTGGATATTGCCGCGGCAGCGGAATTAATTTCCGAATTTTTACGACCTACTGTTGCAATATTAAAGCATACCAATCCTTGTGGTGTCGGATGTGCTGAGGAAGGTGAAGGTTTGCGCGAGGCTTGGGAGAAAGCTTTTGAAACAGATAAGCAGGCACCCTTCGGAGGCGTCATAGTTTGTAATAGGCCGCTCACCGAGGACGTGGCGAGGGTCATCGGTGAAATTTTCACAGACATTATTATTGCTCCTGACTTTGATGCNGACGCAAGAGCCATACTGCAGAAAAAGAAAAGCCTGAGGCTGATNCGTGTCGCTGAAGAATTTTTCCAGAAAGGTATCAATCAGCCGGTCATNCGTTCAGCGCCTGGTGGACTGTTGGTAATGGATGCNGACCCGAAGGTTCTTGGATTGGACGGCATAGAAGAGAAGGTCAAAACTGTGCGCCCTCCAAGCGCTGATGAAATAGATGCAATGAAATTTTCATGGAGAGTATGCAAACATGTTAAATCAAATGCAATTGTATTTGGGGCAAAGGACAGGACTCTTGGAATCGGTGCTGGACAGATGTCTCGAGTTGATTCTTGCAGGATCGCTGTGTGGAAGGCAAAGGAAGCCGGCCTGTCCCTAGATGGAAGTTCTGTTGCCAGTGATGCGATGTTCCCTTTTGCTGACGGCCTGATTTCAGCGGTGGAAGCTGGGGCCACTTCATGCATCCAGCCCGGAGGGTCTATACGTGATGAAGAGGTCATTGCCGCTGCTGATGAAAGAGATGTTGCCATGGTCTTTACCGGTCACAGACATTTTCTTCATTAAGAAGCATATATTTGTAAAGGCTCATGTCTGATCTGAAGCTTGGAGTTAACATTGATCACGTAGCTACCATTAGGCAGGCAAGGTATGGTACAGAAAAAAATGCTGAGCCTGATGTGTTGTTTTTTGCTAATGAATCAATTCGCGGCGGAGCTGACAGCATAACGGCTCACCTCAGAGAGGACAGGAGGCACATACAGGATCATGACATTTCGCTTCTTCGAGAGCAGCTTGGTGTTCCGCTCAATCTTGAAATGGCAAATGTTGCAGAGATTGTCGATTTTGCGGTAAAAATAAAACCAAAGTACGTTTGTTTGGTTCCCGAGAAAAGGCACGAGCTGACTACTGAAGGAGGTATAGATGTTGTTTCACAAGAGGAAGATCTGGCTAAGACTATCAATATATTAAAAGGGGCAGGAGTTTCTGTTAGCCTCTTTGTTGATCCTGAAATCGAACAAATCAAGAGCGCTGTAAATTGTGGAGCAGACATGATCGAATTGCATACAGGGACATATGCAAATNCGATTGAAGGCAATGAAATTAATATTGAGATTCAGAGGCTGGTGAGTGCCTCTTCAGTGGCTCATGAACTAGGATTACAGGTGAATGCNGGTCACGGAATAACAACTGCTAATTTGGAGAGGCTTTTTGAAATACCATTTCTCGCAGAACTCAATGTTGGGCATCATTTAGTTGCGAGGGCTCTNCAATTCGGGTTGAAGGATGCTGTTTCGGGTTTTAAGNGACTNATGCGGAATTATAATAAAAATAGCTGACAGTTTTATTTTATGATTCTCAATCAAAATTGAGGGGNTGAGCAGTTGTGGNTTCCTTCTCAGGATTAGAAATAGAGGGTTCAGTNGAGGAAGGTAATATGTGGTCGAGTAATCTTTTTATTCCGTCATTTGCATAAGTGCTTTGAGTGTAAATGTCTTTTGCTTTGAGGTACCAAGTGAGGCTCATCCCTGAATGGTTTTGTTCCTCGAGTTTTTCAGCTTTTTTAAGGACATGCACAAAAGAAGAAACTTCTTCATTTAATTGAACTGATAATTTAAGCAGGTCATTATCATTGCTGTAAGATTCTTGTGCCTGTCTGGCAATTTCCCAGGCGCCCCATGGGTTCTTGTTTTCTCTCAACCCTTTAATTTTAGCAATTTCCTGTTCGAGGCTCAGGACGTTATTGAGAACTTTGTCCAATTGCTCTGACCTCTTGGGGTCATTGTGTGCTGCGGCTATGAATCGGCCTCTATTTTTCATTATTTCTCTGTTATTTCCCTGCGCAAGGAGCGTGTCGAGTTCATTTAAAGTAGTGACCTGTATGTCAGCTATTGAGGCGAAGAGCTCATTCTGTTCTTTGATTTTGGGGTTCAGAGGCCAAGCCTCAATGGCAATCTGCATCTGACGTTTATATTCCTCCATCTCGTTTTGCTGAGCGGCTATTTTGGCTTGGGATAAACTTGAGTTGCTCAAGGTGGTGTAAAACTCAACGCCAGCCTTTGCTTTGGAGTAGTTGAAATCAACGGCTTTGGTTTTCATCCTTTCAATGATTTTCGAGGCTGTCTCGTAATCGCGGACCTCCATCGCACTTAGCAGAGAGTCGGCATCACGAACGAAGTATTGGACTTTCTGTTTATTTTCACGGTCGAGGGTTCGTATTTTAGGAAGATATTCTCCTACAAAGAATGATTCAGCGAGTCTTTTAGAGGCGGTCTCAAGTTCATTTTTTTCTGCCAGGAACTCAAAAGCAATGACTCCTTCATCCACGTCACGAATGACTTCACTGGCAAACATATCCAAAGATGTTACGGTCGGGCTCAGGCCTAGCCCTTTAGCAAGCATCTTGTCTGCGTCTGAATCCTTTTTGATATCAATGACTCCATCGCCATCCTTAAACAAGCGTCTGTAGATTCTTGATGCTATGAGAACATGCTCCCACCTCCGTTGCACAGAAAACTGTAGGATCAGTGCTTGATATTCGACTTTTGCCTGAACCTCGGATATTCCGATCTTGGCCTTGTTAGCTAATCGGAGAGTTTCGATCTCTGCAAGCCTTTGTAGATAACCGGCGACTCTTCCAGCATTAGACACTTGCTTGCCAGTATTTTGCTGTGTGTTTTGGCTTTGATTGTTTTGGCTTTGATTGTTTTGGCTTTGATTGTTTTGACCTCGATTGTTTTGGCCTCGATTGTTAGATTGGCCCCTCCTTTTGGCCTCATCAATTAGCTTTTCGGACGTGGCCACTTCTACGTTCCAATGTAATAATTTTTTTTCTTTTTCCAGTGCCTTGTTGGATCTGGCTAATGCCACAGCGTTTTTTTGGCCGTAATAAACGCCGAGTATGGCCTGAGAGAGTGAATCGCAAAGGTTAGAGTCTATCCGGTAATTTGATGCTCTTGGCAATAGGGCTACAGCGCGCTGGAGGTGGCCGGTTCCTTTTTTATGAGGAGAAAGTTCATCAAGAATAGTCTTTATGATGGCTCTGTATTCATTGTCATCATCAGAATTGTCAGCAGGCGCATTAAGGTATTTCTCAAATCTTGCTCGCATTAACCTGTTATTGTTAATGTTCCAATTCTGTCCGTCCCAACTGAAGATTTCAGTTCCAGGNTTAAATACTGGAACATCTGTNCCTAGGAAAGGCTGNTTTGAACGAGCAGGTTCATTGTTTACGATAGTTGTTCCATCAGGCTTAGTNGTGGTTGANTGNGATGACTGATCGCCTGCCGGCCCAGTGAGCACTTGCGATTCTGCNGGTAAANTTACTGCAATTAGCACGGCANCGGTAAAAGCATTAATGGATTTTCTTTTGAGATTNGAAAACATAAGATTATCTNCGTTTCAGGTCCTTCGTTATTAATAACTGTTCTTTGCCAACTTCAACTTTGAATGTGAATTTATCTCCCCTTGCAATGTTTATGTCTTTGAACTTTGGCGGGACCATTATCGGCAAAAGTTCTTGATTGTTGTCCANATTAACGGCAACAGATATCATNTCACCACGGTCAGGAGTCCATCTGAGNTTTTCTGCAACGACACCAGTGACTGTGCCCTCGGTTCCTGCGAGTGTAGTGCCTTCTTTGATATAGTCAGAGACGTTTANCTGAGTGACNGTCCTCATCGAATCTTTGGGGCTACCAATTATATTAACAATNAGGAATCCTACTCCCACGATAACAAGAGCAAATATCGCAATNAGTAGCTTATTNATCCCTTTCTGTGCTCGTCTTGCCATTAATACAGAACAATATATCGATGTGGTATAATTACAAATTTGTAGATTAACGTGTATTTGTAGCCACTATATCACCATTGTGGCTTTTTTGTTCCGGCATAAGCGGCAAATATTCCGGTTAAAATGTGTACTGAGAGCCACGCGATGCAAACATTCAGTGGTTGAAGAGAAGATTCTTCTGTCACGGCATGGATTGATTGCCCAAAATAACCTCCAGTCATAATGTCTAGGTTAGCCGACCATGCCCAAAAGGCAGAAATGAATGGGCGGGAAATCGGTTCTAACCAATGAGGTAATGTCAGTATTGCGCCTGAGAGAGGTAGTTGAAATCCTACTAGATATATTGACATTAACGAGCTTTGCTCTGGATTCTTCATTAGACCGGATATTCCTAGGCAAATTGATGTCATAGCTGCCGTCACAAGGAAAAGGATCAAGAGCCTTGTTATTGGAGACCCAGGCAGAGTAGGGACGCATATTTGAACAAATATGCCCATCCAAATTGATTGAATAAGAACGAGTATAGAAAGGAATGCGATTTTACTTCCAATGTAACTAGCAGTGTGGAGACCCCCGAACCGTTCCTTTTCGAAAATTTCACGTTCACCAGCAATTTCACGAGCTGAGTTGTTTGAAGCAATGAGCGTTAATAGAATGACTTGAAACATTATTAGACCTGAAATGAGGGATCCTGTTTTGATCTGACTTTCCGAGACCGACACTTGATGATTGAATTGCTCAATGATGCTTCCGGTATTTTCGGTCGGGAGTGTCTTTGGTTGGGAGATTCCATCGAGTCCGAAAACGACCACTAGAAGAGGGAAGCCGATGATCATTGCGGCCTGAAGAATTAATTGAGTCTTGTCTCGTGCGAATATTTTAAATCTCCGTGATATGAGTGCGCAGAATTGGGACGCGGCGCTTGGCGTAGTGTTTATAACGGAATGTGCACGTTCTGCATTAGGTTCTTGGTCTTCGAGAATATATGAGTGCTTATGCTTGTTCCAGGAATTGTCCCATTCTTGTGGCTCTCTGCATCCTAGTAGAGGATAAATTTCCTCGGCAGATTCTACACTGAAATAATGAGTTATCTTGTCCGGAGGACCTTGATAGACTACCCGGCCTTCATAAAGGACTAAGATGATATCATAAAGGTCCAGATGGTTCAGGCTGTGTGTAACATTAACTACTATTCTTTCGGTGTTTTGAGATAAGGAGTGTAGCAGTCCAACGATCTCTTTTTCTGATCTTGGATCGAGTCCGCTGGTCACTTCATCACAAAGTAAGAGTGTTGGGTTTGTGACAAGTTCAAGAGCGAGGCTCAGTCTTCTCTTTTGGCCACCTGATAAGACTTTAACTTTCCTGTCAGATAATTCCTTCAAGCCGACCTGTTCAATGATAGTTGCGACCGCGTCTGTTTGGCTTTCGATGTGTTTCTTGCCTACCCGTAGCCTTAAGGCATAGCTGACACTTTCATGTATTGTGAGTTCGTCGAAAGCTATGCTGAACTGAGGAACATAACCAACCTCAGAAGCGCTCAGATCATCTTCTGAGAGGTCCCTTCCATTCCAGGTAATTGTGCCTGAGCTTTCTTCATTAATGCCGGCAATTATTTTCAGTAATGTGGTTTTGCCGCATCCCGAAGGCCCCACGATGGCCATGAATTTGCTAGGAGGTATTGAAATTGAGGCATCCTTGATAAGGTGCACCTCATTTTTATTGTCATTGATGGCATAACTTACCTTGTTGAGTCTTAACACGATCTTGGTACAAATGAGGGTTGTTTATTTTAGTGACGGTAAAATGTATATGATTGTGAAGTATTACTCTCTGAGTATTGTAAGATTAGACTGATGCCCGAAATTAAGACAAAGATATCAGATAAAAATAGGTTTCGCAAAGGTGCACGGACCATACTTTTCTTGGGTCTCAGCCTATTTATCGTTTTTGTTATTTGTTCTTTTGTCGTTTTTTTGTTGATCAACAACTATTTGAAGAGCGAAAGATTCAAAATAGCACTGGAGAAGCGCCTTAATAAAGAGCTTAAGGTAAGTAGCAATTTTGGTGAATTTCGTTGGCAGGGAACGGCCGTGGATACTGATCAGCTAAGAGCAGACGGCTATGAAGATGCAATTTTTTCCAAGCTCAGAGCCGATGGCATTAGAGCGAGGGTAAACATTGGTGCGGTCAAAAGGAGGGCATGGGAAGTCGTCGGGTTGGACATCAACCGTATTAACCTTCTCATTGACTCTGATAGGTTAGAGCAGAACCAATTTAATGATTTTAATACAACAGGGTCCGGCAACGGTGGATTCCTGCGTCATTTTCTTCCAAACAAATTAGAGGTTAACCAGATCAGGGTAGGGGAATTGAATTTTAATTATTTTGATGAAGGGCTTAATTTGGAGGGCCGTAAGTTCTCACTGCTGTCGGTTCCGGCATCATCCTCAGACTTTTATAAAATTAAGGTCACTGGTGGCGATTTATGGCCAAGAGGGTTCGAGCGGCTAAAATTAATTGACGCTGAGCTTAGGATCAGTCCCCTTAATTTAATCATTGATCGTTCGGATTTGCGCTTTTATGAAAACTCTTCATTGAGCGTTTCCGGTAACGTCGAATTCGATGATGCGGGTAATGAATGGGACATCCGAAGCAATATTAGAGAAGTTCCTGCTTCAGAAATATTGGCGGAGGATTGGATAAAAAAATTAAAAGGNACCATCGATGTGGATCTTNAATTGTCCGGTGCCGGTGAGGACAAAAGCNTAAANGGAAAGGCNATGCTGAGGGACGGAAGCATTGAGGCGATGCCTATTTTGGACCGGATAGATGCAATTCTAGGATCCAGTAAATTCAGAAAGCTTGTTTTCAATGATTTTACTCTTTCATTCGAGAATGGAGACGACCAGTCCTGGGACATCTTTCATGTGTATGTNTTAACTTCTGGNACTGCTTGCCTCAGTGGNAAGTTGAANTACAAAGATGGTAAAGTNTCGAGCGGTACTTATATGATTGGAGTGACTCCTGAGACAATCAAGTGGGTCCCTTTATTGAAAAAAGAAATCATAACAAATGTTTTCCAGTACAGCAGGGACGATGCTTTTGAGAAGGTNTTTTCAACNTCAGANAGGGATATTNCAAAGCCGCCGGAGGGATTNATNTGGGCNGTNGCNAACGTCGAAGGAGATTCNGCGGATCCATACACGGCTGACATTAGGCGTCAATTTTTCAATTTCGGAGGTGCCGGTCTTTGGGGTGACATTATGGGTGCAAGTCAAAAAGCCTTAGAGGCGGTCAATCTTTTGGCTAATACAGCGAAAGATAAAGGCGTTAATATTTTTGATGTTTTGATGAGAGATGACGCAACATCCGGAGGAATATTTGGGATGGCAAATATTAAGCGCGCAGCACAAGAGCTGGGAATTGAAATCGAGATTAACGATATTCTGAAAGGGTTGGTTGAGGAGGGCATTGAGTTGCCTTCACAATTTCTCAAGGGAGGACAGCAACTACTGGAAACCTTGTTGCCGTTTGGCAACTAGGTTTTTTACATGTAGGACATTTCAATGAAGCCCTCGAGCTTACGTATGCGGGTAGGGTGCCGCATTTTTCTTAGAGCTTTAGCCTCTATCTGGCGGATCCTTTCACGAGTCACCTCGAATTGTTTTCCGACTTCTTCTAGGGTCCGGCTATAGCCATCGCAGAGACCGAATCTTTGTTCTAATACTGCCCGCTCTCTTTCGCTGAGCGTATCAAGGACGTCTTTAATTTTGTCCTTCAGCATTGCGAAACCTGTGGATTCCATGGGGTTCTCTGCAGTGATGTCCTCGATAAAATCACCAAAACTTGTGTCGTCACTGTCTCCGACTGGTGCCTGCAATGAGATCGGTTGCTGAGCCATTTTGAGGACTGCTCTGACGCGTTGCACTGGAAGATGGATTTCTTCAGCGATTTCATCAGCACTTGGTTCACGGCCATATTCCTGGACGAGCTGTTTTTGGACACGCATCAGTTTGTTGATCGTTTCAATCATGTGTACAGGGATCCGGATGGTCCTTGCCTGATCAGCAATTGAACGGGTGATTGCCTGTCTGATCCACCAAGTCGCATAGGTCGAAAATTTATAACCTCTCTGATATTCAAACTTTTCGACTGCTTTCATTAGTCCCATGTTTCCTTCTTGAATTAAATCCAAAAAGGAAAGTCCCCGGTTAGTGTATTTCTTTGCGATGGATATGACTAGGCGGAGATTTGCCTCAACCATTTCAGCTTTGGCAGAAATTGCGGCTTTTACCCATTTTCTTAGCTCTTTGTAATTGGTCTTGAATTCGTCTGGGCTTTGCCATGCGCGAACACAGAACTTTGCAAACTCTTCAGAGTCGTTTTGTTTTTTTGCTAGCCTTAGAAATTCTTTTTGATGGGCTTGGCTAGAATCCAGGAAATCTTCTATTACAGTTTCCTTGAAATGGAATCTCTTATAGGATCTGTTTAACTTTTTAATAAGTTTTTCGAATTCTTCTTCGAGTTTTTTTCTGGATCTGACCTTTGGTTTTTGTAGCTGTTCGTAAATCGTGTCAGCTTCTCTGCTTGTGTCTGTGACTTGATTGATTAGCCTCTTGAGGGATTTCATGTACCGGTCACGGCTATTGATTTCCTTGTCCAGAATTACTCTATCAAATCGCTCTTTGCCTTCATAGAGTCTGTTCGCTAGTGACAAATATAGTTCAGATGCGAAGCCGAATCGGTGAAGAAGGCCCTGCGCCTTATGCTCTGCAGTTTCAATCCTTTTTGATATTTCAACTTCCTGCTCTCTTGTCAAAAGTGGCACCTGCCCCATTTGCTTAAGGTACATGCGGACAGGATCGTCCAGAATGTCCAATTTGGCTTCTGGTTTGGTGGGCCCGCCTTCCTGTTTTTGCTTTCTGATTTCACTGACCTTATCGACTTGAGAGGCATCAATAATATCAAACTCCATATTATTGAGCCGCGATATGACAGCTTCTGTCAGCGCGACAGCTTGTTTGCCGTCATTTGATAAAATTTCGTTGATGTCATCGAATGTCAGGTAGTCCTGCTCTTTCGCTAAATTAATTAGCTGCCTCAACTTGTCTTGAATTTGTGGGGAATCGATATCGAGAGGTTTTCCCGAATTGTTTTGAATTGAAGGAATTCCGTTGACTGTGAGGAGGGACTGATTGCTTTGATCTTTGCGAGGGCGTCCCCTTGGTCTTTTGACGCGAGGGTCTCCAGTGATTCCGTGTTCTTTTAGAATCTTTGTCCTTAGATCCTCTTCCTCTTTAGTTGGTCTTCCTCTTCTTCTTTTTGGTAATTCAATGATCCCTTTAATTGTCTGGACCTTTTCCATCTCGATTGGTGGCAATGAATTTTCTTTGGGAGCTACTTTTTTCTCTTTAGTTGATGTCTTCTTTGATTTTGACTTAGGGCTTTTTCTTTTGATTAAAGGTGTCCCTTTTTTTGGCTTCGCTTTTCTGGCCGAAGTTTTCGAGTTCGTTGAGCGAGTTGCTCGTGTAGACCCTTTAGCGGAACTGCTTTTTTTTGTAGCAGTTCTTTTGGTGGACTTTTTGTTTTTTGAGGAGGTTTTTCCCGCCATGAGGAGGAGTATTCAGTATGATTTTTCTTGAAACTCTAGTTAATTCATTCCCGTGTGNNAGCAATATTCTCTAGGGCTATTTTGAAATCAACTAATTCTTTTCTTTGAGNCTCAACTTTNGCAGTTATCTCGATTATTTCANGATTTGAGAGGTTTGCTTGGGTTACTTTTGTTTTGTTTGCGTCGATTTTATTTTGGAGGTCTTTAATTTTAAGCCTNATGACAGCTCTCTGAGCNTCCTGGAAAGTCAATTGGGCTGTTTTTTCAATAAGAANGCCGGTCATTAAGTCNTGATCTTCCGGTANGTTAGCGACGATATAGGCNTTAATGTCTTCAGGNGAAACTGAGGTGGGGGGACTTTTCCAAATCTTAATTATTGTATCGGATTCAGGGTTGGTTTGAAGAATAGGAATGTGATCATTTCTTGAATCGCGAATCCACTCTTGGGTGTCCTCATCAGTCAGNGCCAACTTGATTAATATTCGGATATTATGATCGGATATTTGTTTTTGATTATTAATGGGCCCTTCATTGTCTGATCTTATTTTCCATTCTTTTTTAGTCGAAGAGGCTACTCTTTTACGAAAATCTTCCGCCGATATGCCGAGCCTCGTTGCCACATCGTTGATCATGGTTTCCCTCGCTACAGAATCTTTAATGACTGATATGGACGGTGATATTTCATTTGCGAACCGTACCCTGTCTTTGGGGTCGTGCATGTCCAGGCTTTTGGAGAGTGTTTCAATTTGGAAAAGGTAGAAAGGTTTAGCGGTGTTAATTCTTTCTATGAATTCATCTGTCCCCTCATTGGTAATTAGTGAGTCAGGATCCTGGTCAGGCGGGAGTTNGATGGCTCGTACATAAATGCCTGCAGATGAAAGTTCATTGTATNCCCTGATAGCGGCTTTGTAGCCGGCACTGTCTGAGTCGAAGCAAAGCAAGGCCTCGCCTCTTTCTCCGGTGAATCGTCTAAGAATCCTTGAGTGATTTTCNGTGAACGCTGTTCCGAGCGGGGCAACTATATTTTCTATTCCGTTTTCGTAGCAACGGATCAGATCAATTTGCCCCTCACATATTATGACAGATTCCTGCTTCGCTATGGCTCTCTTAGTTTTATCTAGACCGAAAAAGACGTTGCTCTTTTTAAAGATTAACGTTTCGGGAGAATTAACATATTTTGCGATTTTTGACTCAGTGTCCATGGTCCTTCCGCTGAAGGCAATTGTTTCTCCGAAATCATTATTGAGAGGAAACATAATTCGGTTTCTAAACCTGGCGTAAAGGCCCTTTTGCGGGATGTTTTCATCGCGTAGTGACATGAGGCCGCTTTCTTTCATGAGTGCGCCACTGAATCCCTGTTTGCGGGCCCAGCTTGAGAACTCTTTACTGTTAGCAGGCGCAAATCCAATTTGCCAATCCTTGGCTATTTGATTCGAAATGTTACGGTCCTTTAGATAGTCTCTTGCGATGGAGGCGTCCTCGGATCGGCTCCTCATCAGGTATTCGTGGAACCATCGGCTTGCGTCTCTGTTGATCTTTGTTATGTCTTTCCTTATTTTCAGTTCTCTTTTAGTTTCAGGGCTCTGTTCGTCTTCCTGCACGGTGATTCCGGCCCCGGCGCCGAGCCTCTTGACTGCTGAAGGAAAGTCCAGGTTCTCATAATTCATTACGAACCCAATGGCATTGCCTTTGGCATTACATCCGAAGCAGTAATAGGCTTGTCTCGACGGGCTGACTTTGAATGAGGGTGACTTTTCCGAATGGAATGGGCAGACAGCCCAAAAGTCCTGACCTTTCTTCTGTATAGGGAAATAACTTTCAACCAATTCAACGATGTCTGTTGAACCTAAAATTTGCTGAATTGTTTCTTCTGGAATTGGCATTTATGGGTGAAAGATATTCTAGTGTCTGGTTTTTCTTTAATAAGATGTTTAATATAATATGTTAAGAAATTCACTGACTGTTATTGGTCGGGAGCGAACTATATTGCAAGAGATTATGAATTGTTGTCATTTCTTTAAAAGAGAATCATTCAATATTATTTTAATATTTTTGATTAGCTGGAGCTTCAATGGAGCTGTTTGTTCTTCTGAATCGGCGGGTCGATCTGATTTCGATGGGAAGACGGTCGTTCTGGATATTAATGATCATTCTTTCATTGATTTGAATCAGGGCAAATATCTCAAAGACGCGCTGGAGAAAATTAATGAGTCTGAACCGGTTGCTGTTATTCTTAATATTAGTTGTTCCGGCGGACTTGCCTCCGAAGTTCGCTGGTTCATCGATGACTTTATCAGGTTAAAAACCAAGACAATTAGTTTCATTAATGTGAATGCCAAGGGTGCTGGTGCTCTGACGGCGATGTCATCCAGGACAATTTACTTCAATGAGGGCGCGAAAATTGGAGGAGAGCCCGAGAAATTAGAGTGGAGGGGGAAGTTTGATTCATTGCCTCAAAGGTTCGCCGATTTGAGCTATTACGATATCGTTAATGATGTATCCGAAATTTTCAAAGAAGACCAGTCCAGGTTGGCACTTGCGAAAGGCATTTGTGATCAGGAAAAAGAAGTGAGTATTAATGGGGTTAGGTTTTCGAGAGCTGGAGAGTATTTGTTGGTTAAGGGTTCTAACCTTGAGGTTCTCGGGATTGAGGGTGGAGAGGCCACTAATGTGGGTGAGATATTAAGTCAGGAAAAATTACCTTCTGAATTTATACACATGAAGGCTCCGCCAGTCATAATTGAGGAGTCGGAAATTACTTTGTCTGATAACACGGATACTGAAAATAAGGAAGAGGCCTTGAATGAGTTGGGCGCTAATTCTAGTGCTTTTGGAGAGACCCGATTAGAGAGTTACCAGGGACAAATTGTCGTCATCCCAATTGGAATGGAGTCATTGATTCGTAAAACTAAGTTTGAATTTATACAGAGGATCATAAAGAAGGCAGAGGAGGACAAAGCCTCGGCCATCATTTTTGATCTTAATACTCCTGGGGGCATTGCTTGGTACACCGAAGAGATTATGCTTGCAGATCTCCAGAACCTTTCAGTTCCTACATATTCGTACGTCAATCCGAAGGCGATGTCTGCCGGTGCTCTCATAGCAATTGCCACTGATTATATCTATATGCATGAGCCAAGCACGATCGGTGCCGCTGCTCCAGTCATGGGAAATGGGCAGGACATTCCGGAGGCAATGCTACAGAAGGTTCTTAGCGACATAGTCTCCACAGCTGATAATGTGGCCCGATTGAAGGGCCATGACCCGGCAATTGCGAAAGCATTCATCGATACGAAGGCAGAGCTTTCAATAGAACTGCCTGTTATCACCAAAGAGGGTAATCTGACTCTTGAGGATGCCTTTGAACCAGATTCTGAAAATGATTTACTTGTCCTTAATGCCTGGGAGGCCACTCAGGTCATCAATGGTAAGAAGATTTTCGCCAAGGACTTAGCCTCTTCACTGGATGACCTTGTTAAAAAGGCCGGTCTGGAAGGAGACATTGTCGTTGCCAAGCCGCTCGGTTTTGAATTGGTCGGTGATTGGATAGTTAAGTTGGCGCCATGGCTCTTACTCTTTGGCATTGCGGGAGCGTACATGGAGTTAAAAGTGCCCGGTTTCGGTCTGCCTGGATTTGTTTCTCTTATTTGTTTTGCTTTGTTCTTCTTCGGTCACAACGTTGCCGGTTACATGGCTGGCTTTGAAGCGGTTGGGGTATTTATCCTAGGGATTATTCTGCTGGTATTGGAGATTTTTGTTTTTCCGGGTCTTTTGATTTTCGGCTTACTTGGAGTGGTTTGCGTAATTGGTTCATTGTTATATTCGATGGTTGATCCTCTTGACCTTAATTGGGACGGTTCAGTGAATTTTTCTGCACTCGGAGATTTGTTGGGTGGGCCAATCATTAATATTCTGATTGCAGTTAGTGGAGCATTGATTATTGCTTTATTTTTAATGAGGTTCATGTCAACGCTTCCAGTGACCCGTTGGATGTTACTTAATGAGGTTCAATCTAATGGTCCTGCAATTGGAGTGAGTGAAGATAATAGGCAAAGCGGTTCGTTGGTTGGCTCGACTGGCTCGGCTGCTACTGATCTTAAGCCATCAGGTGCTGCGATCATTGATGATAAAAGAGTCGATGTTGTCTCAAATGGAGCTTTTATTGATTCAGGCTCTGACGTCATTGTGACTAAGCATGAGGGTTCACGTATAGTTGTTGAGCCGATTTGATGGGTTTAGCTGTTAGTTGTTATTCGCAAATAAAATTTGTGAATAACTTGTGAAAAACTTGGCAGACAAAATTTCTAAAGAATTGTTTAAGA
>PAPL01000051.1 GCA_002708885.1 Verrucomicrobiales bacterium | reverse complement strand
GACTTGTTTCACTATCCTCCGTTTTCACATTTTTGTGAATTGACCCGTGCTGTTTGGCAAAGGTCTTTGGATATAAACTTTCGGAAAGTTCTACCAGTATGCAGATGTCAGTGAATTGGATTTAAATCCCACTGATTGATCTTTGATAAATTAACAAAATTTTAGTAGTTTCAGAAATTACATTTCTGGCTACCAGAGGTCACTATTTAAATAAATCTTAGATTTACCTTTGAATAGTGGATTCTGGTGACCATAGCGTAATGGAACCACCCGTTCCCATCCCGAACACGGAAGTGAAACATTGCAGCGCCGATGGTAGTGTGACGAAAGGTTGCGTGAGAGTAGGTCGTTGCCAGTTTATTCTTTTTCTTTATGGAAATAAGATCAATTTACCCAACCCTCCCGAGGGTTGGGTTTTTTTGTGCTTTTGTATAATGTAGATACGTTAGAGAAGAGAATTTGAGTATTTTTATTTTTTAGGGTTAAGATAAGAGAATAAAACCAATGAAAGAATATAGATTAAAACGCCTATTTAATGCGAATTCAGGACGTTGCTTTGACGTGGCTATCGACCATGGATTTTTCAACCAATATGGTTTCTTAGGCAGTATTGAAGACGCATCCAAAGCGATCTCTACAGTAGTGAATGCAGGCCCTGATGCTGTTCAATTAACGGTTGGTCAGGCCAAACATCTACAGTCAGTTCCCGGGAGACAGAAGCCGTCATTGGTCCTCCGTGTGGACGTTGCTAATATTTATGGCAAGGAACTTCCGGACACTTCTTTTAGTAGTGTCATAGCTGATGCTGCCCTTCAAGCTGTCCAGTTAGATGCGGCTTGTGTTTGTGTGAACCTATTTGAAATTCCGGACGCTCCTGAAGTTCACGCACAGTGCATAGATAATATTCTTGAATTGAAACCTGAATGTGATCATTACGGGGTGCCGATGATGGTCGAACCATTGGTATTCAGACCGAATGAGGATTCTGGAGGATACACAGTCAATGGCGATGAAAAAAAGATCCTTCCGCTCGTGAGACAGGCAGTTGAGCTCGGTGCCGATATCATTAAAGCTGATCCAACGGACGATGTTTCAGTGTACCATCGTGTCGTTGAGATAGCCGGTGATGTTCCGGTACTTGTGAGGGGCGGAGGAAAGGTCTCTGATGCTGAAATATTAAAGAGGACCGAGGACATTATTGCTCAGGGAGTTTCAGGAATCGTTTATGGGCGCAATGTTATTCAACATGAAAATCCTGCAGGTATTACCCGTGCTCTCATGGCAGTGGTTCATGACGGTGTAAGTGCTGAGCAGGCATTGAAGATGATTGAAGAAGTTTAAGTATGTCCAAAAACATTAATGTTGGAGTCATTGGAGGCGGACTCATGGGGCGTGAAGTTGCCAGTGCCTTTGGGCGTTGGTTTGTCATTAATGACAGCAAGGTTAACCCGTCCTTATATGCAGTCGCTGATCTTAACAGTGAAGCTCTGAAATGGTTCGATTCTGTTCCAACGTGCAAATTATTAACTGAGAATTATCAGGATCTTCTTAATTGTCCTGAAATTGATGTGGTTTACGTTGCTGTTCCACATAACATGCATGAGCAGATTTACATTGATGTGCTTAATGCTGGAAAGGATCTGTTGGCTGAAAAGCCTTTTGGAATTGATCTTGATTCTGCAAAAAGAATTCATGAGGCCGTTGAAGGTTCCGGCCAGTTCGTCCGCTGCAGTTCGGAATTTCCTTTTTTTCCTGGTGCTCAGAGAGTATACGAGGTGGCAAGGAGCGGTGAAGTGGGGAGAATTTTGGAAGTGCGTTCAGGTTTTCATCATGGAAGCGATTTGGATCCCGATAAGGCCGCGAACTGGAAGCGTCAGTCAAAGGCTTGTGGTGAGATAGGTGTAATGGGGGACCTTGGTATGCATGTATGCCATGTTCCCTTCAGATTAGGTTTCGAGCCCCGCTCAGTATACGCTCAATTGCAAAAAGGATATCCAGAGAGGCCAGGTGGATCTTGTGACACTTGGGACAATGCTTTACTTCATTCCTGGATTGATGTTGATGGTGCCGAACCAATTCCGATGCGACTCGAAATGAAACGAATGGCTCCCGGAGAAACAGATACTTGGTACATAGAGGTTCTGGGAACTGATGGGGGTGCCCGTTTTAGTACTAAGGAACCACGGACCCTTTGGAATTTTTCCCGTGCTAAAGAGCAGGAATGGCGTCGGGTTGACCTTGGATTTGATACGCCCTTTAAGACTATTACCGGTGGAATTTTTGAGCCCGGATTTCCTGATATCCTAATGCAGATGTGGGCATCATTTTTTGCGGAGCGTGATGATGACCTTAATGGATGCTTTGGTTGTGTCACACCGGATGAGGCACTATTAAGTCATCGACTTTTTGCAGCGGCAATTCAGTCCCAGGAATTAAATCAGGTCATTGAAGTTAATTCATTATAGGTGAATCATGAGCTCCAAACAACAATCACAGCGATCCGGAATACTTGCGGCCGGTAACTGGATCGTTGATCATGTGAAGCTCATTGACGCGTTCCCTGATCAGGATGCTCTTTCATTTATTCTTTCCCAATCAAAGTCAAATGGCGGTGGTCCATATAATGTTTTGAAGGATCTGTCCATTCTTGGTGCTGATTTTGCTCTTCAAGCTGCAGGTTTAGTTGGAGATGATGAAGATGGTCAATGGATAATTAATGATTGCACTAATTTAGGGATAAATACTGATAGACTCTCAGTCACCTCTGAAGCTCCGACTTCTTACACTGATGCTATGTCGGTCGAATCTACCGGAAGNCGGACTTTCTTCCATCANGTNGGTGCTAATGCATANCTCAAACGNAGTNATGTAAACCTTTCTGGAAGCCATNCAAAATTCTTTTATCTTGGGTACTTACTTTTACTGGAATCCCTGGACAAACTGGATNATGGAAGGACCGGTGCCAGTGAGCTTCTGAATGAAGCTAGATCCCTAGGGTTCCTCACTGTGGTTGATCTTGTCAGTGCTCAGCTCGGAGACTTTAAGAGCGTGGTTCTCCCTTCAATTCCCGAAGTGAATATTTTATTACTTAATGAGTTTGAGGCGGGATCCTTACTTGGATTAGTCTTCGATCAGAATGATCCTGCCTCGCTAATGGATGCTTCTCGCCGAATCCTCGAACTTGGTGTCAGAGACCATGTCGTTGTACATTCAGCGAGCGGCGTTGTTGTGGCATCTTCGGATGGNAATGAGGTTTCACAAGGTTCAGTCCAATTGCCTGATGAAATGATTCGAGGCGCGTCAGGTGCAGGGGATGCTTTTGCGGCTGGTTTTATAATGGGAATGCATGAAGCGAAGAGCCTCAATGAAAGTCTTCGTTGGGGAGTCTGTTCTGCGGCTTCCTGCCTAACTGATCCGACCACTTCAGGAGGGATTCTCAAACTAAATGATTCATTGTCACTTGGAGACCAGTTTGGGTTCAGAGAATTTNAATAAACTAAATTCTATTTAATCTTTAAGANCTCCTAGAGTCACATCTATTTTCTTTTCTTTTCCGTCTCTTTGGATAGTGACATTAACTTTATCACCAACGGACTTTTCATCTAGGAGACGNAAAAGGTCAGANGAATCATTAACCTTTTTGTTNTCAATTTCTTTTATTAAATCTCCAAGNAATATTCGTCCGTTCGCTGATTGAGTAGTTGGTTTCAGACCCGCTTTTTCTGCGCCTCCTCCTTTAACAATATTGAGTATCAGAACTCCGGATTCATTCATTCTGCCACTCACGAAAGAATCAGGGGCAATGTTAATTCCGAGTCCNGGTTTAATAACTTTNCCAAACTCTATGAGCTGAGGAACNATCCTGTTGACTGTGTCCACGGGAACAGCAAATCCAATCCCTGCATAAGAGCCTGTCGGNGAGTAAATTGCCGTATTGATACCGATTAGCCTGTTAGCGCTATCTAATAGGGGCCCACCAGAATTTCCTGGATTAATTGCCGCGTTGGTTTGGATTACTCCGGTAATGGNTCTTCTGGTAACAGATTCTATTTCCCTACCCAGTGCACTAATGATACCAGTCGTTAGGGTCTGATCAAATCCGAACGGATTTCCGATTGCATATGCTTTTTGCCCNACAAGAAGATTTTTAGATTCACCGATTCTAATTGGTCTGAGTCGTTCGTCAGGGGCTTGTATCTTTAATACTGCAAGATCCTTATCCGGTTCGGCACCGACTAACTTTGCATCCCATGTGGATTGATCCCATAAGGTTATTTTTGCCTGATCAGCTCCTCGGATGACATGATAATTGGTCACTACATGTCCTGCCCTGTCCCAGATGAATCCTGAACCTGTTCCTGCAGGTATTTTATAAATGTTTGTACTAAAGAAATCGCGTCTCAGATTAATTGTAGTAATGAAAACAACGCTCGGTGAGGTTTCCTCAAAGAGATTGATAGTTGCTTTCTCATCTTCACCNAGTTCTGCCCTTGGAGTAACAGCTCGTGGAGTAATTTTTGTTGCCGATTGACCTGACCACCAGGCCTTGACTTGGACCGTCGCCATGTAAATTAGCGCAGCGAGCAGGATCGCAGTCAGGTATCCGTTTGCTCTACCGGACTGGTGTTTCTTACCTGTGGATTTATTGTCCATAAGTATAATTTTACTAGGATATTGTTCCTGTAAAGTTCGACAATGTGATCAATGCTTAAGTATTGCGACTTTTTCTTATTTTGGATCAATAAAATGCATCTGATATGTAGTTTGCAGATCGGTTATCCATTTTGATAGTCTTTATATTTCATGCTATTAGTTAAGTTATCTGAATTATTTATTAATAGATTTCAAAATTCATATATAGATGGCCAAAACAAAATATACGGAAGAAGACATCAAGACTCTTGAGTGGAGAGAGCACATTCGCCTCCGACCAGGGATGTATATCGGTAAGAGGGGTGATGGTTCAGCTCCTGATGACGGAATTTACGTATTACTTAAAGAGGTCATTGATAATTGTATTGATGAGTTTGTTATGGGGCATGGAAAAGTGATAGAAGTGAAATTGGACGGGGATTCTATCTCTGTGCGTGATTTTGGTAGAGGAATTCCTCTTGGTAAGTTAATGGATTGTGCAGCGAAAATTAATACCGGAGCAAAATATGATTCGGAAGCTTTTCAGAAATCAGTTGGTTTGAACGGGGTTGGCATTAAGGCTGTGAATGCTCTTTCGGAAAGTTTTCAGGTCCAGGCTTTTCGCGAAGGGAAGACCAAATCAATTACTTTTTCTAAGGCTGAAGTTATAAATGAGATGCAAAGAGCGAGAAGCTCTAAATCTTCTGACGGAACTTTTCTTAGCTTCACACCGGATGACGATATCTTTAATGACTTTAAATGGCGTGAAGAGTTCATTGAAAATATGCTGTGGAATTATGCATATCTTAATTCGGGCCTAACACTTATTTTTAATGGTAAGAAATACAAGGCCAAGGAAGGTCTGAAGGAACTTCTTGAAAAGAATCTTAATGAGGAACCGCTTTATCCGGTAGCGCACCTAATAGGCAAAGATATAGAAGTGGCTATTACTCATTCTTCCAGCCAGTATGGAGAAGAATATTATTCCTTTGTCAATGGACAGCATACGACACAGGGAGGAACTCATCAGGCAGCCTTTAGAGAAGCAGTTGTAAAGACTGTAAGAGATCATTTTAAGAAAACATTTGATCCTAGTGATATTCGACAATCAATCATTGGAGCGATTAGTGTTAAGGTCCAAGAGCCCGTATTTGAATCACAAACAAAGACTAAGCTGGGTTCAACTCATACAGCGCCCAAGGATGGTCTTGCCATTCGCGGTTGGATAGTAGGTTTTGTTCAGGACCAACTCGATAATTATTTGCACCGCAATCCTGATGCGGCAAAAGCAATGCTGGAGAAAATACAGCGTGCAGAGAAGGAGAGGAAGGATCTAAAGGGAATACGCAAATTGGCTAAGGAAAGGGCAAAGAAAGCTAAAATTCATAACAAGAAGCTTAGGGACTGCAGGGTCCATTATGGGGACAGAAATAAATTGGCTAATGAAAGTACGCTATTTATTACTGAGGGAGACAGTGCCAGTGGTTCTATAACGACGGCCCGTGACGTTGATACCCAGGCGGTATTCTCATTGAGAGGCAAGCCTCTCAATAGTTTTGGTCTTTCTAAGAAAGTTGTTTATGAGAATGAGGAATTTAATCTGCTCCAGCATGCTCTTGATATAGAGGACGGGCTCGAGCGTTTAAGGTACAATAATGTTGTTCTTGCCACTGACGCTGATGTTGATGGTATGCACATTAGACTTTTATTAATTACGTTCTTTCTCCAATTCTTTCGTGAACTCATTCGTGAGGGACACTTGTATATACTTGATACTCCTCTCTTTAGGGTCCGGAACAAACAAAAACAATTTTATTGTTATAACGAAAGGGAAAGACAAGAGGCCATAGAGGCCTGTGGAAAGGGAGCTGAAATAACGCGCTTTAAAGGATTGGGTGAGATATCACCTGGTGAGTTTAAAGCATTCATTGGTGAGGAGATTAGATTGGATCCGGTGATCATTGATCGCCATAAATCAGAATCTGAAATGCTTCAATTTTATATGGGGAAAAATACCCCGGACCGTCAAAAATTTATTATAGATAATCTCAGAGTCGAATTGGATTTACTCAATGAAGAAGAAGTTGCCTGAAAATAAATATAGCGACTGACAAAAAATATCATTGAGGGAGCGGATAGGATTGGTTTTTGTTATTCTGTAGATTGCAGATGTGGTAATAAATGGTTTGTTATGCATTGAAATGATAAACAGAAAAAATCTCAGCTACTTAGTTTAGCATTTCATATCAGTATTTAATTCTTATGCCCAATGTTCTTCTTTCAGGTCGAGTCGCAGGTGAAAAGGATCCTTCCCGAGAACCGAGAGCCAAGCTCCTCTATCTTCTTTTTTCTTCGGGTTGGGACATAAGTAACTCGAACGGGGATAAGTCTGTAACATTATCAAATATACAGGATCAAATTATTCGCTCGGATGCATTTGTATTTACTCCGGGCGCGACTCTTGAAGAGCTTTTCAAGGCAGTTTCGATATTTGTTGGCTATCAGACCATGGACGAAAAACTCAAAGGAAAAGGGACCGTGGTTCTTAACGGAGACGGTTCTTGGGATCCTTTTTTCAATGTTCTGAATCATCTGAGATCATTAGGTACTATTTCTCAGGACTTTAGAGATTTTCTCCTTGCCGTAAATGAACCGGAGAATGTTATAGAGGTTTTAAATAGGGTCCGTGAAATAGGAATCCCTGATCCAGAAAGACATTCTGCGAATGAGGATCAGACAGACGAAATATATTCTTATGAATCTCCTCCTTTGAAAGGACAATTAGGGAATGTTTGTGTTTTTTGCTCTGCTACTATTAAAGATCAGAATTATCTGGATGATGGTTATCAGCTTGGTCAGCAGATGGCAAATTCAGGTTATGGTTGCGTTTCGGGTGCGGGCAGGACTGGGGTGATGGGGTCCGTGGTCCGTGGAGCAGTAGATGCTGAGGGTTGGACCGGAGGATCGAATGTTCCTCACATCATAAGACTCGAGGGACTGCCTGATGGGTTGTCGAGTTTTTGGCTTAGGCCAGACATATATACCCGGATGGAGGTGATGATTGAAAGATCAGATGCGTTCGTAATTTTCCCGGGCGGTGCAGGCACGCTCCAGGAATTACTAGCATTGTTGCTTCTAAAGGAATCCGATGATCCCCTGATGAGGGGAAAACCCATAATTCTTTTTGATAGGATAGATGATTCTGGAGTGCATTTTTGGGAGCCTTTAATTAAATTGTTAGCAAATACCCAATGCTCCTCATATTTTAAAACCGTTACTCAACTCGATGATATTATGCCTACAGTCAATGAGGAGTTAAATTCTTAATAATAGGGACCATTTTAGATGGAAGAAGAAATAAAAGAACGACTTCAAAGACTCGCATTTGCTTTAATAGATCAGGAAAGAGCAACAATTTTAGTTGAACCTAAGGACCAATCTGAAGGATTCTGGTTCGGAGGAGGCAATGTGATATGCGATGGCGATGGGGTTTTCTGGTTATGTGGCCGTTACCGGAACCATGGTGATTCTAGGACCGGAGTCGGTGCCGGTGAGCGTGGTCTTGAGTTGGCAATTTTTTCTTCTAATTCAGTACTAGGTCCATGGGAGAAAAAGAGATCATTTACCAAAAAAGAATTAGAAAACGGAACTGACAAAGTTGTTTCTATCGAGGGAACTTCATTAGTTGCAGGACCTGACGGCGTTGAATTATTTTTATCAACGGAAAAAGACAGAAATTACCCTTCAGATATTATTGATTATCAAAAAAGAGGGACCGGGATATGGGACGTTGATGTTATCAAATCTGCTTCCATTATGGGACTAGATCCATCATCCGTTTCAGTAGCCATTCGCAGTCATGAATTGGGTTCTCTACATGTAAAGGATCCGGTATCATTTCAGGTTCCTGGAGACCATGAACANAGAGCAATATTGTTTTGCAGTCACCCATACACATGGGCAAGTTCAAATACTGGTCTTGCTATTAGGGAATCTAAAGAGGGTCAATTTAAGATTAAAAGCTTTAATGTATTGGCGCGTGGGAATTCATGGGACGTTGCATGTACCCGAATCACTGAACGTTTACAGGTCCCTGCATTGGGTTTTTTCTCCGANATTNCTCCNATCTCGATCTATTTTTATGATGGAGCTGAATGTTTGCGATCTCTGAAACAGAGTNACTTTGGTGTAACAAGACCGCGTGGATTTTCTTGTGAGGAAATTGGAGGAATGGCCGCTGGGTATGATGAATCATTTCCTAATATTGAACGAATTTCTTCACATCAGCCTATGTTTGTATCACCTCATGGGACCGGTTGTAGCCGTTACGTTTCGACTCTGATNACTCCTGATGGTGTCCTGGCTACCTGGCAACAGTCGCAGGAGAACTTTTCNCAGCCATTAGTTGGCAATTTTCTATCCAATCAGCAAATAGAGGAAATTTTGTNTTAACAGATTGGCTCTAACTCGAATTGACCTGAGGGCAATTATCGCCATACTCAAAGGTTCATGGAAAAAGTTATTATTATAGGAACAGGATGCGCCGGTTGGACGGCGGCAATTTATACAGGAAGAGCGAATTTATCACCGCTCGTTTTGGCTGGAGATCAGTTAGGAGGACAATTAACGACTACGACGGAGGTTGAAAATTATCCTGGCTTTCCGAAGGGGGTCATGGGTCCAGAACTCATGATGCATATGCAGGAACAGGCGACAAGGTTCGGAGCCAGAGTCGAATATAAGAAAGTGAATTCTGTCGGAAAAAATGGTTCTACCTTTGAGGTAATTTGTGGCGAAGATAAGTACGATGCTGAAACTGTCATTGTCGCTACTGGTGCAGCTCCCAGACACCTTGGGCTCGAGGGTGAAGAAAAACTCATCGGTCATGGACTCACTTCATGTGCGACTTGTGATGGGGCCTTTTATAGGGACGTTCCGGTCGCTGTGATAGGGGGAGGAGATTCAGCCTGTGAAGAAGCAACATTCCTAACAAAATTTGCCTCGAAGGTTTACTTGATTCATCGTCGTGATGAACTGAGAGCTTCAAAAATCATGGCTGACCGGGCCCTGAGCAATGAAAAGATCGAGCCTGTTTGGGACAGTCAGGTAACTGAATATTTGACTGATGATGATGGGGAAATGCGAGCAGTTAAAATTTCGAATATAAAGACCAATGATGAAACAGAAATTGATTTAAAGTGTGTTTTTGTTGCCATTGGTCATGTTCCCAATGCTCAGTTTCTGGAGGGTTTAGTTGAGACAGATGAGAACGGGTACATTGTCCAAAGGCCAAGCTGCACAAAGACAAATGTAGAGGGTCTCTTTGCAGCTGGAGATGTTGCTGACCATGTTTATCGGCAGGCCATTACTGCGGCCGGAGATGGTTGCAGAGCTGCCCTAGAAGCGGAACGGTACTTAGCTGACCGGGAATAATATTAAGGGGTTCCCAATTAATTGATAAGGATTATCCAAATATGTCCAATTTTGAGTAAAATTAGGTCCTTTCACTAATAATTGATGCTTGACCATTGGGCATAAATTTCTAGAGAATTATCCTCCCTCGTTGAGATACATTAATTACTAAACATTTAACTAATAATGATAAACAAATTCTCTACTGTTCTTTCATCAATGATCATGATGCTTAGCTTTGCCTATGCGGATCATCATGCTTCACCGTTCAATGGTAAGGATCTCAAAGGTTGGTCCACTAAAAAGAAAGCAAAGGGCAAAGATTCTTGGGTAGTTGGTGTTCCTAGCCAGTCCAAGGACAACCCAAAAACATTGGATGCCGGCAAGGGTCAGGGAGCCATGATTAATAAGGTTTCTGGTCATGGACAGAGTTGGGACATATATTCTGAAAAAAAATGGGGAGGTAAGTTTCGTATTGAGTTGGAGGTGATGGTTCCCAAAGGTGCAAATTCAGGAATTTACGTGATGGGTGAATATGAGGTTCAGGTACTTGATAGTTATGGAAAGGCAAAGCTCGGAGGAGGTGATATGGGGGCGATTTATGGTGCTCAGCCTCCGAAAGTGAATGCTTGCAAGAAGCCTGGAGAGTGGCAGAAATACGTAATTGATTTTCAGGCTCCCGGTTATGATGAGGGAGGGAAAAAAACAAGTAATGCTAAGTTTATCAAAGTAGAACTTAACGGTCAGGTACTACATGAAAACGTTGAGATGAAGGGCCCAACTCCAAGTGGTGTGACTGGAAAAGAAGCTGCAACGGGACCAATTATGTTTCAAGGTGATCATGGACCAGTGGCTTACAGGAATATAAAAATCAAATCGATCTAATTTCGGCCTTAATAATAACATCTATAGACAAATTTATATTAATTCATAACTGAACAAACTATTGATCATGAGTAATAAAACCAAACCCCTAACAAGGAGGAATTTCATCAAAACATCCGGTGCTCTAAGCGGCGGTGCAATGATGGCTCCAAATATCCTCATCGCTGACCATCATGGTCAAAAACTCAGAATTGCCCACGTCGGCACGGGTGGCCGAGCCGGAGCGCATGTTAACATGGCAGCCGGTGAAGGCTGTATTTGCAACACATATTGTGATGTTGACGAAAGCAAATGGGGGTCAGCAAAGAGCAAATGGCCTAAAGCCAAAGGTTATCGAGACTATCGGGAGATGCTGGAGAAGGAGAAAGATAATTATGATGCGGTTTCCATTGCTACTCCGGACCATCACCATTACCCAGCAGCGATCATGGCAATGAAATTGGGTAAACATGTATACTGTGAAAAGCCTCTGACTCATACTGTCTGGGAAGCTCGTCAGTTGGGAATTGCCCGTGATAAGTATAAGTTAGCTACTCAAATGGGTAACCAGGGCCATTCCAACGAAGGAAACAGGCTCATGGTTGAGTGGATTCAGCAAGGAACACTTGGAAATATTTCTGAAGTGCACTGCTGGACGAACCGCCCTGTTTGGCCTCAGCCCGTTGCAAATCCTAAAGTTGCCGACAAGGTACCGGATAATATTGACTGGGATGTGTATCTTGGACCAGCTCCAAAGACTCAACTCTACAAAAAAGGAATCTACCCATTCAAGTGGCGCGGTTTCTGGCACTTTGGTGCGGGTGCACTAGGTGATATGGGTTGTCATACTATGGATGCATTTTATTGGGCAATGGACCCAGGTGCTCCGACTAGTGTGGAATGCCTGAAGAAATCTGAAATGATTGATGGGAATTTCCCCAAAAGATCAGTCGTCAAAATGAAATTCCCTGCAAGGAGCGGAAAACCCGCATTTGACTTCTACTGGTACGATGGAGGAGAGAAGCCAGACGCTGCTCTTGGGCTCGGACGCAGGCTCCCGGGCACTGGTTGCATCTTTGTCGGAGACAAGTGTTCTATCATGTCCGCTGGAGATTATGGTGACAGTCCCCGTCTCATTCCTGAAGCCAAGATGAGGGAGATCGGTAGACCCAAGAAGACACTCGAAAGGTCAGTCGGACATTATAAAGAGTTTGTATTGGCTGCGACAGGCAAGAAGCCCATCGACTATCCAGGGTCAAACTTTGGCTATGCTAGCCCGTTCAGTGAAACTGTCCTTCTTGGTAATGTTGCTTTAAGATGCGAAGGGGAACTTAAGTGGGATTCTAAGAACATTAAAATTACCAATAATGAAGAGGCTAACAAATATGTTAATAAAGAATATCATAATGATTGGCCAGCCCCAGCTGCATAGAATGTACTGAAATTCAGCAGGTCAATTATATCTGGGCCTGTGAAAAAATTAATGCCCCGGCCCCGTTCATTCGGGACCGGGGCTTTTTTATGTCCATTTAAATTATCGTCCAGATCTTCTGAGCCAGGCTTCTCTGGCTTTTTTTAGAATCTCTATTTCTTTTTTGCTGGTCTTGCTCGGGGCTGTTCTGGCATTAACGAACGGATTATTTGTTCCAAATTTTCTCCATGGGCCATATGGAATTTCATGGACTTCGGCAAATCGCCAATCACATTTGTTGTCACTCCCAGTTATTCCGAGAAAGTCACGTACTGCAGGCGATAAATCAATCCCTGCCTTATTGTTGTGGGGGGTCTTTGGGCGTGAACTTCCAAAGACGTAGGCCCAGTCATCTGTTTCGAAAGGACCAACATCGGACCACTGGGCACAACAAATCTTCCCCTTGTAATGTATGGCTACCCACCTCCCATCACATACGCTTTGTCCTTCTTTTTTAAATGTTCGACTGAACCAAGGAATTACACGTTTGGCGCTTTGTTTTGTTTTTTTATAATTGATGCGATCATTATAGGGCAATGCTACATAAAACGGGTTCAGTTTAGGTATGAACTTTTTAGGTCTATAATCTCTTGTTCGGTTAGCCGGGTTGGGATCATCGTAGCCTCCGTAGTTTTCCATCCACTTAGGGTCCCAAGAACTCGCAATGTTGTGTTGAGGATTATTGGCAGTGGCGAGTTCTCCTACCCAAAATATCGTAGATGTAATGTTTCTGTGCCATGGATATGAGGGAGAAGCGGCCCGTGACTTTGTCGGGGCATAAGTGCGAGGTGTGTTTCCCTGTCCCTTTGCTTTCTCAAAAATTGGGACTGATATTAAACACAGAGAAGTTATAATAATTAACCGTACCCGCATTATTGTATTGGAGATTGGTTTAAATCTATGCAATTTGCGGAGCAAGTGGTTTTTCAGAAGTTGCCTGAGGTGATTGAAGTGCTGGATTCGGCTCCTGCGGGCTCATTCCTAGTTTTTGCAATAACTTCATGTCCTGAACAGTTTGCGGATTTGTTGCCGTTAATAATTTGTCCCCATAGAATATTGAATTAGCTCCCGCAAAAAAGCATAAAGTCTGAGCTTCTTCACTTAGTGCTGAACGTCCGGCCGATAATCTAATCTTAGCTTTGGGAACTGCAATTCTTGCACATGCAATGGTACGAGCAACTGCAAATGTATCCACCGGCTCGGCCCCTTCGAGGGGCGTTCCGGGCATTGGCATCAGTTTATTTATAGGGATGCTTTCCGGAGCAGGGTTGAAATTAGATAATATTTCCAGCATCCGTAATCTATCATCAACGGTTTCGCCAAGTCCTAAGATGCCACCGCAACAAACGGACATCCCTGCATCTTGCACATTGCGAATGGTTTTTAATCGATCCTCAAAAGAGTGAGTCGTTACAATGTTTGGGTAATGTTCTGGTGAAGTGTCTATGTTATGGTTGTAAGCCGTTACTCCTGCGTCTTTTAATTTCTTTGCCTCTTCTGGTCCTAACTCTCCGAGTGTTGTGCAGACTTCCATTCCCAATTCTGAAACTTCCTTAATGATTTCAATGACCTGATCGAAACGTTTCGTGTTAGTTTTGACGTTTTTCCAGGCCGCACCCATACAGAATCTAGTTGATCCGTTCTCTTTGGCGGCTCTCGCGCGATCCAGAATATCGCATTTAGGCATTAATCTTTCAGCATCTACCCCACTATTATATCTTGCACTCTGTGCGCAGTAGGAACAATCCTCACTACAGCCTCCTGTCTTTATTGACAGTAAGGTGCAAAGTTGTATTTCATTTTTGGGCCAGTTCAATTCATGAACACTTCTTGACTTAGTAAGAAGATCAAAAAAGGGCAATTCGTAAAGTAATTTTAGTTCTTGAAATTTCACTTAATTAAAAGAAATCGGTGATATCTATTATTAATATTCAGTATAATTTGAGATTGTTTTTAGGCACGTAAAAATTTTATTTTTTCCTTCTGAATATTTTTCTCGAATCGTTCCAATATCCCGGAGAAACGACAGTTGGTTTTAGAGGGTTTGTGTAATCAGTTTTCCCGATAGCTGCACGCATGGAAATGCCTGTGGCCTTGCGCCATTTTTTCGCCATGCTTTCGCCAGTATTACAACCATAACTAACGCAGTTGGATTTTCGTAAAAATGAGGACCGATTAATTTCTTTTAATTGTTCTTCGTGTAACCATGCAGTGCTTGATCCAATTATCTGATTGCTATATTCGATTAAAAACGCGTGTTTGTTTGAGTGTCCATAATATTCGAATCCAGCTATTTTTGTTTTTGTTCTGTCCTTTCCATTATTTATATATTCGATGATATCTTCACCCTTTGATATCCAGATCAGACGTATGTTGTATTTGTCTCTTACGGATTCGATCCATGAGATGAGAGGCTTGCCATCTTCATTTGCGCGAGATTCATAACTCGGTTTATAAACTAACCATGTGATATCACATTGATCGTCATACTCATTTTGTAATTCCTGCACCCGTGCCCGTGCGGGTCGAATNAAATTTCCCCACCAGCGATCATGTTGATACTTTTCTTTTCTTAGATTTTCCCATTTTCTTAANGCAATGCCTCCACTCACAATAATAAATTCTCCGGAACTCGTACGTTTTTTTGTCTGAGATTTTTTGAGTGCACGACCGAAAATCGCTGAAGATTTTTCTGTACCTGATAAGAAAAGACCTAAAATCAATGCTGAAATTAAAATTATCCTATTTTGATAAAACCAAATCATTGATCAAAAAACGTATTTATCCTCTCGGATTATTTAATTTCTCCATTAATCAGATCGTCGTAAGTTTGCCTTTTTCTGATCAGTTCATGCGATTCGCCAGAAACTAGCACCTCCGCAGGCAATGTTCTTGAATTATAATTCGATGCCATCACGAAGCCATAAGCGCCCGAGCTCAGCATTCCGATCATTTCNCCCTCCTTCAATTTCGGTAATTCTCTGTCCTGTGCAAAGAAGTCTCCGCTCTCGCAAATGGGTCCTACAATATCAACGGTTTCATTTTCGCTTGATGTTTGCTGAATTGGAACAATATCGTGGTGNCCCTGATACAATGCGGGCCTTATTAAATCACCCATTCCCGCATCTGCTATAGCAAATGTTTTTGCGGTGCCGATTTTTTTATACAAGATTTTACTTATCAGAATCCCGGCATTTCCAACAATTAATCGTCCGGGTTCGAGCATTATTTTGAGTCCCAGAGGAGCTAAAATTGGNACTAGATTGGCTGCATATTCCTCGATGGTAATGGGTGCTTTGTCCTCGCCGTTNTCCTGCCACCAGCTTTCNTTTCCGCTTGCAAGCGCATCTTCATATACTATTCCAATTCCTCCNCCAATACTGAAAAATTCTATGCCATGTTTTTGTTTGAGTTTTTCAGCGAGTGGAGCCACTCTCTGCACAGCTTCAACAAAAGGTTTAACCTCAGATAGTTGGGATCCTATGTGCATCTGAAGGCCTCGTAATTCTATGTTCTTCAACTCAGTTGATGCGGTCTCNTAAAGTCCCTCAATAAATTCAAAATCTATTCCGAACTTATTTTCACTTTTTCCTGTTGAAATATATTTGTGTGTTTTTGCATCCACGTTGGGATTGACTCTGATTGCAATTGGAGCAATGTCATTACGTTCCTCTGCTATCTGATTGATAAATCTTAGTTCGGCTTCACTTTCGACATTAAAACAATAGATTTTTTCGTTGAGTGAATATTCGATTTCCTCACGTGTTTTTCCTACTCCCGCAAAGGTACATTTGTTTGCTGTGCCCCCGGCCCTTATTACACGAAAAAGTTCACCTCCAGAAACGATATCGAAGTCGGCGCCTTCTTCGTTCAGTAACTTTAATATTGATAAGTTGGAATTTGCCTTAACTGCAAATGCTATATGATGATCCAAATCACTTAGTGCTGAACTTAGTCGGCGATAGTGTTCCAGTATCGTATTGGCTGAATAAACATATAATGGNGTTCCATGTTGAATTGCCAGATCGGCTAAATTGACACCCTCGCAATGGAGGGTTCCTTCGTGATAATGAAAGTCATGCATTNAGAAAATGCCTAATCTGTCAGGAATAGTAAATCAAGCTATAGAGGCATCAAAATATCCAATAATTCTTGACCAAAGGCATATATCATCTATTATACGCGCCCCCTTAAGTAATAGACCGGAGTATAATTATGGCCAAAGTTTGCGAAATAACAGGAGCCCGCGTTCGCCGCGGAAGNAGAATNCATCGTAGTGGTTTAGCTAAGAAAAAAGGTGGAATTGGCCGCCATGTGACTAAGGTCGTAAAGCGTGACGTTTCCCCAAACCTTAGAAAAAAGCGTATCTGGGTCCCAGAACTAAACAAATATGTCAAAGTGAAGCTAACTGCCAGAGCCATGAAGACAGTTGCTAAGAATGGGGCATATACCACACTCAAAAAGGCTGGGATTATTTAGAGTTAACATTGGAGGGCACTAAATGTCCCATTTTCTGGCCTTTATTTCGGCCTCACTCATTATTTTTGGTACATTACCTGCGACTCATTCATCTGAGAAGCGTCCTAATATCATTTTCTTTTTAATTGATGATCTCGGGTGGAGTGATCTCGGATGTTACGGTAGCAAGTATCATTTAACTCCCAATATAGATAAATTAGCTGCTGGGGGCATTCGTTTTTCTCAGGCATATTCTGCTTCCCCTGTTTGTTCTCCTACCAGATCCGCGGTCATGACTGGAAAGAATCCGGCCCGGTTGGGTATTACGGACTGGATTGGAGCGAGTCAGAAATTTAGAGTTTTGGTAACACCCAAGAACACAAAGGCTTTGCCACAGAATGAATTAACTTTTGCGGAATCTCTAAATAAATCTGGTTATGCTACGGCCTATTTTGGTAAGTGGCATTTAGGTGCTGATGATAAGGATCATCCCAGCTCACAGGGTTTTGAATATCATCGAGGTGTCAATCGAGCAGGTTCTCCAGGTTCATATTATTACCCATTCAAAAGAAATAAAAATTCATCATCGACCAATGTTCCTGATTTTGATTCAGTGGACAAGGATTCATATCTTACAGATTTATTGGCTGAGGAAGCATCTAAATTTATTGAGAAAAAGAAAGACGTTCCTTTCCTTTTGATGCTGTCACATTATTCAGTCCACACACCGATACAGGCCCGCAAGAATGATTCGAATAGGTATAAGGACCGAATGAAAGACATTGGGCTATCTTCAAAGATCAGTATCAAAAAGGAGAAATATGGTAACACCAGAATGACTCAGAATAATCCCGATTATGCAGCTATGGTTGAGAGTGTGGATCGGAGTGTGGGTAAAGTTCTTGATAAACTAGAAGAGCTAAAAATTAAGGATAATACTCTTGTAATTTTCACTTCCGATAATGGCGGGCTGTCCACTTTACAGAATGGCCGGAGACCAGGCCCAACGTCATGTTTGCCTTTGAGAGCAGGGAAAGGGTGGCTCTACGAGGGTGGAATTCGAGTACCGGCAATATTGGCCTGGCCAGGTGTAATCGGTGAAGGTATTACGATTGATGTTCCAATCATTAGTATGGATTTTTACCCTACCATATTGACTGTAGCGGGTATAAAATTGGATCCTTCACAGCATCGGGACGGACTTGATTTGAATAGTATTTTCAGGGATAAGGAATTACCAAGCAGGGCACTGTTTTGGCATTATCCTCATTATCATGGGTCAGGGAACCGTCCATCTTCAGCAATCAGAAAAGGAAATTATAAACTAATTCGTTGGCATGAGGATGGTTCGGAGGAGATGTTCGATATTGCCAAAGATATCTCCGAGACGGCTGATATTGCCAAGGATGAGCCCGCAAAGCGTAAGGAATTGGCTAAAGATTTGAGTCGATGGATCGAATCTTCGGGTTCCAGGATGCCAAAGAAAAATCCAGAACGGTAAGGCATGCGAAAGAATTCTTCAGGTCTTAATTAGATGTCAGACTCTAAAAAACCTTTGGTATTAATAACGGGTGGGGAAGGAGACCTTGCTAAAGAAATTTCGGCAAAATTTGTTTCATCTGGCTTTGAGGTTCTTTGCCCTGGCCGTTCTCAGTTAGATGTGAGTGATGAAAGTTCGATTCTTAAATATTTTAACGAGAATATCACCAGAGACCTTGATTTGCTTATCAATAATGCCGGAATAAAAAAAGATGCATTAATGTTCAATATTTCTGAGGAAGAATGGGATGAAGTGATCAGAGTGAATTTGAAAGGAGCATTCCTTTGTTCAAAGTTGGCATTAAAAATATTATGCAAGAACCGCACTGGTCACATAATTAATATAGGATCCTTTTCGGCCCTTTCTGGACCATCGGGCCAAACAAATTATGCCGCTTCAAAGGCCGGGCTCATTAGTTTGACGCAGAGCATGGCTCAGGGAGGAGGCAAGAGGAACGTTAGATCCAATTGTGTTTTACCGGGTTGGCTAGAGACTCAATTCACTGCTGATGTTTCAGAAAACGTCAAGAATCAAGTACTGAATGATCATACTTTGAACACTTTGAATACTCCCGAGTCCGTTGCATCTTTTGTCTTTTTCGTCCACACCCAGATGTCTTCAGTTTCGGGGCAAATATTTCAGCTTGATAGCCGAATTCATCGGTGGGTCTAAGAGCTATTTAATTAAAGATTCAAGTATCCGGACAGAGCTCACAGTTGCAGAGACATTATGAACTCTGAGAATTGATGCTCCCCGCAAGATACTTGTCACGGAGCATGCTACGGTTCCCGCGTCACGGTCCTTAGGTTCAGTTATGTCTAATACTTCACCAATGACTGTTTTTCTTGAAACGGGTACGAGTATCGGCCTTTGGTGAATTTTTAAAGAATTAAGATGTTTAAGTAAAAGGAGATTATCTTGGCGGTCCTTTGCGAAGTCGATTCCCGGATCCAATACTATCTGTTCTCTATGAAGTCCGACTGATTCTGAAGTACTGATTTTTTCTTCAAAGAACCTGTTCACTTCGTTAACAATGTTTTCGTATTTTTCTCCGAGGTGAGGTTCTTTTGGAAGTCCTACACTATGCATTATCAGAAGGGCCGTTCCATGATCTGCACATAATTGAGCATTGTCATTGGAATGTAGCGCTCCGATATCATTGAGTAGATCTACTCCGAGCGGTAATATTTGATTTACGACTTCGGGCCTCCATGTATTGATGGAAAGTATAGGCTTTTCTGGCATTTCATTCCATTCGATAGAATGAAAAGCTTCGATGAATGGACGTAGTCTTATGACTTCTTCCTCGACCGAGATCGGTCCACGGTTAGTGCGTGCGCTCTCGGCTCCGACATCGATAATATNTGCTCCATTAGCCACATGATCCCTTGCCATGTCAATGGCTTTTCGNTGGTCCAATGTCCCGTCTCCTGAGAACGAATCATCGTTGATGTTTATTATTCCCATNACCATTATTTNTTTTGAACAATCAATGGTGCGGTCCCTGACTCTTAGCTTCATTTAGTTAAATACTGAATGGCATTTCGGTCCTTGTTCTATTGTCAAAACGGACAGTATGAGTGAATCCAATTTCGGAGATGAGTGATGCTGCCTCTTTGAAGTGCATTCCTACNTCTTCAGGAGCATGAGCGTCTGAACTGATTGATATTGNCAGACCCGCGCTGTGCATCATTTCAAGAAAGTCGAGTTCTGGATATTGCTCAGCACATTCTTTTCTCCATCCTGCAGTGTTAATTTCTATTGCGGTATCAGTTTCTAGAGCTGCTTGGATCACAGGTTCATAAAAACGGCGAAGGTCACCTTCTGGTCTATGCCCAAACTTTTTTGGCAGATCAGGGTGGGCAAGAAGATCAAATAGACCACTACGAGCACAGCTCGTGTATATTTGCCAATAGGATGTCCATATCTCTTCCACTTCCGCTAAGCCGGACCATTTCCCTATCCATTTTGGATTATCAATATCAAATCCAGGGGCAATATAATGCACGCTTCCTATGAGATAATCGAAATCCGCCATGGATGATAATTNTTCTATCCATTTATGTTCTTTTTCGAAATAATCGATTTCGAGCCCGAGCTTTACTGAAATTTCAGGGACTCCGCTTTTGGCATTCTGTACAGATTTAATATATTCAGGAAATTCTGATATCAGCATGCGCCAATCGTCAAAATTATCTTCTTTGGCTGGGCTATGATCTGAGAATCCGATTTCACTCAGACCCGTTTCAAAAGCGAATTTTGCATACTCAATGGGCTCTCCATTTGCGTGGCGGCAAAGCGGAGTGTGCATGTGATAATCAGCAAATTGGCCGAAGTCCATNCNTTATAATGGAATAAGAATTCNATCTATCCAGCGAATGTCTTGATAAATTCACCCAAAAAAATGCTAAAAATCCATAAAATAGAAGGATTCTTCTTGATAATCCCTCTGTTTTTTGTAAAAAGTGAACCATATGAAGAAGATTTTAACCCTCATCGCTTCTGTTTTAGTTATTAGTGGCTCATCGGCATTTGCCTGGGTCGGTGGACCTTGGTCAAATAATAGCTACAACCAGTCAACTACAGGAACTTATCAAGCCGTCATGTACATGGTCAACGGAGTTGGCCTTGCACGTTTCACTGATGACACTTCCGCAGTCTTTTCCCAAATAAACGCTTCTGTGATTTTNCATGAAGGATCAGTTTATATCGGTGAATGTTTTGGAACCGCTGACCGCACTTCAGAGCAAGGCGTNGTCGGAATCATTCAGGGAGCAGGGACCGGAGGTTCAGTCACAGGCTCTTTTCAATGCAAAATCACNCAGGAAGCTCCNGTGATGCGTTTCTTTGGGCAGAGTAGCGGTAANGTAAACCCGATCACTGGTGAGCCTGGNAACGGTTCAGACCGTAAGTGTATTTTNGTATTTTCTGAAGCCGCTGCTGATCCTGTCGAGCCGGGAGAATCCCGTATCGTAGCTATTACTGTTTTTGGTGCACAGATATCGCAAACGATTGTTGCCGTTGCCGCAGCAGAGGGATAAAAGATTTAACCAATTATAATTTTATCCGGGCTGACATCTTTTCTTAGATGTCAGCCCGTTTAGTTTATGAGGAAAGTTAAACAAAGTTTTATNGGGGGGTTCACTATTATTGAGCTTTTGATATCCGTATCAATCATTGCTGTACTCGCATCAATGATTCTGGCCCTCAGCGACATGATACGCAGGAAAGCCGAGCAGGCTGCGTGTGTCGGTAATATGAGAAGCTTATTTGTGGCCCTNAGTGCATACAATAATGAGAATGGGCATTTTCCTCAGGCACCGAACAGCAAAGATGAGGAGNGNATTTGGGATTTTTGGTTCACTACATTTGAGGATGAATATGATATACCNAGAAAGACATGGATTTGTCCCACATACCGTAGACTAAATAGAACAAAAGATGAGGAAGAGTTAAAAGGAACTTACGTTCCTACACGGTTCAGTGCTAGCAGTGAATTAGCTGCCTATAGATGGGGNAACCAGCCATGGTTAGTGGAAATNGGGGATCATCATGGAGAAGGAATGTTGGTTCTTTTTCCTGACGGTTCGGTGAGACCGTTTTCCGTGGGTTTCTTTGATAAAGAGTAAGGTTTTTAGAATTCTAAAGACCCTATACATAAAATCCTTGGTCCTCAGATTCATTTTCTGATCTGAGTATCTTTTAAGCGCTTAACTNCTGGAGCGGTTAAAAGATAATGAGTAAATTTAACNCTTATGGAATTCTTGCAGTGTNTTGACGTTCAAATCCAAGGATTTCAAAGATCTAATAGCCATACTGCTTGCCTTAGCTGCATTTAGATTTGTCATGACGGGTATTGCGTTAGCAACTGCAGAACTTCGAATAGTGACTTCATCTGCCCTCGGATTTCTGTCTCCGCTAGTTGTATTTATAACAAAGTCGATTTCACCGTTCTTTATCATATCTAATACATTGGGTCGGCGCTTCTCGGCTAACTTAAAGAGTTTAGTGACAGGAATGCCCTCATTTTCAATGGCCCTGGCTGTGCCCTCAGTTGAGAATAATTTGAATCCCAATTCATGATATTCTTTGATTATTTCTTTTGCTTTATCTTTGTCCCGATCTTTAAGGCTAATGAACACGTTGCCTTCAAGAGGGAGTGGGCAAGAAGCGGCCATTTGTGATTTTGCATAGGCCATTCCCAGGTCAGGATCTATGCCCATCACTTCCCCAGTNGCTTTCATTTCCGGGCCCAGAACAATGTCCGTTCCGGGNAATTTAACAAAAGGAAATACCGCTTCTTTAACTGCATAGTGATCTGGGATAATTTCTTTTGTGAATCCTAGGTCGGCGAGTTTTTCTCCCGCCATCACTTTAGCTGCAAGTTTGGCAAGAGGAACACCGATGGTCTTTGATACAAATGGTACTGTTCTAGAGGCTCGTGGGTTAACCTCTATGACGAAGAGTTCCTCGTCTTTGACGGCGAACTGTATGTTCATTAATCCTTTGACCTCTAATTTTTCAGCCAGTGCCTTTGCTGCTGTGCTAATTTCTTCTTTAATTTCATCACTAATAGAAAAAGGAGGAATAACACATGCACTGTCACCTGAATGAATTCCCGCCTGTTCAATGTGTTCCATTATTGCCCCTACGACTGAAGTTTCTCCATCAGAAATTACATCCACATCAATTTCCGTCGCATCTTCAAGGAACCGGTCAACGAGCACGGGCCTNTCTGGACTCGCTTCGACGGCCGAACGCATGTATGAGCTTAATTCTTGGTCATCATACACAATGACCATTGCTCGTCCTCCAAGGACAAAACTGGGTCGAACAAGTACTGGATAACTAATTCTCTGTGCTATTTTAATGGCTTCCTCCTCTGAAGTTGCAGTNCCTGCATCTGCCTGTTTTAGGCCGAGTTCATCGAGCAAAGCTGAAAAGTATTTCCTATCTTCTGCTAGCTCTATGCTCTTCGGTGATGTGCCTATCACTGAAACACCATTTGATTCTAGCNCCGCAGCTAGGTTCAGTGGTGTTTGGCCTCCAAATTGAACGATTGTTCCCCAAGGCTTTTCCGCTTCATAGATGTTGAGGACATCCTCGAATGTGAGAGGCTCAAAATAGAGTTTATCACTAGTATCGTAATCAGTTGAAACTGTTTCAGGATTTGAGTTTACCATGATTGTTTCAAATCCTAGTTCCTTAAGAGCAAATGCTGCATGAACACAACAATAATCAAACTCAATGCCTTGGCCGATACGATTTGGGCCNCCGCCAAGAATCATTACCTGTTTCTTTTCCCCTTCGCGGTTTTCATTTTCGTCTCCGTAAGTTGAATAATAGTAAGGTGTAAATGCCTCAAACTCCGCNGCACAAGTATCAACGAGCCGATAAGTTGGTATAACACCCTCATTCTTTCTTTGCTCNCGGATTTTCAATTCTGTTTCACCTCTTAGGTGAGCAATTTGGCGATCAGAAAAGCCCAATTTCTTTGCTTTCCTTATGCTTAGATCATTGTCATTTGCGGTGATGCTTTCTTCCGCATCGCATATTTGCTGGAGCTGTCTTAAAAACCATGGATCTATTCCCGTCATTCCAAACAGCTCATCTACCGTCATTCCATTCTTAAATGCATCCCGAAGATAAAAAATCCGTTCTGCATTAGGTACGGCAATTTTGGCCAGTAATTCTTCTGCATTTAATTTGGAATTTCCTTTACCGTCAGCGCCAAGGCCGGACCTGCCTGTTTCGAGTGAACGGAGGGCTTTTTGCATCGCTTCTTTGAAGGTNCTGCCAATGGACATTGCTTCGCCGACGCTTTTCATTTGTGTAGTTAATGTAGGATCCGCACTTGGAAATTTTTCAAATGTGAACCTAGGCGTTTTGACTACACAATAATCNATCGTTGGCTCGAAACTTGCCGGAGTTTCTCGAGTAATATCGTTCGGTAATTCATCCAAAGTGTAACCCACAGCAAGTTTNGCAGCTATTTTTGCTATTGGNAATCCAGTTGCTTTAGAGGCTAACGCGGAGGANCTGGATACCCTTGGGTTCATCTCTATGACGATCATGCGTCCGGTCTCGGGGCAAATGGAGAATTGAATATTTGAACCGCCCGTTTCTACACCTATTTCACGAATAACTGCAAATGATGCATCACGCATGATTTGATATTCCTTGTCTGTGAGTGTTTGGGAAGGNGCCACAGTGATAGAGTCGCCCGTATGAACTCCCATCGGGTCAAGGTTTTCTATCGAGCAGATAACTACACAGTTATCTTTACAGTCTCGCATGACTTCCATCTCAAATTCCTTCCAACCGAGAAGAGATTCTTCGATCAGAACTTCTGTGACGGGAGACATGTCCAGTCCCCGGTTCACTATTGTTTCAAACTCTTCACTATTGTAAGCAATTCCACCGCCGCTTCCTCCGAGCGTATAGGCTGGACGTATTATCAAAGGGAAACGCTTTCCTGTCTTCTCTGCAATCTCCTCAGAGATTGTTAATGCATCGCTCATGGTATGGGCTACTCCTGATTGAGGGAGATCCAGACCGATTTTGATCATTGCTTCTTTGAAAGCTAGACGGTCTTCTCCCTTTTCTATGGCTTCGGCATTTGCTCCTATGAGTTTGACATTGTACTTATCTAGGACCCCTTCTCTTACAAGGTCCATTGCTGTGTTTAACCCGGTCTGACCACCGAGCGTAGGAAGTAATGCGTCAGGACTTTCACGTTGTATTATTTTTTCTACGATTGCAGGGGTCACAGGTTCAACATAGGTCCGGTCCGCGAATTCCGGATCAGTCATGATTGTTGCCGGATTCGAATTTACCAGAACCACTTTGTATCCCTCTTCCTTTAATGCTTTGCATGCTTGGACCCCGGAATAATCAAACTCACATCCCTGACCAATTACGATTGGTCCTGATCCGATAAGTAATATTTTTTCTATGCTGGTGTCTTTTGGCATTTAGCTAAGTCTCTTATTGCTGTTGTCTGGTTCTCTTATAAATGCAGGAATATATGAGATTTAAAAAGTTAATGAATTATGCAGAAATTGAGCCGATTTACATCCTATTAAAAGAGTTTTTTTAGACGTTCATCAGTGAAGTTCTCGGCGACTATGACCGCTTCAGAGAAATCTCCCCCAGCAGTTATAGGATTGGTAATTATAGCGCAAGGAATTCCTGCCGCGGTTGCCGCTTTTAGGCCATTTTCAGAATCTTCGAGAATTAGAGCTTCTCTGGGATGAATTCCCAGCAAATTAGCCGCTGTCAGGAATAATTCCGGGTCAGGCTTGATCTTTTGAACGTCATCCCGATTTGCAAATGCACTAAAATACTCTCTCAACTCCAGTTTTTCTATCCATCCCAATACCCAGTTCCTGGACGAACTAGAAGCGATTGCAAGATCAAGGCCCTTTGCCTTGGCACACTCTATGAAGTGGCGTATGCCCGTCCGTTCTTTTTGTTGTTCTAACCGTTTTCTGATAAGCTTTTCACGTTCAGCATCAATAGTTGCCCAGTTAAATTTTTTTCCCGTCCTTTTTTCTAGTTCTATTCCTGGGTGGAATTTTTCAAAATCACTGCCGACACAATTCTTATAAGTATTTAGTTCAAGAATCTGTCCGTTCTTTTCATAAATTTCTGCCCAACTTTCATAAATTACGGTTTCTGTATCAACTATTAGACCATCAAAATCAAAGATAAGAGCTTTTGGCATGAATGTGTTATCGGATTGTTATTTTATTTTTTTAGCATAAGCGACTGCAGCTAATGCAAACTTTTCGGCAATGGGTTTGAGCTTTCCTTGAAACAGCATTCCTATTTTTAGTGGAGGAAAGCCTCTGAGATTTATTTTCCGGAGACCCTTTGGGAGACTCGTCCCCGGAACGTCTAAAGTTAATCCTATCCCATATCCCCGGTCCACATAATTTGATATTAAGTCAAGTGAAGTAACTTCGACGATNGGTGTCCATACAAGNTCACGTTTATCTAGTTCTCTTTGAAAGACCTTGTTAATTGAATGCTCGGATGAGAGTGAAATCATAGGCTCCATTATTTTNCCTTCCGGAACCTTGCTGATGGATGCGAAATTTTTGATATTACTTTTTTCAGGAACGATCAGGACGAGAGGGATGCTTANTAATTCGAGAGTCTTTATGGAACTTGGCCTTGAAGAGTGGAGAGAAGTGATGGCGATATCAATATCTTGATTAGCCAATAAGGTTTCAGGGTTCGAGGAAGCGCCCAGTTCATTCATTGTTAACCTGAGATTGGTGCAATCTTTTTTTATTTGATCTAGGAGTGTCGGTAAGTGGTTTGCAAGGACTGTCCTTTCTGCAGCGAGACGGAGATGCGTACTTTCCTCTCCTCGCAATTGCTCCGCGATCAGGGGCAATTTGGAAAAGAAAGGTGAAAGGAAAGTATATAATTCATTGCCCGCGGGTGTTAGCGCGAAGGGACGACGATTAAAAAGCTTTACCCCCAACTCACGCTCCAATTGCAGCATTTGTCCGGACACGGCTGGTTGCTGGATTCCATAGGGCATTTTCCGTACCGCTGGTGTTATGCCTCCATATTTAGCAACATAGTAAAAAAGCTCTATATGATGAAGATTAGGTGGCTGCATGGTGACTCAGATGAACATTGATGTGATTGATCTTAACAGTCTTTTAATTGATTCAATTTTATTATAAAGAGTTAAATTGTGGCCTTGAGCCGGTTTTTGTTTAAGAATACTTAACAAAAGCCAATCACCGGATACGATAATTGCCGGAAATTTGATAAGAAATCCATTAAAATACCTTTAAAAGACCATTTGGACTTTTCTCATATATCTAAAGAAATAACTAAAAAGGGCTTGATGCATTGGCGCTTATGTGGAATTTTCTCGCCCCTCATTTTGAGAAGGTAATACCCGTTACTTTTTCATAAAGCATGTAAGAATCATGGCATACGCAATTATTAAAACTGGTGGCAAACAGTATAAGGTTTCTCAAGGAGACAATATAGATGTTGAGAAACTTGATTTGGAAGTAGGAGAATCTGCTACTTTTGAGAGTGTGTTGCTGTATTCGGATGGAGAAGATATTAAAGTAGGTAACCCGCTCCTTGATGGAGCCACTGTGACAGCAGAGGTAGTTGATCAGTTCAGGGCAAAAAAAGTTACTGCTTTTAAGTTTAAACGCCGTAAAGGGTTTCAGAAAAAGAAGGGGCATAGGCAGCATTTGACGCGTCTGACAATAAAAAGTATAAGCGCTTAAAATTTCAAATAATCTAAAATCATGGCACACAAAAAAGGTCAAGGAAGCGTTAAGAACGGTCGCGACAGTAATTCCAAGCGCCGTGGCGTGAAAAAATTCGGAGGAGAATATGTGATTCCCGGTAACATTATTCTTCGGCAGTGCGGTACCAAGTGGAGACCGGGTAATAATGTTGGATTGGGAAAGGATTATACCATTTTTTCTTTAATCGAAGGTAATGTGAGATTTGATCAGGGTGGAAGAAGGGTCAATGTAGATCCGGTATCTGTAGAGGCATAAGTTTCTATTTTAGTAGCTGAGCATTTTTTAGATTTGCAATTCGATTCTTCTTCAGAACCATTATTAAATGTGGTTCTGGTCGAACCTGAAATACCCCCCAATACCGGAAACGTTGGTCGATTATGTATGGCAACTTCTGCCCGGTTGCATTTGGTTGAACCTCTTGGGTTCAATTTGGATGACAAACAGTTGCGCCGGGCAGGCATGGATTACTGGGATCAATTGGATGTTAAAGTCTGGCCATCATTTGAGGCATTGGGTTCAGAGGATGGTAACGATTCTGTCTTCTGGTTTTTTACGACTAAGGCTCAAATTCCTTTTTGGGATGTGACATTTAGCCCAGGAGACTATCTTGTTTTCGGACGGGAAACGAAAGGATTGCCTGAGACTTTGCTGAAGAAACATGAATCAAATTGCTTAAGAATACCAATGACTGAGGGAGCACGAAGTTTAAATCTGGCAACTGCAGTTGGGATTGGAGTATACGGTGCACTTCATTCTTTTATGTGATTTTTTTAAATTTTTGAGCCTTGATTAATAACCTTTCATTTTTCTCTAATTGCTTGTGNTCCAACAGAAAGAGGGGAATAATGACCTCGCTTTAAATTCCACATATAATTATTTAGAGTAGTGAAGCCGGCCCTTAATGCCGTTAACCCCAGAGCTGATTTTCTTTGATTAAATAAAAAGAGCTTAGCCCCACTAGAACAACATACCCCACACTGGCTTTATGCCGGCAATCAAACCAAACTACGGAATTAGTCGTATCGATCAGCCTGAAAAGAAGAATCACGGCTTCTATGTCAGGATCACCAATAAGGGAAAGACTTCTCAGAAGTTTTTCCCTGATAAATCATGCGGAGGAAAGTCAAAGGCTCAAAAGATGGCCAAGGCTTTTCGGGACAAGATTTTTAAAAAGCTTCCAAAGGCCAGGCAGTCAGCGGCAGCTTCTCGCCGTAAGAGAATCAAACAAAGCGGCGTGACCGGAGTCACGCATGTGGTTTCGAAGAGTGCGGCTGGAAAGGTATATGCCTATTGGCAAGCTGCCTGGACCGAAGGTACTAAGCGCAAGACCGCTAAATTCTCAGTTACTAAGAACGGAGATAAAAAGGCACTTGAACTGGCAATTAAGTCAAAGCGTAAAGCAGAAAGGAAGTAACAGACCTTCCTTGACCATTCACTTTGCCCGAGTTTCAGTTCCAGTGTGGAATTAAAAGACTCAGGGAATTCGACTCAGGAACCTGGCACAGTGCTTCGTGCTATTTCACTGGTACGCAGTTTTCGCATGGGTACTCTGGACATTGAGGTTCTGAGGGGACTGAGTCTGGACATTAGCGAATCAGAGAGGCTCTTTCTTTGTGGTGCCTCAGGCGCGGGAAAGAGCACTTTGCTTTATACATTGGCTGGTCTGGAAAGACCCGATTCAGGTTCGGTGGAAATTGGTGGACGGTCACTCTATTCTCTTTCTCCTACACAACAGACAAAATTCCGTAATGAAAAGATCGGTTATGTTTTTCAAAATTATTTTTTGCTTCCTGATTTNACTGCNCTTGAGAATGTGTGCGTGCCGGCATTAATAAAAGGATCGGATGAAAAGAAACTAAGAGCACTGGAGCTTCTCGANCAGGTAGGTCTCAGTGAACGTTTGAATCACCGTCCGGCTGAGCTTTCAGGCGGAGAACAGCAAAGAGTTGCCATTGCCAGATCTCTTATCAATGACCCGCAAATATTATTTGCGGATGAGCCTACCGGGAACCTGGACTCCTCAACGGGCGGTGCATTAATGGAAACACTTATGAACTTAGTGTCCGAAAAACAGAAAACTTTGATTGTTGTAACGCATGATTCTGAATTAGCTTCTCTAGGTGATCGACAATTGACGCTCGCCGATGGGCGAATAATAGCTTAGGGTGAATCGTACCTCAGAAGATTTTATGCAAATTTATATCGACGGAGAATATTTTGATAAGGATGATGCCAAGATCTCGGTTTTTGATCATGGTCTNCTCTATGGTGATGGAATCTTTGAAGGGATTCGTTTTTACAATGGCAGGGTNTTCAGACTATCAGAACANATCGATAGATTGTTTGTTTCGGCTAAGGCTATTCTTCTTGATATAGGAATGACTCATGATGAATTGATAGGGGCCGTGCTTGAGGCGATACGCAGGAACGAGTTAAAGGACGGTTATGTCCGGCTTTTAGTTACAAGAGGCATAGGAACCCTTGGACTTAGCCCNTTNGGTTGTGAAAAGGCGACAGTAATCATTATTGCTGATAAAATTTCCTTATATCCCGAAGAAAAGTACAACGAAGGTTTAAAGTTAATCACATGTTCCACGCGGCGCACTGCTCCGGCTGCTCTGAGCCCNTGTGTGAAATCATTGAATTACCTGAATAATGTAATGGCTAAGGTCGAAGCGATTTTCGGAGACGCGGAGGAAGGATTAATGCTTAATGAGCAAGGTTTCATTGCTGAGTGTACAGGCGATAATATTTTTGTCATTAAGGATGGAAAAATGAAAACTCCACCAGCCTCTTCCGGTGCATTGCCAGGAATTACCCGGGACGTTATTTTTGAGATAGCTGAAGAATTTGGGATCGAATTGAATGAGGCTCAGATGACACGTTATGATATTTATGCGGCGGATGAATGTTTTCTNACGGGTACCGCAGCGGAAGTCATTGCCGCAGTGCAGCTGGACCGGCGTCCTATCGGGGAAGGTCATCCTGGTCCGTTAACTGCTAGATTTATTTCCCGTTTTCGTGAACGTGTTTCACAGGAAGGGACTGAAATAGGATAAAGTTTCNTAAATAAATATCTTAAAAATCNGCATTCTCCCGTTGAGCGTTCTTCATAGGCGAGTAGTATTAAATTAATGAATTGTGACGTTTGTCAGGAGAATGAGGCGACAGTTTACTTGACGCAGATTGTTAAGGGTAAAATGCAAAAAGTGAACCTCTGTGAAGAATGTGCGAAGCAGAAAGGAGTGACTGATCCGACCGGATTTGCCCTTGCTGATGCTTTGTTGGGCATTGAGTCTGATGAGAAGATGAATGTTTCCGCCGATAGTTTGGAATGTGAATCCTGTGGATTCAGTCATNATGAATTTAAGAAAACGGGAAGGTTCGGCTGCAGTGAATGTTATACTGTTTTTGGCTTTGGCTTAGAGAGTCTGGTCAAAGCNATGCATAAGGGGACAATTCATCTGGGTAAAGTTCCATCAAGGTATAAGGTGACAAAAAAATACAATGATCAGATAACTGAATTAAAAGACCGATTAAGGATAGCTATTGAGGAGGANAACTTTGAAGAGGCCGCCAAGTTGCGTGATGAAATTAAACTGGCCGAGGATGATTATATTGCATCCAATGAAAGTCAATCTGAGTGACGCATATATAATTTTCACAGGTCTAATATTTAAATGATGNGGTTTAAAACAATCCTAAAGAANCCTGCTGAATGGATGCTGAGTAGCGGCCCTNACGGTGAGATTGTGATTAGTAGCAGGGTNCGTCTTGCTCGTAATTTAAGGAACATGTCTTTTCCCGGTTGGGCAGTCGAGGAGGACAGAATAGAGATTCTTGATCGAGTCAAGCCAGCAGTGGAGGGTCTCACGGAAATGGAAGGCGCTTTTTCCTCCGATTTGTCGGATCTGACGGCAGTAAAAAAACAGATCCTTGTTGAACGCCATTTAATTAGTCGGGAGCAAGCTGCAAAGGCCACTGGTAGCGCTGCGGTTATGAACCGTAAGCAGACACTGTGTGTGATGGTGAATGAAGAGGACCATCTCAGGATGCAATCCATTAAGGCGGGCCTGAGCCTCGCGGACGCATACAATATGATTGATGAAGTGGATACTAAATTGGAATCAACTTTAGATTATGCTTTTGATAATCAATATGGCTATCTTACCGCCTGTCCCACTAACCTTGGAACAGGAATGAGAGCTTCCGCTATGCTCCATCTCCCTGGCTTGGTTCTTTCGGAGCAAATAAATAAAGTCATCAACGCAGTTAATAAAATAGGACTGGCAGTGCGTGGCCTTTACGGTGAGGGGACCGAGGCCCTTGGTAATTTGTTTCAGGTTTCAAATCAGCACACTCTTGGAGAACAGGAGAATGAGATTATCGCGAGATTAGAAAAGGTCATTAGGCAGATCATTGAGCATGAAGAGAATGCCCGTGAAAAATTATACAATGAAAAACAAACTTTACTGGATGATAAAATAGGACGCTCTTATGCCATTCTGCGGTATGGGCATATAATTTCGACTAAAGAGGCTCTTGATTTACTCTCAATGCTTAGAGCTGGTGTTGATTTGGGTTATTTTTCAGAGGATATTCGAGCCCTCATTGATGTCCTATTTATGGAAATTCAGCCCGCACATTTACAGGTTTTTGCAGATCGCAAGCTTGGGGCACAGGAAAGAGACTCTTTACGAGCGGAAATAATGCGTGATAGGTTGAAAAGTTTGCCCGAGCCAAGTAAGTTCTTAAGTAATAAGCCAAATGAACAATCTCCTGAAGGAGATTAGTCTTATCTGAAAATGATGAATAATTTCACACCTCGAGCTCAGCAAGTTTTGGCATTAGCACGCAAAGAAGCTGATCGGTTCAATCATAATTATGTGGGGACAGAACATTTGTTGCTTGGTCTAATTAAACTGGGCCAAGGAGTAGCTGTTAATGTTTTGCAGAAAATGAGCTTGGACCTTGAGACCGTAAGGATGGAGGTCGAGAAACAAGTAGGATCAGGTCCCGAGACTAAGACTCCCGGAAACATTCCCTACACACCTAGAGTTAAGAAAGTTTTAGCGCTTGCCGGAAAAGAAGCGAAGGCACTGAATCATTCCTATGTAGGTACTGAGCATATTCTTTTAGGGCTTCTCCGTGAAGGTGATGGAGTGGCCGCTAGAGTATTGAAGAATCTTGAAGTTGATATTGAACGGACCCGCAATGAGATTTTAAGGGAGTTGGATCCCAATTTCAGCCCTGGTGATCTTGGTGATGACGATGAGGGTGTATTTGAGGAGGCTGAGATTAGCGGTGGAGGTAAAGAGAGCAAGACTCCTGCCCTGCGAGCTTTTGGTAGAGATCTTACAGAGTTGGCACAGAACAGTGAATTGGATCCTGTCATAGGTCGTTTAGAGGAAATTGAAAGGGTGATACAGATTCTTTGCCGTCGAACAAAAAACAATCCGGTTCTGATAGGTGAAGCCGGAGTAGGAAAGACGGCCATTATTGAGGGCCTTGCACAGGAAATTGCTGCTGGCAATGTTCCTGAACTTTTGCGCGAAAAGCGAGTCATTACACTAGATCTGGCATTGATGGTTGCCGGGACAAAGTATCGAGGGCAGTTCGAGGAAAGAATCAAAGCAGTCATGGACGAGATCATTCGAGCCAAGAATGTTATTCTTTTCATTGATGAATTACATACGATAGTCGGGGCCGGTTCGGCGGAAGGNGCGATGGATGCCTCGAATATAATTAAACCTGCGCTGAGCCGCGGCGAGTTACAGTGTGTCGGTGCNACAACTCTAAATGAGTATAGGAAATACATCGAAAAAGATGCAGCTTTGGAACGNCGTTTTCAGACAGTTAAGGTCGATGAGCCTAGCATAGAGGATGCTATCAAGATTTTGCAGGGGCTGCAGCACAAGTATGAATTGCATCACAAAGCCAAGTACTCGGACGAGGCAATTAATTCGGCAGTCCTGCTTTCGGAGCGTTATCTGACTGGAAGATTTTTGCCTGACAAGGCAATAGATATTATGGACGAGGCCGGAGCCAAGGCCCGCATTGGAGCCATGACGCGACCTCCTAAATTCAAGGATCTGGAGCAGTCAGTTGAAGATATCCGCAAAGAAAAGGAAGAAGCAATAGGTGATCAGGAATATGAGAAAGCCGCTGCCNTGCGNGATGAAGAAAAACAGAAAAAAGCCGAGCTCGAAGAGATGCTTGAAGAGTGGAGGTCNCANAGTGAGGAGAAGACCATAGATGTTTGTGAGGATGATATAATGGCTGTCGTTTCAAAATGGACAGGAATTCCTCTGCAGCGGATGGAGGAGGCCGAGGCTGAGAAATTATTGAGGATGGAGGATGATTTGAAGCTTCATGTCATTGGGCAGGATGAGGCGGTGACTGCGATATCCAAAGCGCTGAGAAGATCCAGAGCTGATCTCAAGGATCCTAGGCGTCCAATAGGATCATTTATTTTTCTGGGGCCGACTGGCGTTGGTAAAACGTTTTTGGCAAGGAATCTGGCGGAGTTCATGTTTGGAGATCCTGATGCTCTCATACAAATTGATATGTCNGAGTACATGGAGAAATTTACATCGAGCCGTTTGATTGGTTCTCCTCCAGGATATGTTGGTTATGAGGAGGGCGGTCAGCTTTCAGAAGCTGTTAGAAGACGTCCATACTCGGTAGTTCTTTTTGATGAGATTGAAAAAGCTCATCCGGATGTGATGCATCTTCTGTTGCAGATCCTGGAAGAAGGGACTGTGACCGATAGTCTTGGCCGTAAGGTGGACTTTAGGAATACCATTATTATTATGACATCTAATGTCGGGGCCGAGCTGATTAAGAAGCAAACTGCTCTNGGGTTTGGTGCTATGGATAATGAGTCTGCNGATTATGATGGGATGAANGTNAAGATACTTGAGCAATCAAAGAAGGTCTTTAAGCCGGAGTTCCTTAACAGACTAGATGATCAAATTGTGTTCCACATGCTGGAAAAGAAAGATTTGGTTCAAATAGTTGATTTGGAAATTGCTAAAGTCTTTGACCGTCTCAAGAACCGTGACATAAAAGTTAAGATTGATAACAAGGCCAGAGATTTTCTCATTGATGATGGTTATGATCCTGAATATGGAGCGAGACCAATGAGACGTTCAGTGGAGAAGCATCTGGAAGATCCTTTGGCGGAGCATTTACTCCGTGGTGACGTTAAGGAAGGTGATCTTGTCACAGTGACTGTAGATAAGAAGGAAAAGCGTCTCAAATTCAAAGCCGAATCTGGTGAGCCAGTGGCTGAGAAGGCATAATCAACATGTGCCNGTCATGGCTCGTGTTTTTATTAATCGGNAAAAACTCCCTAATGGGATAATAATCGGACTGAACGTATTGATACTGAATGCGCATAGGATTTATTTCGACCCGGTTCCATGGCACTGATGGGGTTTCTTTAGAGGCTGCTAAATGGGCAGAGGTCTTCGAAAAATATTTAGGTCATGAATGTTTCTGGTTCGCCGGGAAACTGGATACNCCTGAGGACTCATCGAGCNTGTGTCCCGAGGCATTCTTTGAACATCCATCTGTCATTTCTTTGCAGGAGAAGCTCTTCAATGATTCAAATTCATGTTCAAATGATGTTATTGATTCAGTTAAGAATCTTGAGGCGGAAATATATAATTATTTGGAAGATTTTGTCCGTGAATATTCAATTGATTTATTAGTCCCTCAGAATGTTTTAGCTATCCCTATGCATGTCCCAATGGGATTGGCAGTTACTCAGATGGCATCGAAGGGATTACNAATGATAGCNCATCATCATGACTTTTATTGGGAAAGGGAACGTTTCTTGAGGGGTTGTGCCCAGGATTATCTTGATNGTTCATTTCCTCCTAAGTTCACTGAAAAATTTCAGCANGTGGTAATTAATACACAGGCNAAGAAGTCTCTCATGCAGAGATTGGGACTGGAATCCACAGTCATTCCAAATGTTTTTGATTTTGAGAATCCTCCTNAAAATACTGACGATTATGGAGATGANTTCCGTGATNAGTTCAAAATAGAAGCTGATGATATTCTTGTTCTGCAACCGACGAGAGTCGTTCCCAGAAAAGGTATAGAATTATCAATTGAGTTATGCTCNAGGATCCAGAAAATTAGCGCAAAGAAAATCTGTCTGGTAGTCTCGCACCTTGCNGGTGATGAAGGTATGGATTATTATTACCAGCTCGTTGATTTTGCCGAGAGATTGGGGGTCAAAGTCATTTGGGCCGGCGAGCGTGTCGGTGAATGCCGCGGAATAAATAGCTCTGGAGAGAAGATATACAAGCTATGGGATGTGTACCCACATGCTGACTTTGTTACTTACCCTAGTCTTTATGAAGGTTTTGGGAATGCCCTTTTAGAGACTTTTTATTTCTCTAAGCCCGTTCTAGTGAACAGGTATCCTGTCTTCATTGATGACATTGAGCCTTGTGGATTTAAGGTCATTAGTATTGACGGCGAGATCACGGATGAGGTTGTATCCAAAACAATGGATTTGATTTCGGACAAAGATCTTACGCGGCAATGGACACAATCAAATTATGATTTATGTNTGGAGAATTTCTCCCTCAAAGTACTGAAGGATTCCCTCGGCAGGATACTCAGTGAATTGATGTAAAAACAATTACTGATTAGCTACGCGTTATCTTTTCCGCGAGTTTCAGTTTCATTGCCCCGGTCACGAATAATGATTTCACTCGGATGTCCGTTTGGCAGAGACTTCAGACTCATGTTTAAATTATTGTCATGAGCAATGGCCCAGAGCAATTGGCGCCTAGTGATACCAATACTATCAATAGAGACTAANGGCATTTCCTTGGGTTTCTTGATGAAATTGTAGGACAGTCCTGTCAGCGGTGCATTANTAAAAATCTCCTCTAATGACACTTCGTTATAATAGACTCTGACCGGTGTATCCATCCATTTATTGTAAGGAGCATGCCAGCTAAATAGAAAATCCGCAGGAACTGCAGCCTTAGGCTCAACTAGGCCCGGCTTAGGTTTGGGATTGAAAATTGAACAACTATTCAATGCGATAGAAAATGAAATNAGAAGTATCGCTCTGATGATTGGCGCAAAGAGGTTATTTTTTGGAATAAACATTTTATAGGGGAATGAATAGTATAGTGCAAAACGCATAGTTGCGACTTAAAATTTCGAAATTACATGAATCCCGTAATCTTANTATAATTCCTCGAAATTCTTTAATTTCCTAAGAATTATTTTCTTATAATGCCGGCTCTCCTTGAAATTCAGTCAAGGCCGTGGAACGATTCGATTTTCCTTCTATAAGANCCGTTAATGAAAAGACTGCATCTGCATNACACCTTGACTAGGNACCGGTGTGAAATTTTCCCCGANGACNGGGAAAAGTTTAGATTTTATTGCTGCGGACCTACCGTTTACGGACCCGCCCATATTGGAAACTTCAGGGCATTTTTAGTTCAGGATTTTTTCCGTAGAGTCATTGAGCTTTCCGGTATTAAAACNCTGCACGTTAGAAATATTACTGATGTNGATGACAAGACGATTCGNGAATCACAGAANTCTGGCCTTCCCTTGATCGANTTTACGGCTGGATGGACCGAACAGTTTCACAAGGATGCNAAGGANTTNAACATGCTTGATCCCNACATTGAGCCGAGCGCGGTAAAACATATACCTGAGCAGATCCAACTCATTGAGAAACTGATAGAGAAGGGAAACGCCTATGCATCGGAAGATGGATCAGTTTATTTTTCAGTAAAATCATATTCAAATTACGGGAAGCTGACTCGTATTGACCAGCGTGATCTTATGANCGGAGCCGGAGAGACGGCAAACGATGCGGACGAATACGAGAAGGATAATGTTTGTGACTTTGTTTTATGGAAGGCCAGGAAGCCTGAGGACGGGGATAATTACTGGGAAAGTCCCTGGGGACCCGGTCGACCGGGATGGCACTTGGAATGNAGTGCAATGGGAATGAAATATTTAGGGGAGAGTTTTGATCTTCATGCTGGGGGCGTGGATTTATGTTTTCCTCATCATGAAAATGAAATTGCTCAGAGTGAGGCGTGTACAGGTGNAGAATTTGCACGTCACTGGTTTCATAATGAACATCTGATGGTTGATGGNAGCAAGATGAGCAAGAGTTTAGGCAATTTGTACACACTTGCAGATATTTATGAGCGAGGTTTTTCAGCAGCTGAGCTCAGGTACTCTTTGCTATCTGGTTCTTATCGCACAAAAATAAATTTTAGCTTTGATAGAATGAATGAGGCGAGGATTAATCTTAAAAGNATTGCCGGTCTTGTTCAGANTCTGGGNGANCATTTACCTTCATATGAAGAGTTATGCGAGTGTGCTTCCTCTGGAACTTTGGATCCTGGTCCATTCGAATCGAGTTGGGATGCTCTGTTAGAGGATTTGAATGCACCAGCTGCTCTCGGCGAATTATTTGTTGCAATTAAGCCTNTGGAGAAAGAACTCGCAGAGGGCAATGTTTCCGAAAAGGTTAAACAAATTTCTCTTAACGGTTTGGCCCTTTTGGTTCATGCATTTGGTTGGGTCTTACCGGAACTTGAATCTGAAAAATTGTCTATTGATGTTCCTGACCATGTTAGGGATTTAGCGGAAAAGAGATGGACAGCTAAGCAGGAAAAAGATTGGGCCGAATCGGACCGACTAAGAGACGCAGTCATTGCCGAGGGATGGGTAATTAAGGATTCCAAGGACGGTTACGAATTGGAACCATCCTAGGAATTAATTGTTCACTGTGATTACGGCACGGCGATAACTTGTGAGACTAGGTNCNCCATTGTCCTCGGCGATAAGAATCAGGTGAATTTTGTTTGCTGATGAAGGGCTCTTTTTNTTTGAAAGAGTGAGGCTCGTTTCTATCCCCTCTGAATGACTCAGCTCAATTGGGTGGCGATAATTTCCGGCTTCNCGATAGATCAACCACTGATAGGAGATNTTATCGTCATCAGGGTCATGGCTTTGTTTTGCTGAAAAATTAATCGTGCTTCCCGGATCCGTATTCAAATATAGAACCTCCTTTGTCTGGTTCCCGTTTAGTATNACNATTGGATTGTGATTTGCCTTTGAATAATCATCACTAATGCACCAATCCATCCGAGCAGCAAAGTCGTGCTGAAACGCTTTGCGCCAGCGCCATATAGTGGCCTGATCAGATGTGTAATGCTTATCATTAATTTTCACAGTGTCTCTCGAATAGTGGTTATTGGTCCATATTGGCCGTGTCTCTGCATAGGACCTATACAGTACGTACCTTCCGCCCCATCCTCCGAAACCTGGACTGACTGACCATCCTAACCCATTTTNAATTAGCCCNAGGAATGAAGGGGTGTCNCCTTCCATGATATAGGCTACCTTTGGNTAAAGTTTTCCCAGAGGACCATGATTCTCTATAATATTTTNAGTGAGCCATGGATTGTCTACCAATTCAAAATGATGCATTGGTCCATTCTTATAGTGTCGGTCTCCTGATATTCCCGTCCAAGTTGCTCGATAATATTCTTTCCAGCTACCACTAGGAGTAACAATATAAGAGAGACTGGGAAATTCTTTTCTTATCCATTTACCGGCATCATCCTGATCGGAAATTGTGTAAACTCTGAGCTTTGATAAGATCTGTTCCATTTCTTTTTCGGATTTTTCTTTTCTGGCGTCATGGAGTGCCTGTGCCAGNGTATTTGCTCCTCCCCACACGCTGACCCACAGGGGCCTGGAGTCNTTTTTATCGGNAGCTTGAATGATAAGTTTTGAACCTGCGGTGCCTTTTCCTGTTCCGACAGACTCCATGCCGTACCCGGGTTGGCCACTTGCCGTTAGTTTTAATAGAGNGTCGGGTGCCGGATATTTATTGGAATGGATGAGTAAATTATTCCTCACTTTTGCATATGCGGAAACTTGTCTGNGTATGAGATCTTCCCGTGTTCTTGAGCGTAAGTGTTGTGAGGTAGTCGCTATTAGTCCCTCCACATCATATTCGTTGGAGTAGACAAGAAAACGAACCAGAGATTCNTCATCGTCTGGTTCGTTGGAAATATCAGTCAGNACCAAGACCCTTTCTCTGGCATTACCTGCCGAAAGGNTTAATGCAGCCAAAAGGGCAAAACAAAAGATTCTATATTTCAATCAATGAAGTTGTTTTCTTTGAGTTTTTTTTCAGTTTTGTAATTTTTTCTGACCATAGATACAACCAAAATACCCCCTCCAATTAACAGCATTGTGACGGTAAGTTTTAGGTAGATAGACTCATCAATTGCACTATTATTACTCCATAATTGGATTAANGATAATATTACCCATAGGACTATAGATCCTATTGCAACGCCACCCGCTAGGCGCAGGTCTCCCGTTAAGTGCTCATTGCTAATCAAAGCGGAGAAAAATATTGCTCCTCCAACTAGCAAGAAGCTAACACTGATTTTTATATAGATTTCNCCTGAAAAGGATGTTGTCCATAGCTGTATGACTGAAAAGAGAATCCAGATTGCCAATAATGAAGCAAGAGTTATAGAGGATCTCTTCATTATTTATCTCTTTCCATGATAATGACCAGTGCTTCCCTTTTCCAAANNCCNAGCATCCTGCGTTGGTCTTTGTCCATGGTAACGACTTTCCATCCTTNAGCTGCGTTTGTGTTTAAGAATTCGGTNAATTTGACTGGATCTACNTTTGATTGACCAAGGAGAAGAGATCCNAGCATGNCTTCCTGATATATAACTGCTTTATATTCTTTCATTAACAAAAGATGATAAAATTAAAGTCTCAGTACAATTATAAAGTTCAATATATTTTANAAACTNATNCAATTAATTGAATTAAATATATAAAAGAGAGTAAGTGTTTCCTCTTTACTGGATAATCANCGATCAAAATTTATAGGATCACTTCGCCGATGACATTCCCTTCAACATTAGTTAGTCGCCTCTCGATCCCGTTGTGATAGAATGTCAATTGCTCGTGGTCGAGGCCGAGGAGGTGCAGGATCGTTGCGTTGAAATCGTATAGCGGGTGCACGTCATGAATGGCTTTGCGTCCGAGTTCGTCGGTGACTCCGTGGCTCACGCCGGGATTAACTCCTGCTCCTGTCATCCAACATGTGAACCCGTCAGGATTATGATCACGGCCTTTAGCACCCTTTTGGAACATTGGCATTCGCCCGAACTCGGTGCACCACACGACTAGGGTTTCTTCGAGTAGACCACGGTCACGCAAGTCTTTGATGAGTGCCGCAGCGGGCTGGTCGAGGATTTCAGCATGCACATCATATTGTTTCTTGAGGTCTTTGTGTCCGTCCCAGTTAAGTTCTCCACCGCTGGCGTAGGCGCCGTTAAATAATTGAACAAAGCGCACGCCCCTTTCGATCAATCTTCGCGCAAGAATGCAGTTCTTTGCAAATCCTGCCTTGATCGGGTTCGAGGTACTGTCCGCACCGTAGCTCTTCAGGACATGAGCCGGCTCTGAGTTTAGATTATTAATTTCCGGGACGCTGAGTTGCATTCTTGCTGCAAGTTCATAGCTGGCAATACGGGCAGCTAGCTTGCCGTCGCCCGGATGCTGTTCCAGATGGCGTGCATTCATCCGTTGAAGGAGCGAACGCGCGGCCTGATTTTGGTCAGTTGTGATTCCGGCTGGAGGATCCAGATGTAGTAACGGTTTGGAGGCGCTGAATGGCGTTCCTTGAAATTCCGCCGGAAGGAATCCGGGTCCCCAGTTATTGACACTGGATTGCGGGATTCCCCGAGGATCGGGGATCGATACGAAGGCAGGTAGGTTCTGATTTTCACTTCCTAGTGCATAACTGACCCAACCGCCCATACTTGGGAAACCATCCTGCACGAAACCAGTAGAGAGGAAATTTTCCGCGGGCCCGTGAGTATTTGATTTGCTGGTGAGAGAGTGGATGAATGCGATGTCGTCGGTCAGTTCCGCGAGATGCGGAATCATTTCCGAGACCATTTTTCCGGTTTGTCCGCGGGGCCGGAACTCGTACTGTGGCTTTGCCAGATTGCCGGCGGGACCCTGAAAAGTCACTGAAGGCCCTCCTACCAGAGGTTTGCCGTCTTGTTTAATCAATTCTGGCTTATAGTCCCAAGTCTCCAATTGGCTAACGGCTCCAGGACAAAAGATTACGAGAACATTCTTTGCCTTCGGAGCGAAGTGCGGCGCACGAGGTGCATAGGGTCGTGATGGATCGATTACTGGTCGTTTTCCCGCAAGTAATCCCTCGGTCCCAAGTAAACTCGTCAGAGCGATCGAACTCAGTGCAGTGGCACTGTTACCTAGGAATGCGCGACGATCCAATAACTGCCGTCCGCTTGGTGAAATATTTTCGGCGCCGTTTCTCATGGAATAAAAAGAAATTCGTTACTGTTGAATATTGCGCGGCACAGAGTTTCCAGGCCCTGTCGCTGTACTACCGATTCTGCGTCCGCCATTTCGTTCGGATGTGGATCACGGCCGTAAGCGAGCCAATACGCGCGTGCGACTTGGGCCGGTACCTGCGCACCGGCATCTTCCCTGACGCGTTTTGCCATCGCTTCGGATTCATCGATCGTGAATTGGCTGTTGAATAGGTTCAGTGCCTGAATCGGTGTCGTGCTCTGCCGTCTACGTGATACACTCTGGCCAGCGTCAGGACAATCGAACGCGCCAAAGACTGAATCAGGCTCCATTCTGATCTTGTGCGCGTAGATCATACGGCGTAGCCCATCGCCTTGAAATTTTAAAATCGGAGGGAATCCATTGAGTCCGCCGCGTGAGAAAAATAGATCGAACCCGGGCCCGCCGGTTTTCAGATTCAGTCTTCCGCTAACTGCTAACATTGCATCGCGGATACCTTCTGCTTCCAGACGACGGGATGGGAACCGCCACAATAGCCGCACCTCGGCATCTTTGGCCCTCGCATGTGTCACAATTTGTTCCGATTGGCGGTAAGTATCCGATAGAACGATTAAACGGTGCAAGTGCTTCACTGACCAACCTGATCGGATAAATTCCGCAGATAACCAGTCAAGGAGTTCGGGGTGAGATGGGGCGGCGCCGATCTTACCGAAATCATTTGCTGTCTCAACGATTCCGATCCCGAAATGTCCCTGCCAGATCCTATTGACTGCAACACGAGCTGTGAGTGGATTTTTCTCGTCAGCGATCCATTTTGCCAATGCTACCCGGCGCTCCGAGTCAGGCGCATCTTTTGCTAAAGATAAATCACCGAGTGCACTCAGCACAGTTGGAGTCACTTCCTCTTCGGGTTGCTCGGCATCGCCACGATTTAAAATGTGAACTGGTTCGGGTTTTCCAAAAATCCCACCAAAGACTGATCTGGATTTGGAAAATTCTCTTAGCTGAGCCTCTATATTGCTTTTCTCCTGCATTAGGGACTTGGACTTTGATTGTTGTTTGGGATTCTGAGCGATTATACCAACTTGATTCTTTTGCGCTTCAGGGGCGCTGGTGCAGGCTTCAATTTCGCGTATCGTCCAGTGCTTATTTTGTCCCTCATTTGCCCATTCAAATTCGATGCCGGTGGCTCCCGGTACTGGATCGAAAACGATAGAATAAAACCCATCATGTTCAGTATCGAGGTGTTCAATCGTGTTGCCGTTGATGACAACATTAGGCAGAGGATTTGCATCATCACTGAACATTTTGACTGAGAGATTAGTGACATCGAAATAGGCTCTTGCAGTGAGATCCTTATCAGAATCGGTAGTGACGCGCACAGTGATCTGTTTCATGCGGCCATTTTTGTCGTTACCCGCGATGTCATTAATGCGGATATGCGAAAGGCTGTGAACTCTTCCCTCTTCGAGCGCCAGTAGTGAGCGCTGTGGGGCCGTTACTGTGCCACCATTTGTTGTGAAGGTTATCGTTCCGATATCACCGTCGAACGCATTTTCAAAAACGTTATTTCCAGTTCGGCCCGGCCCAGGTTCAACGACTCCGTTAACGATATCGATTAGTGAGCGGCGNTCCTTCGAATCTGCCACTATCTGCCATTTTCCCGAATCATCGGCAACCTCNATCACGTATTCAAGTGCCAGCCTNTCTTTGAACTTGCCGTCACGGTCCCGTGCCCANACGACACGTTCAATAGTTTGTTCGATAGGAAATTCGAGCATTACCCATCCGNTCTTTTNATTGCACATCCAGCTGTGACTATTACCAAACTTTCCATCATTAATAAAATCAAGCTGGTGCNGGTTAGGTTCTTCTTTGCTACCTGAGGCGCTCCTAGTCACGTTGAGTGATGAGAGAGCAATGTTGTTGCCATTTGAGTCGAATACTTCTAGTTCATCAATGCAGGGCTCGTACAGATTTGTCTTTTGGATAGTGAACCGAATTTTTCGTGCCTTAACCGGAGCAAATCTTTCGACATTGATTGAAGCTTTGACTGGCGGGCGCTCCACGCCTGACCGAGCGAGAGGTACGAGACCGGCCAGAGTACTATCAATTTCACGTATACGGGATTTAAGTTTTTCCTTTTTCTTGTTTAAGGTTTCTGATTCGAACGATCGGATCGGACGGTTACCGTAGGACACTCCCGAAAAGAACGCCTGCATGGAGTAATAATCCTTTGCAGAGATATCATCAAATTTGTGGTCATGGCAACGGGCACAACCAACGCTGAGTCCAAGGAATGCCTCGCTAGTGTTGATGACGATCTCACCTAACTCATCTTGGCGAGCGAGGCGCATTGATTCGGCGTCTTTGCCGATCTGGCCCGGTAACAGTCGTGCTGCTGTGACTAGAAAACCGGTTCCGGCATCCTTGCGGAACTGGTCGCCTGCTATTTGTTCGCGAATGAATTGGTCGAATGGAGTATCATTATTAAATGCCTCTATCACGTAGTCCCGGTATGGCCATGCATTTGGGCGCGGAGTATTTACTTCAAAACCATGAGTGTCAGCATAGCGGACCACATCGAGCCAGTGCTGGGCCCACCGCTCTCCATACCTTGGTGAAGAGAGTAGTTGGTCAACGATTCGTTCATGTGCTCCTGAATCAGTGTCGTTGAGGAAGGCCCTTACCTGGTCCGGTGACGGTGGAAGGCCGATCAAATCAAAGTACACACGCCGGATCCATGTTCGCCAGTCCGCTTCCGGCGACATAGTTAAACCATTAGTTATCAGTTTTTTATTAATAAATGAGTCAA
>PAPL01000050.1 GCA_002708885.1 Verrucomicrobiales bacterium | reverse complement strand
CAGGCTCAGGCTCAGGCTCAGGCTCAGGCTCAGGTTGAGGCTCAGGTTGAGGCTCAGGTTGAGGCTCAGGTTGAGGCTCAGGTTGAGTTTCAGGTTGAGGTTCTTTGGTCACTTCTTTGGATCCATTAATCTCTTCATTCGGAGTAGTTGTGCCAGATTCATTTTTACTACAGCTGATTACCCCGCAGGCAAAGGCGAAGATTAAAAATAAAATACTGTATCTTTTCATGATATTTTTAGTGGTTTTGGAACTGTAGCAATGGAATTGATTTGGGAATTTCCAGGCTAGAGCTGATTGATAGTTAACTTTTTAAATAATGCATCGGGTAGACGCTTCTTCAAGTATAAAGGATTTTAGGTTTGTTTCTTTCTTTTTACTTTTCTTGAATGCAATCGCAGATCAGATTGGGGCGTGGTTGCTAAGAAAAAAGCTCCGAAGAAGGCTTCTAGTAACATATTGGCTTTTGTAGGCACCGATGAGGCTCGTCTCAAGGAGGCTGCACTCAATTGTTTTGGAAAACTGGTTTCTCCTGAAGAGGCAGACTTTGGTGCAGAGGTCATTGATGGAGTGGCTGAAAATGCCGAGGCTGCTGTAAAAGTGATCTCTCAAACAATAGGAGCGCTTCAGACCTTACCTTTCTTTGGTGGCGAAAAAGTAGTCTGGCTCAAAGGGGCGACTATCTTTGCGGATTCACAGACTGGCAAAGCATTATCAGTTCTCGATGCTTCTGAATCATTGACGAATGTTTTAGAAGAGGGATTGTCGGACGGTATTACGTTTATTCTAAGTGCACCCTCAATTGATAAACGCAGATCCTTTTATAAAAAAATTTCAAAATTGGCAAAGGTTGAAATATTTGACCGGCCTGACATGAGCCGGGACGGTTGGCAGGATCAAATAAAAATGCATGTACGGAATCTTGCTAAGGATAGGGGTTTGTTTTTTGAGGATGAAGCACTGGAACTTTTTGTGATGTTGGCCGGGACTGATTTTGCTCAGATAGGAAATGAGCTGGAAAAAATTGATCTTTTTCTTTCGAATGAAGACCGGACCATTACAACAGAACATGTTAGTGAGCAGGTAGCACTTACTAGGGCAGGAGTCGTTTTTGAATTGGGTAATAATATAGCAAAGAAGAATTTGTCTGGAGCCTTGAGGATCATAGATCACCTTCTATATCAGGGAGAGAATGCCATTGGAATTCTTCTTGCTGCAGTAGTTCCGACCGTTAGGCGATTATTGATTGCTAAAGATTTAGCTAAGCATCACGGCATCAGAGGAAGTGGTAATTATAGATCTTATGAAGCTTCATTGTCTCGGTTACCCGCATCTGAAACTGCTCATTTGCCAAGAAAAAAAGATGGAGGCTTAAGTGTTTACCCTATATTTCTTGCCTCATCGGAGAGCAAAAATTTTTCTTTAGATGATTTGCGTCAGGGCTTGGCTGATTGCCTTCAGGCCAATAGGGCCCTAGTCACGAGTGCACTTGATCATCGAATTGTTCTCGAAAGACTTGTGATCCGTTTGCTTGCAGGATCTAAATAAGATTTTTTATATTAACGTATCCATGCAATTAATTTTTATAGCAATTATCATCGGAGCCTTGGCGGCTTTGCTCGGTTCTCTTCTCGGTGTTGGAGGTGGAATAATTATGGTTCCTGCGTTTAAGGGGTTCCTTGGCCTTTCAATGAAACAGGCAATAGCAACTTCACTAGCAGTTATGATCGTAACAGCAAGTGTTGCTTCGTTCCGTTATGCACAGGAGGGGCTAGTTGATTGGAAGATCGCAGGATTCGCCGCCATTGCAGCAGTAGTGGCAGCTTTGTTGGGTTCAGAGCTAATGAAAAGTTTATCTTCTGATTTCTTGAGAGTAGCTTTCGGAATTTTTCTTATAGCTGTTGGAGTTTATATGTTATTTTTTCAGAAGGCAGTCTCTGGTTAGAGATTGAAATGTATTAAAGCATTGATCTTGCGGGGATATTTTTCTCAATAAGAGCCGAATCTATTCTTTACTGGAATCAATATCAGATTTGATTTCGGGAAGAAGATCCTTCCGATCCAGAAGATTAGAAATGGATTGATTTGGATCGCGCATGATTTCTGCAAGGTAAGGAGTGATACGATCCATTTCTACTATAGCAGTGCGTACCAGACTCCCGATAACTCCGGTATCACATTGCCCATTAGAAAAAACATTAGTTATTCTGAAATAAACTTCGCCATTTTCTGGATTATTTTCGAAGTTTCCGATATTGAGGGTGATGTTGGTTCGCATGAGGGCCTCATTTATAGGGGGCTGCGTTGCTGGATTCACATTGAAAGATAGTCTAGAAACAACTGAAATTGCTCCCAATTCATCAAATGCTTGGACATGCAGAGGGATTTTAGCGTGATGGGCCTCGAACTCTGATTCGATTACTTTTTTTTCAGGGACTTCTCTGAATTGCCATTTTGCTGAGTCAAAAGACTCCTTAACTTTGATTAAGAGCGATTCTGTGTTCTGCACCTGAGAATTGGAACTTCTATAAGCTGTTTTTGCAAAAAACAGTCAAAATATTCAATATAAATAGAAAATGGTCGGGGTGATAGGATTCGAACCTACGGCTTCCTGCTCCCAAAGCAGGCGCTCTGACCAAGCTGAGCTACACCCCGTAGCCACAGTACAATCCTCATATCTGGGCCGGTTTCAAGTTGTAAATGTCTGACAGTTGGTTAAGGGGTTATCTTTCACATTATGGCGGAAAGTAACGATAGAAAGACACCCGAAGAGCGCTCACTAATGTCAGATATAGAGCGACTCAGGCATTCTACAGCCCATGTTTTAGCCACTGCCATTGCTAAAATCTGGCCTGATGCGCAGTTTGCTGCAGGTCCTCCAGTCGAAAATGGCTTTTATTATGATGTTGAATTAGAGCACCGGATCTCTCCTGAGGACTTTGAAAAAATAGAGGAAGAAATGCTTAAGGTTGTCAAAGAGAATCAACCATTTGAACGAATGATTGTCTCAAGGGAGGAGGCTCTGAATTTGGCTCAGAGTGGCCGGTTAGCTGCGATTAGTGAAAGAAAAGAGTCTTCGACCTTTAAGATTGATTTATTAGAAGATATTCCTGAAGGAGAAGAAATTTCGATTTATAAGAACGGTGATTTTTGGGATCTCTGTGCCGGTCCACACGTGCCCAGGACCGGTAATTGTAAAGCGTTTAAACTGATGTCAGTGGCAAGCGCATTTTATAAAGGTGATTCAAACAATCCTCAGCTTCAGCGCATCTACGGTACATCATTCAAGAATAAGACTCAGCTTAACGAATATTTGGAACAGTTAGAGGAAGCCAAGAAACGTGATCATCGAAAAGTGGGTCGGGAACTGGGTTTGTTTCATTTTGACGAATCAGTTGGGCAGGGACTCGTTTTATGGAAACCAAAGGGATCTATTATTCGCAATGAGTTGCAGAAGTTCATTGCCGGAGAGCTTGATAAAAAAGGTTATAGCCAGGTCTTTACTCCGCACATTGGCAAATTGGATTTGTACAGAACAAGTGGTCACTTTCCTTATTATGAAGAGAGCCAATTCTCGCCTATCGTTGACCGGGAATCTATGTCTGCACTAGCTGAGGAGGGCTGTTCCTGTGGAGAATTGACCAATCGGTTAAAGACTGGAGAAACTGACGGATTTTTGCTTAAGCCGATGAATTGCCCTCATCATATAAAAATATATTCGAGCGAACATCGTAGTTATCGTGATCTTCCTATCCGTTTAGCCGAGTTCGGCACGGTCTATCGTTGGGAAAAGTCAGGAGAGCTTGGAGGTCTGACAAGAGTAAGAGCATTTACTCAGGACGATGCCCATCTGTTTTGTACTGATGATCAGGTACAGGATGAGATCATGGGGTGCCTTGAATTGGTTAAAGTAGTGTTGAACACGCTCGGCATTATTGATTATCGTGTCAGGGTCGGGCTCAGAGACATTGATTCCAGTAAATATGTTGGTGATCCTGACAACTGGGATCGGGCCGAATCGGCTCTGCGTGAAGCTGCCAGTTCTTTGAATGTTCCGTTCACAGAGGAGTCAGGAGAAGCAGCATTTTATGGTCCGAAAATTGATTTTGTTGTAAAGGATGTCATCGGCCGTGAGTGGCAATTAGGAACTGTTCAGGTTGACTATAATTTACCTGAAAGATTTGATCTCAGCTACATAGGGAGTGACAATAAGCCGCACCGTCCAGTAATGATTCATCGTGCGCCTTTTGGCTCTCTAGAGAGGTTCGTTGCAGTACTAATAGAGCACTTTGAGGGTGCATTTCCTACCTGGCTTTCACCCGAACAGATCAGAGTTTTACCTATCTCGGAAAAGTTTTCTGAACAAGCACGCGAACTGTTAAATAAACTGCTTGAAGCTGGGGCAAGAGCGTCAATGGATAACTCTGCTGAGAAAATTGGAGCGAAAATTAGACTTGCCCAGCTCGAAAAGGTTCCATATATGTTAATTATTGGTGCTAATGAAGTTGAAACCAACACTATTTCGGTTCGTCACCGCAAACGCGGTGATCTCGGTGCGTTGTGCCCCGAAGAATTCATATCTCAGTTCACGGAAGAGATCAGCTCACGTTCACTTTGATATAGGTCATTGATTATTCATCTAATGCTATTATTTAATTTCTCGTACTTGGTCGGCCCTAAAAAAGCCAGCTATGGTATTTTCCGCTAAAAATTTAAAAGAAAGAAAAGTTATCGCTAGACCAAAAAAGAAAAACTTCAGGAAATGGGCTCCCAGAGACAGGGTCAATGATCGTATCAGGGTTCCAAAAGTCCGAGTCATTTATGGAGAAAAGCAGTTAGGTATCATGGACACCCATGAGGCCATAAGAAAAGCAAAGAGCGCTGGCCTTGATCTTGTAGAGGTTTCCTCTAATGCTCGTCCACCAGTTTGCAAGATAGTTGATTACGGTAAGTACAAGTACGATCAGAAGAAGCTCAAAAAAGACCAACCCAAAAAAACTCACAGGCTCAAAGAAGTTAAGTTCAGGCCCGGCATTGGCTCAAATGATTACAACATGAAGGTTACTCGTGCCGAGTCATTCCTGATGGATGAAGACAAGGTACGAATTCAATTGATGTTCCGTGGCCGCCAAATGGCTCATAAGGAAGTAGGATTTGAATTAATGAACGAAGTTAAGGAGGACCTTTCTGGCGTTGCCCATATTGATATGGAGCCCAAACTGACAGGTAGAAATATCACGATGATGCTTTCTCCTCTTCCAAAACATTTGCAAAAACCTAAATTTAAGAATCATGGGGATTTACCTGATGAGATTGATGAGGATGAGGATGAGGATGAAATTGAGGAATTTGAAAGACCTAATGAGGATCATCACCATTTAGATGTTGTCGATGAGATTGCAATGTTAGAGGGGGATGATGGTCGACCAAAGCTTAAGCGTGGTTAGTAACTGATTCTATTTAAAGCTAAATGATGCCGGATCCTCCGAATGTCATTCTTTTTGATATTGACGGAACATTGTTGAACACTGGAGGCGCAGGCATAAAAGCGTTTTATAAAGCCATTGAGGATACTTATCCCTCTGAATTAGATAAGTGTGGAGGTTCCCTGTCTTTGGATATGGCTGGTAGTACCGATTGGGGTCTCGTAATAGAGATTTTCCAAGCACTTGGAATTGAAGATTCAATGAATGAACGTGAAGTGTTCTTTGCTCAATATATTCAGTGCCTTGAAAACAACTTGTCTGATCCAAATTATAAAGGGTCACTTATGCCTGGCATTACAGAGTTGCTGGAGAAGCTTTTTAATGAAGTGAATAAGGGAAAGGTGGTTCTTGGTATTTTAACGGGGAACATTGCCACTGGTGCATCATTAAAACTGAAGAAATATCAAGTGGATAAGTATTTTTGTTTTGGTGCTTATGGAGATGATCATCATGACCGTAATGTGCTTGGTCCAATTGCTTTGAAGAGAGGGGAGTCTTACCATGGTCTTGAACTGGGAAAATCTCCGGTGACGGTCATTGGTGATACGGCTAAAGATATTTATTGTGCACGCGCGATGGGTGCCCAGGCTGTTGCTGTTTCTAGCGGATCAATTTCATATGAGGAACTTGCGGAGCATGATCCGGATCTCCTTTTTAAAGACTTCACCGATTATGAATCTGCATATAAAATGATATGCAGATGCTAATGACTAATTATTTAGTAGACCCTTTTAGTTTTAGAGGTGCCGGCCACGGATCTACGAAAGCCAGATAAGATATTATCATTGTGAGGCTAAAGAGTGCTAGATTAATTCCTAGGATGGCGATGCTTAAGTGTAATCCTATTCCAATCCAAAGGCCCAATTTTCTAGTATTTCGGATCCATAAAAGCACAGGTATTGCCAGTTCGATGATTAGAATGAGGTAATTAATTTTATCAAATAACTCATGCCAGGAGACTGGCCAGGATCCTGTAAATCTTCCATGATGAGACAATAAAAAATACGTAATAGATTCTCCTTTTGCCCAGTATTGGTCACCTAATTTCTGTGTGACCGTTTGCCAGTAAATAATAAATACCTGAATTTGAATTAAAACTAATCCGTACTGAGGCGCTTTATGATTAATGTTTGTTTTGCTCCATTGCTGTAACAGATTTCTAGGGTTCCATTGATTACCCAGTGGACTGATGAGGAGGATGAATCCAATATTAGTTAGAATTAAATCCCATCCTGTCGTTGATGATGGAGCTCTATGAATTAGGGAGAGCTGGACGAAAAAACAGATAAACAGACTGGTCCTTGCCCATTTTCCCAATGCCAAAGTCAAAGATGCAATTATGGCAGTAATTAGAATTACGGTGACTTGGGATGAGGATTGAAAATAATTAAAAAGTGAAATCGAAGTGCCACCAGTTAATTCGTGAAAACCAATTTGCGCAGCAGTTGAGTCGGTTATTCCTGTGTTACTAAGAATGGTTTTCCTGTATGGAAATAAGTGAATGAATTGAAATAATAATAATAAAGCAAAACCTATGCGGGTCATTGCGTAGCGTCTTTCATCGATATCTTTCAACCATAACTGAGCAAAACGGTTCATTACTATTTGATTGCCTCCTGAATTTTATAAGGCCCAAACTTCTCGGTTCTTACAGTGGCAATGCCTGCACCGTTTCGAATGCTTTCCAGCGAATTTATCCGACCATGATCAAAATGAATGGTAAATTGACTCAGGCTGGAGTCCATTTTCAGTAGGTCTCGGCTAATTGATTTTATATATGATTTCTTGAATGATTCATTGAGAGGGTCATTGAAGAGTCGTAATAAGGTGTAGTGATATCGGATCTGTTTTCTTGGTGATATTTCACTGAAATCAGGCAGTCCTGCTCCGTAACGATATTCTTTTCCGGATAAGTCATTAGCTGTTAAGTGTACTCTTAGACTGTGATGAGTTGGAATACTGTGAAACATGTCCCACTTTTGGCCCAAACCGATGGTCCAACGTAACGGGTCTAAAATTTTGCTGATTGATTGTCCTAGATTTGTATTCAGTGGAGCAATTCCCATTAATATATTTGCGCTAATTAGAGTAGAAAAGAGAATGATAACAACTTTTCTATTTAGGCTCATATTGGCAATAATTTGTGGGGTCTTTAATGGGCAGTAAAATACTATAACACAAAAAAAGCCGAGGCGTGCCTCGACTTTTTTATATTGAATATTTGGATGTCCGACTGACTTAGGAATAAGATGCCTGAGCACCTTTTGTGGAACGTTTTTTGATCCATGGCATTAATCCTCGCAGGCGCTTGCCAACTTTTTCGATTTCATGTTCCGCGCCAGCCTTACGAAGTCTGTTAAACTTTCTCTGTCCTTTCTTATTTTCTTTGATCCACTCTTCGGCGAATTGTCCATTCTGTATCCTTTTTAATGCTCTTTTCATTTTATTTTTAGTGGCATTATCAATGATAGTTGGTCCAACGCTAACATCACCCCATTCTGCTGTTTCGGATATCGAGAATCTCATCCCTGCAATGCCAGACTCATTCATTAGATCCACAATGAGTTTCAATTCATGAAGGCATTCAAAGTAAGCCATTTCAGGCTGATAACCGGCTTCGACAAGGACCTCAAATCCTGCAGTCACTAAAGCGCTAACGCCGCCACAAAGAACGGTCTGCTCTCCAAACAGATCCGTTTCGGTTTCCTCTTCGAAAGTTGTTTCTATGACGCCTCCTCGAGTCCCTCCAATACCGTGAGCCCACGCAAGAGCAATTTTCTTGGCATCCTTTCCTGGATTCTGATTTATTGCTATGAGCGCGGGAACTCCCTTTCCTTCAGTGAACTGACGACGGACAATGTGCCCTGGCCCCTTTGGCGCGACCATTATCACGTTCACGTCTTCAGGAGGCACTACGGTCTTGTAATGGATTGCAAAACCATGACTGAAGCCGAGCGTCTTGCCTTTAGTGAGATTTTTCTTTATATCTTTTTTGTATATTTTTCCAATTTGTGTGTCGGGCGCAGCAACAAATATCACATCAGCTCGCTTCACAGCTTCAGCAGTGTCATAGACTTTGAACCCAAGTTTTTTTGCTACTGCGCGGGATTTAGAGCCTTTATAAAGGCCAATTATGACATTGACCTTACTTTCTTTGAGATTGAGCGCGTGAGCATGGCCTTGAGAGCCGAAACCAATCACGGCAAAGGTTTTCCCCTTCAGGGTTTTCATGTCAGCGTTTTTTTCTCTGTAGATGCGTGCGTTCATTGGAATTTGTTTTTTGTTTTTATTTAAATCTGTCGCTTCAGAGCGGGCGAGAATGGTGCATTGGTTCAGGGCATTGGTCAAATCCAAAACACTCGATTACTCATTATGTTTCACGATTTTTTTTATTAAAAAGGCTAGAATCAGCGCAAATAAGCCACAGCTGGCAGAAGCAATAAGATGACTATTTGATCCATTTTCTTTAAGTATTATGGGTTTTTCAGGCATTTCATTATTAGCTTCAGGTAAATCCCAGTAATAATCGAAAAGATCACCATCATAAAGCTGTTCGAGTGTTCTTAATTCTTTCATTTCATCAAAAGGGATGAGATTTAATACCCGTTCCTCTCCTATCTTATAATTTGAGCTGGGGAGCATTTGACGATTTTTATATGCCCAATGCATGACTGCTATTCTGTTTCCATCTGTTTCAATTTTACCAGAAGTTGTTTCGAGTATTTTGTAATCGGCACCATACAGTAACGCACTGTAAGTAGTTGATTTGGGATCAGGCAGTTTAGGTTTGGATAATATTTTTGCACGGACTCTAGCTGATGAGATGCGGATTGGTTCAGGACTTCGGTTATCAAAAATTACGTTTTCCCAATGAATACGCGCCTTATGAGCCGCTGTCGGAGAAAGGAATAGATCTCGCGAAGTTATGGCCCAAATGACAGCCCTTTTCTTTTTCATTGATACTGCGCTTCCTTTTCTGGAGGCAAGTTTTCTTCTTACTCCGGTCGCGCCGCCACCATTTATTGCAATAACATCAAGTGGTCCCCCCAAGTTCAATGCTATGTGATCTGCTAAGCCAGCATGTTTTCCCCAATTAAGTGTTGTGTCTGTTGAATAAATGTTCGTGAAACTATCGCCTAGAAGCACAATTGATGATTCCGGATCAATGGTTTGCCCTTTGACCGGAGTGGCCATGACTGTTTCTAAGTCGGATATTTTGCCATAAGTATTGAGATTTTCTACCAAATCTCCAAATGAGCTACGACTTTCGGAACCGTTAGTTTTTAGAACGCTTTGTTTATATTCCCATCCCTTGGACTTGATGTGATCAGCAATAATTTTTGCGGCCTTTTCCATTCCCTCAGGTGTCCAATGAGTATCTTGTTTGAGAAATACCTCCGAATTGGATTTGAGCTTAAATAGAGGCAGGGTGAGGTCCAGAACATCAACGTTATTTAATGAACGGAGGGCCGAATAAAAATTTTCAGAATCAGGATGAATGACCGGCTCCTGTGTCGGTTGGCTAAGATGTTCTGGATAAATCATTGGCTTCACAGGAATGCTAACGATGACGAGGTGGACACCGAATTGATTAAGCTGATCCGCGAACCGTTCTATGACGGTCAGTGGTGATTGCCAATGATTGAGGTTCGGATCTTTGGATACGGATTGAGGTTCAGTTTTTATTGGGCCATATCCGGTAAGTGAGTTCAATGATGCTTTTAAGAATAACCAACCGTTTTTTCCGATTTTTGTTTTACTGTTACCCTCATGAAGTGGCCCCTTTGACAATATCGTTTGTATAATGCGGCGTGGAGGTTCGGTAAATTCTGCATCCTCTAAACTTTTTTCATATTGCTGTAAATGATCAGTTATTGTTGTCTTTGAATCTTTATTAAAGATTTCGATCGTAGGTACCCAGGTAATGTCATTATTACCGCATAATTTTTTGTTTAACTCGAAGATGTTTTGATAAAGGGGAGGCAATATGATGATGCATAAAAAGGAAAAGATACTAATTATAGCCGCTCTGCGACTCAGAGTTACCTCTATATCTGATCTAGTTTCTTTATAAGGGTTTCGCATTTTATCCTTTAGAACTGAAAATATAAGAAAGGGTTAAATTCCTGCGTGAACATCATTGAAAGGGACAAGATCATTAGGAAAATCCCGATCATCACTTTTCCAATGGTTAATTTTTGAAGGATTTTCCCGCTATTAGGTAAAACAAATATGAAGAGGAATGAGATTGAAATGATTAACAACGCTATGGGTCGAGTTACCTGACTCATTAAAATGAGGGTTGCATTTGTGGTATCGTTCAAACCGAACATTGCTTTTAGATAAAAGAATGCTCTTTCGAAATTCTCGGCGCGAAAGAATACCCAGGAGAACAATATCGCTGTGAAGGTGATTCCAACTTTTATAATCCTTGGAAATTTATTCTGACGATTAGATGAGATTTTTATTCTTTCAATGATAAGAAGGATTCCGTGAATGCCACCCCATGCTATGAATGTCCACTGGGCACCGTGCCAGAGACCTCCGATGAGCATTACGATTAACAAATTACAGTAGGTTCTGCTAGTTCCTTTTCGGTTTCCGCCTAGGGGTATGTATAAATAATCGCGCAGAAAACCGGACAATGAAATGTGCCAACGTTTCCAGAACTCTGTGATAGATTCAGATTTATAAGGGGAGTTAAAATTTTCCTGGAACGAGAATCCGAACATTCTTCCGAGTCCAATGGCCATGTCAGAGTATGCGGAAAAATCGAAGTAGATTTGAAACGCGTAACAGCATACACCGATCCATGCAACTGGTGCATTGAGAGATTGACCGCCTGCGCCGAAGCAAAGGTCAGCTATTTCTCCAACCGGGTTAGCAAGAAGGATTTTTTTAGCAAAACCAAAATTAAATCTCGTGAAACCATAAATAAAATTATCAACAGAATGGACCCTTGATCTGAGCTGTTCCGCTATGCTTCCGTATCGAACAATAGGACCCGCAACGAGTTGTGGAAACATAGAAACATAACAGGCAAAGCTTAAGAAGTCCTTGGCAGGTTTTGCATGCCCCCTGTATATGTCGATTGTATAAGACATTGATTGGAACGTATAAAACGAAATTCCTACCGGGAGTATGATCTCATTAAAAATTGGTGGGAGAGTTACCTCACCAAGTCCTAATATTTTTGCAAGGACTGAAATGTTTTGAGAGAAAAACCCTGCATATTTGAAGAATGCAAGTATGCCGAGATTCACGCATATTGATACGATTACCCATGATTTACCTGCTGTTTTTGAGGATTTATTTACATGAATTTTTTTGCCGCAGATGAAATCAACACCAGTTGATATTAGCATAAGGAACACGAACCAAGGATTCCACCAGGCATAGAAAAGATAACTGAAAGTAGTTAGAACCAAATGACGCCCTCTTTTAGGTGCGACGTAATAGGTCCCCAAGACAAGAGTCAGGAAATAAAAAATAAAAATATGGGAGCTGAATACCAATTCCTTTTCCCCGTTAATTTAATTGATATGATATAGCCTTGCGCCGATTACGGAAACATTAAAGTCGTCCTAGCTTTTGCCATGCGGTTTAGTGACATTCTGAAATATTTTCTTCGGCTTTGTGATGAATGGAGCACGAAGATATATTGGCTCTGGAGGAATGGATCTTAATTCATTAATTTCTTTGTCTGGAAGATTCGCAGCGATTTGAGCCAGTTTCTTTGTGCAGGTGTTTGTTTTTTCTATTCCTGGGAATGAAGAACTTTTATCAAAAGATAAGATCCGCTCTTTTGCAGTTTCGATTTTTCTGTTAATCGATTGGACTGATTCGAATAGATCCGGACCTGAAACTATTTGATGACCTTTAATTTTGGCGATGTACCAAGACTCGCGACGAGCATCTCCGATGACATGATAGGAGGAATTGGGATTTATAGATTCGGCGCCACAAATGGATGGGATTCCTATTATTGGAACATTCAGTGCCATTGATAATCCTAGTCCCGCAGCGATTCCAATTCTTATTCCCGTATAAGATCCGGGGCCTGTGCCAACAACTATCAAAGAAGGGGCATGATTGCAGGTCGAGAGTGCTTCTTTGAGAGGAGAAAATATCTTTGAGTTGTGAGATCTTTCAGAAGTGAATACCTCATTGAAAAGGACATTATTTTCTGAAAGAACACTGATTCTTCCGTTTGCGGTGGATGTATCTATTGCGAGAATAACATTCATGGGCCATTAATTTCGTGAATGATTCTTGAGCCATCGTTTTCGATGTTGAACTGTAACCATTTTGCAGTCTTTGGTATTATTTCGGGAAACTTATCAGCCCATTCTATTATACAGATCCCATCCGATTCGATATAATCTTCCCAGCCAATGTCGATCAATTCATGGACTGAGTTGATTCTGTAAAAATCAAAATGGTAAATTGAAACGTTGTCATTAAGATATTCATGTAAGAGAGGGAAGGTTGGACTCGTCACTGGGCTTTCACATCCTGCCCCCTCAACTAGGCCCTTCGTGAAGTGGGTCTTCCCGGCGCTGAGATCTCCAATCAATGCGTAGATGTCACCTGGATTGGTCGTGGACCCTGCCCTCTTTCCCGCTTCTACCATTGCCTCTTCATTATTAATGATTAGATCCTGCATGACAATTTGGTTAGAAGTGTTGCCAGCCACCTTCTAAGTCGGGATCCTCAGTTCCCTTGGGGCTCAGTTTTCCTATTCGAGTTAATGTGAGGCTTGGGAATTTTTTGCGCCAAGATGCCTTGAGTTTGTTACAATCTTTTGAAGAAATTGCAAAGAGGAGTTCGTAATCCTCACCGTCACAAAGCGCTTCATCAATGCTTGCCCCTCTCGCTCTTGGTATTTTATTTGTATCAATAGAGTATCCGCAATTGCTTGATTTTGCTAAACGTGGCAAATCAGATGCTAGTCCGTCACTCAGATCCATCATTGCTCTTATTTTAAAATTTCTTGTTAACCATTGAGCTTCTTCGATGCGGGGAGTGAAACTCAAATGGCGACCATTAATAGATTTCCCTAGTTTTCCGGTAACAAACAGAGATTGCCCTGATCTGCCTTTCGAGCGGAAACAGCAAAGATCTTTTCGTACCTCCCCAGTCAGGGAAATAGTGACAGATTGAGTGCCATTTTTACTGCAATTAGTAGTTTCTCCACCAACGATGCTGATATTATAGGGTGAAGATGCTTTTGATAATCCATTATATAGGGAAGTCACATAAGAAACATTGCAATTGGGTCTTAGAGATAAGCCTATCATTGCATGTTTGGGTGTTCCTCCCATGGCCGCGATATCACTGATTGCTCTTGAAAGTGCTTTGTAGCCGACAGCTGATGGATGAGTTGATTTAACGTAATGTATACCTTCAATCACGCTATCGATTTTTAGTAACATATATGATTGAGGGTCATTGCTCTTTATGACGGCACAATCATCGCCTGCCCCTGCCATAACGTCTTTTCCGAGGGTCAAGTTTTTGGTGATGCGTTTAATCAGTAGATCTTCTCCAATCTCTTTGATCTTCTTGGAAGAATTAGCCATTGGGTAAATTGAGAATAAAAAAAGAGTTGATCCCGTTAAATAGAGCATGAATCAGGACAGGGACCAAGATGGAACCGGTAAGTTCATAAGATAAAGTTAATATTATTGCCAATAATAGTAGTGGAATAAGCCCCGCCACATTGCCGTGCACTACAGCAAAAAGTAAAGATGTCATAAAGCCAGCGAATAGACGGTGTGAGTATTTTTTAAGGACCGGGTAAATGTATCCCCTGAAGATAATTTCTTCGACTATCGGGGCTACGATTATTGCTGAAAATAAAAGAGCAATGAGGACCGTAATGTCATGACTAGATATCATAGTTTGAACGATCTCTTGCATTTCCGGAACCTTTTCCTTTGAGGGAATAATTAATCGTATAATGAAGCTACCTAATCCAAGGAAAATATATACTGGTACCATTGCTCCCAGACCCCAGATAAGAATCTTTCCCCATGACATTTTATTGATTCCGAAAACCCGATTCGGATTTCTTCCCCGCGCAAAGGATGCAAATGAAAAGACGAACGCTCCAATAAATAGAAATATAATGATATTTGAGATAGTTTCAGAGAGAGTCATTTTCTTGACCTCATTGATGGCCGAAGCGTCACTTGGATTGATTGCATTTTGAAAAATAAAAGCGGTGTTTCCATAAAAGAAAAGAATGATGGTAAGGGCAAAGAGCAGGTCGATCATATCGATCGCTCCAGAGGTTAGTTTTCTTTCTTTTTTGGTTTTGCCAACTGGTCCCCAGGTTCGTATGGACCAGAAGAGAATTAGCCCAAACACAATGCCCGAGACGGTGAGCGTTGCTATATAAAATAATGTTTGTGCTTTAACAGGGTCCATATTGTTGAACTAAAGCTAATGCGGTCGGATCGAATCAAAAAGAGTATCTTTCGAGATCTTTGAATGCTTGACCGTAGTGTTTAGGCAGATCACCCGCAAGCAGGGATCTTTTTGATTCTTTATCATTAAATATTGCATGTTCTGCTGCTCTTCCATTGATCCATGAGCCTAGGCAAGCTGCATCATACACTGAGACACCTCCGCCAATTAATGCAGAACAGAGTCCAGTGAGCGTGTCTCCGACCCCACCAGTAGCCATGCCGCTGTTGCCAGTCGAATTGAATCCAGTCGGTAAAGATTCAGATTCTGATGCGATGACTGTTCTGGCTCCTTTAAATAAAACAGTTGAGCCTGTCATAACTGCTAATTTTTCTGCTTTTTCACGTCTAGAACCTGAAATTTCTGGGCACAATCTTTGCATTTCTCCCGGGTGCGGAGTCAATAGTCTAGGGGCAGGAGCATTAGAAAGATCACTAGGGTCATTCCTTGCGAGCAGATTCAGAGCATCCGCATCAATGACAGTTGGCCTAATATCTGAAAGTAACAAATCTAGAACCTCGCTGTCCCAGGGGCCTTGACCCAGTCCAGGACCAACTGCAAGAGTGTCAAAGTCCATTTCTGATACTTGAGTATAGGATTTGACTGACCGGACCATGATTTCCGGAGGGGCCATTGCCGCTAATCGTTGATAGGAGTCCTCACGAGCAATGATGGTTACGAGTCCTGATCCGCCCCTCGCGGCTCCAGTTGCTGCAAGTATGGCTGCCCCGTTCATTCCACTGTTACCACCTATAATTGCTATGTGGCCACTCGTGCCTTTATGTGCATCATGATCCAATTTAATATTAATTCCTGCCAAACTATTTGGAGTAATGAGCATCGCTCCTGTGTCCCCCTGTCCNGGTAATGGGCGGATCGCAGGCAGTTCGATTAATGCAAGTCTCCCCACATTATTGATTGCGTGATCAGTCAGAAGGCCGGTCTTTGGATGAGCAATGGTCAATGTAAAATCAGCAATGACGGAAACCTCATAAGGTTCTCCTGAAAGTCCATCGAGGCCCGATGGAATATCGATGGAAAATGTGTGAGCAGCATGGGATTTTCGGAGTTCATTCATCTCATTGGCGGCTTCAAGGTAACCGGGNCGGAGCTCTCCAGCTGCTCCTATTCCCAAGAGGCCGTCCAGAACTATCAACGGGTGATGTTGGGGTTCGAGAGTCTTTAAAATTGGATTNATTTTTTCCCGTTCGAACTGCTGTAATTTTTTTGCAGTGAGCGGCTTTAGTTTGTCTGGGGAAGCCGCTAATCTTAACTGTNTTATCCATCCACTTTTCTTCAGATGTTTCGCAGCGACAAGAGCATCTCCACCATTGTGTCCGTTGCCAACAAATACGATTAGAGTGCCTGGNTTGGGAAAGAACTGAGAAATTGCTTGAGCTATGCCAAGACCAGCTTCATCCATGAGCGGCTCGGGATTTAACCCTCCTTTAATTAGTTGGTTCTCGGCTTCAGCAATTTCTTNTGGGTTCAGGATCATAATGAAACGCTGTCAATGGCGCTAATAGAAACTATGATTGCATTAAGCAACTTCACTTTGATTGGCGAAATTTTATTATACCCATCGCAACAGCCTCAGCGATNCGTTGCCTGTACTCTGGATCTAGGGCCCGGTAACGGTCTGAAGAATTTGATAGGAATGCGCATTCTAAAAGTACAGCTGGTCTGTTATTTTTTGAAAGGACAAGGAAGTTACCTCTTTTGACTCCGCGGTTTCCTGCTCTGGTCTTATAAAGTGCCGCTGATTGAATCATATGAGCAAGTTTTAGGCTTTGTTTATTTCTGCTGTGGTAGAAAGTTTCGATGCCGGCCGCCTTTCTGCTGCGTGCGTGATTGAAATGAATGCTGACAAAGATTGCTCCGGATTCTGCATTTGCAATTCTNGCCCTTCGTGGAAGTGAAATGAACGAGTCATTTGAACGAGTCAATTTTGTACTGATTCCCTGTGATCTAAGATAAACATCGACTCTTCTCACAACATCAAGGGCAAGATGCTTTTCGAAAGTTAATCCGAAAGTGCCTCCAAGGTCATGGCCCCCATGACCAGCATCCAGAACAACTTTTGTGAAAGGAACTGNATTAGCTTCACCCTGTGGACCATTTAAAATTATCAGTGATAATAAGAGACTGAATAATCGGCAATTTTTATAGATCTTAAACTTAATCACTACTTAATACTTTGTAATTTAACGGTAAAAAGATTCTAATCTGTTATCAAACCAGGTGGCAATTCAGAAGCTGAACGGGGCCGTTCTTTTTGTTCCGGAGNTTTGTTTGGATCATAAGCAATGCCTCCGACAACTTTTACTGTTCCGGCAGAATCAATTACTAAAGAAGGTCTAGTGTCTGCAGTTTCACGATAATACTCATTTCCTAAGAATGTTCCTTCCGAACTGACCTTGGCGTGGGAATAAATGCGTGGACTGATCATGTGCATCACATGGAGTCTGCTCTGAGAATCAATCGTGGCCTGAGGTTTTCTTACATTGATAAATCTTCCAAGAGAAAAAGTACAATATACTTTGGCGCCCTTTGTTTCCCTGAGTCTTACATAGAGAGCTGAATTTGAGGAATTTCCTCTGTGCTCATGTAGAGAGAATTGTCTGAAACTGGCGAGTTTATCACGGCCCTGAGATACGCCGAATGATTGTTTCCAGAAGGCTCTTGCATCAGCGACATTGATTCGGATNTTTTTGGAACTGAAATAAGTTCTTTGAGGTGGGAAGTATACTGAAGCGTTAATTGTGTAACTCCCATAGTCTGAGACGGGGTAAAGTTTATTAATGTCTATTTTTTTTGTTATGCTACGCCCTGACTTTAATAACATTGTTTCAAATTTTCCGCCGATGCTTCTCGGTGATAGTAATTGTCCGTCCCGATAAACATCAAAGGTCATCCATCCCTTACCTTTCGGCCCGCCTAGTATTAAATCGTTACCTGCCCGATTATAAACCGTAACATTAGCAATCATCGGTTCATATGACAGGTAATGAGTTTTAGGGAGCTTCATTTCTACAATGAGTTGGGCATCTGCTTTGTGAGTAACAGAAATTACCGCCATACTTATTGATGCGATGATGAGGCTTAAGTGCCTGGTTTGTGAAGTAGTGACCATTTATGATTTATTGCCTAGGTAGAATAAAAGAATTGGTATCATATGATGTTATGAACGTATAACCTTTAATGCTTTGCCTGCCAAGCGGTCCTTGAGTGAAAAGTTCCTCATTTTTAACTGTATTTGGTATCGACTCAGATAAAATCCCTGATCTTTGCTTGGTCTAATTATTTTAATGACTGTGACAGCACTGAAATGATATCTTTGACATGAACAAGATGGATACATTGACTGTTCTTGTATGAATGACAGCCCCTTGGAACTATGGGTGAAAATTATAATCAATCTTTTAAGAGGCGTTGTTTTTTGCGCACAGCTTCTGTGGGGGCGGCGCTCGGTTCTTCCGAGGTTTTGAAAGCACGAAATGAAAATGATGTTGTGATCCCAGAAAAAGAAATGTTACAAAATTTAATTAATTGTCTTGGCGGGCCNTGGCCCGATCCGTGTCCACTTAAANCTAATCATAGAGAGACAATCAGGAAAGAAGGTTACCGGATAGAATCAGTTACATATGAAGTGGAACCGGATGATCGTGTTCCCGCNTTGATACTGATNCCAGATGGAGTCAATGAAAATAACCCATCACCTGCCATTGCTGTGTGGCATCAGCACGGTGGGCGATATGATCTGGGAAAGACCGAACCGGCTGGCCTATCTGGTTCAGAAATGCATCATACTGGAGTCGCTTTGGTCAAGGAAGGATACGTAGTGATTTGTCCTGATGCACTTTGTTTTGAGGAGCGTCAGGATCCTGAAAANAAGTTGAAGGGTGGGAGCTTCGAGCGTTTTGAATTTTTACGTTATCTTATGNAGGGAAAATCAATGGCATGGAAAAACATACTCGATATGCGCCGTGCAATTGATTACTTAGTCAAGATGCCGGAGGTTAACGGGGAAAGGATCGGATGCTATGGTCATTCGATGGGTTCAACGCATGCTTGGCTCGTGGGCCCTCACGAACCACGCATTAAGGCGTTAGTAGGGAACTGTTGTTTACCAACGTACTCTGCAATTCATGATNCCAGACTNTTACACTGTTTCCCAAATTTTGTTCCGGGCTGGCTCAAGTATGGAGATGTGCCTGAAATAGTTTCACTGACAGCTCCCCGAGCTTTGCATNTGAATTTAGGGGAGAATGATGCAGGTAGCCCAATTAAGCACGCTGAGGAAGGCATTCATAGAATAGCCAAAGCATATCAGAAATTAGATGCCGATAATCAATTCAGCGCTTTCATTCAAAAAGATACTGGACATGTTTTGTCACCCGAAATGTGGCATAAAACGAAGACATTTTTTGAAAAACACTTAAAGTCTTGATCGTTTATATTTAACGAGTAACAGGATTTAAAGTATTGCTTAAGAGTAATATTTTAAAGAGAATGATAAAGTGAATAAGGTCAGGTTCATCTTATTATTTCTGTTTCTATTACTGGTTTCCTCTGTATTTTCTTTTGGTGAGGACTGGCCAACGTACCGGCACAATTATTCTAGAACGGCCGCGACAAACGATAAGATAGAACTTCCTCTTCAGCGCGTATGGGAATATTCTTCGCGGCAGTCGAGAGGTGCTCCTCATCAGAAAGGTGAGCTTCATATTGAGGTGACGCCGGAATTTAATCGTTACGCTCTTGCTCTGATAGCGNCAAAGGGATCTGTCTTNTTCACCAGTGCCAGTGATGGCAGAGTAGGTTGTCTGAATGCAGAAACAGGAGACTTGATTTGGGAATTTGTTACCGGTTCGGCNGTNGGNCGTTCGGCTACGTATTCAGATGGAAAAATATTTATNGGGAGCGATGATGGTAATGCTTACTGCATTGATGCTAAGACTGGAAAATTGATTTGGAAATATAAGGCAGCGCCTGCTGACCGGTGGATGTTTTCGTTTGGACAAATGACATCAGCATGGCCNGTTCGCACGGACATTGTTATCGATAATGGCATAGCATATTTTGGGGCCGGCGTTTTNCCCCATGATGGTACTTTCGTATATGCACTGGATGCTAGTACGGGCAAAAAGATTTGGAGGAATGGGACTCATTGTGAAACATTGAACCGTTGGAGCCTTGCCCCTGTCGGATACATATATACAACNCAGAGTAATCTTTATATGCCGATGGATTTCAAACAGTTCCATTGGGCCGTTTTTAATAGTTACAAAAAATCCAATGGGCAGATTGATCCCTGGGCCGGCACTGATTCGCAGAACCCGGTAGGTTATGGAGATCCCTTCTACCCGATCATAGGAGCTCTACATAATAATCATCGCTATCATGGAAATGAGGCTTTCCTTGCAGAGATCACTGTTGATGAAAAAACCAAAAAGAAACAAACAAAAACAGAACGACTTTGGCAGGTTCAAACTCCAGGATTTCAGACCGATATTCACTCAGTCAGCGGTGTGCCGGTGATGCGTGGCACTGTGACTAGGTATGACCCTGACATGTGCAGTGTTATTTATGCTGGGGGAGTAGTTTTTAATGCGGCACTGAAGACAGATATTGAGAAAGGAGCAACGGGTAAGATCTTTGCGCGTAATCCTGATAATGGGAAGGAATTGTGGGCATCAGAGATTTCAGAATGGCCCAATCAGCTAATTGCTGCTGGTGGAAGATTGTTTGTGAGCACGCGAAGTGGAAAAATTCATGCTTATGCAAAAACCAGTGATTCTCTATTTAAGAAAATAGAGGAACCTATTATCTCAGATTCATTGACTTCAGATCCAATGATCAGTTTCGCAGCTGATGAAATATTGAAAGTTATTTCATTTTATAAGTCTAAAGGAGAAAAGAATAAAGAGCGGGATCCGACTAAATTAGTTGGTGAGGCTCTTGTCCTTGATTGTGATAGCGGATCCTTAGCCTATGCCATTTCTCAGAAAACCAAGTTGCGTTTGTATGCTGTCTTTGATGATGAAAAGAAAGCGCAAAAGGCAAGGGACGCTTACAATGAGGCTGGAGTTCATATTTCCAGGATCTCTGTTTTGCATTTAAAAGAAAAAGATAAGGTTCCTTATCCGTCTAGGTTTGCAGACTTCATTTTTTCTGAGCGAGTACTTAATGGGGGCAATATGCCGGTAGATATTGATGAGATTAAGCGTCTTCAAAAACCACTACGTGGCCTTCTAATCATTGGAGGAAAAGAAGATCCGCAATCAATGCAGGAATGGATTTCCGGGACCGGTCTTGAGGGGTGGAAAAATTTTAATTCTCCGGATGCCAAGATGCATTGGATAGCGCATGAGGCTCCGAGTCTCGCGGGTGGGGGCGGCTGGACACACGGTTATGGGGACGCGGGTAATACGATGTGTAGTCATGATTCCGTATTAAAGGCACCTTTAGGAGTTGCCTGGTACGGGCCGCCTTATTCTAGTCGTGGGGCAAAGGGAATATCGCCTCCGATAATTGTTGATGGTGTCCTTGTTTGTCAATTTCAGGATTATATTTTCAAGGAGAAGACATATACCGAAGGCTATGATCAGTACACTGGCCGGAGATTGTGGAGGCGTGAGAAATCTATGACCGATACCATTGCTGCTCCGGGCAGTATCTTTCAAAGATTNNTNGAAGTTNTGGTACAAATTGACCCNTGGACAGGAAAAGAGATCAGGCGCTACTTACCGCCATTTGAGAATGGTCAATGGAGCGGAATGGCTGCGGACGCTGATGGTAAAACTTTGTATCTTTCATCAANCGGTAAAGATGCGAATGAAAAGGATTGGTCATGCATTCTTGGATTGAACACTGCTACTGGCAAAGTGCTNTGGATTTTGGGAGGTCCCGGAAAGGATAAGCAGTGGTCTCGGTGGGATTCGATNAGCGATGGGAGACTCTATTTTTTAGGAGAAAAGGCTGAAGGGGNTCATCGAGAAGAGGCCATTNCTGAAATGACTGAATGGTTGAAGAAAATGCCTGGAGATGAATATAAGGAATTTGCGGGTAAAATTAATGAACATGATTTTCGTGTTCTCAGGGCATTAGATGCAAAGACCGGAAAACTGCTTTATGAGCATGGTGTTGATATTTCAAATGCGGGCGGTTCATGGACACGGTCAGTCGTCACGGGTGGCAGACGGTCCTATCAGCCTGTCCTAGGTGGTGCCGTGATTGCACACGGGGACGTAGTCGCTTTCGCGACAGTTGCAGGGGCTGATAAATCGTGGGCNGTATGGCCTAGCGGAGGCTATAAGGCACGGGCAATCGCAGTGCATGATGGNAGGACCGGAAAATTGCTCTGGTACCGATTTGCGAATTACCGTGCGCGACCTGTGATGACGGACGATCTTATCGTTGCTGAACCATGGGCATTTGATCTAAAAACCGGGAACCCTAAGATGAGGATGCACCCTATTACCGGTGAGCAGGCTCAGTGGGCCTTTTGTCGTTACAACAAACAGTGCGGTACCTTTGCGGGATCTAGATATCTTATGTTCGGACGTTCACGTGGTGTAGGTTATCATGACTTGTTAGGGGATGATGGTCTTTATACATTTTTGCAGAGCCGCGCTAGTTGTTGGGTGGATACTTCTAGTGGTGGGGGTATGATGATAAAGCCTCCCCATGCCATTGGTTGCAAGTGCGAAGTGTCGATGCCATTCACTATTGCTTTGGCGCAGGTCCCTCAACAACCCGCAGTTCCTCAGACCTTTGCCCAGCCCGGGCCCCAATTACCTGTCAGGCATCTGAATTTAGATTTGGGGGGGACCGGTGAAAGGAGAGACGATGACGGACATTTGTGGATCATTCCTCGTAAGGGGCAACACCAACTCCTTTTACAATTTGAGGCGGTGCCTACTTTTCTGGAAGGTGGCGGGCCAGTTCAGCGCAGCGCTAACTATACTCCCATTTCTAACACTAAAATTCCTTTTGTTTTTGCGAGTTGCTTGCGTGGTATGCAGAGTTGCGTAATACCGGTCACGACTCCGGAATTAGGTAAGTTTTCTTANCGGATACGGGTCGGGTTTTCGGCATTGCCTGGAGATGAGCCGGGTCAGCGAGTTTTTGACATGNAATTGAACGGCNCCAAAGTTTTNGAAAGTTTCGATATTATGAAGGAAGTCCCGGAACCAGATCATGCTCTATGGAAGGAATTTGTGGTCGACATCAATAAGGATCTGACCATTGAATTGAGCCACAATTCTGGATCTTCAGACCCTTCCAGAATGCCGTTAATTAATGCTGTTCAGGTTCACCGTATCGACTAGATCAATTCAAATGTTTTACCAGAATATTTATTGAACGCAATTAATGGACTTCGGATGATCTATGATTGATATTTTTTAAGGATAATGACTTTATTAACGAGAGTTTCCATTCTTATTTTTTACTTCTCTTCAGTATCTATCAGTTTGCTGGAAGCTTGTCAGGTCCCCGTGTTNCGTTATGCANTNGAGCGGTGGTCCGCAGATAAATATGAACTTGCNGTCTTTTCTAATGGNCANCTCACTGAGGNNCANAAATTGNTAATTGATGAGGTNGGTGAAGATGTGAANCTTGAGNTAGCAGTTATCGATATTGGAAAGATGACTGAATCAGATCATGCGAGGTATGGAGATGTTAACGTTACCGAGGGGAATATCGTTGGACATCTTTATTATCCTTGGAGCGTTGGAAAAGGTAACCCTTCTGTGAACGCTGAGGATCCTTTGTGGAAAGGAAATTTGACTAAGGAATCCTTNAATCGAATTTTAAATTCTCCTGTNAGAAAAGCGATTCTGGAGAAGATAATTTCCGGTGAGTCCGCTGTCTGGGTTCTCATTGAAACAGGTAATGAGGTGAAGGACAAGGAGGCNGAAACCAAGCTGTGGAAATATTTAAACGAAGTCAGTAAGCTCATTGAAATNCCTGACGGGGTCGTTGGTCCNGGTGAACTTGATAGAGTAGCGACTGGCGAGGTGGACGTGGAAGANGTTCTCNGGTCAACGATTCCGCTGAAGATTTCTTTTGATGTCATACGGATCAATCCAGATGANCCAAAAGAGAAGATTTTCTTNAAAATGCTCACNTCATTTGTTCCCCAACTCTTAGAGCAGAGCCCTGACGACCCTTTGATTTTTCCTGTCTTTGGCCGGGGCAGGACACTCGAGGGGCTTCCATCTTCGATTATGAGTCAAAGACTCATGATGGAGGCCTGTTCGTACCTTTGTGGTGCATGTTCATGTGAGGTGAAACGGGAAAATCCCGGCATTGATCTGGTAATGAATACTGATTGGAAGAAATTTCTTGTGGGTAGTGAGGTCATTGTCGACAAGGTACTGCCGCCGCTCGAGGGCGTTGGGGACCTTGTCGGAGCCGATTCTCGATTTCCTGATTTTGCTTCGGTACCGCCGCCCGATCCGTCATCTGCCAAAGGATCCGGATCAACGGGACCTGTTTCGGGGGACGAAACCAAATCCGAGAAGACCAGTTCTATTCTTGGTCCAGAAATTGGGCAGAGCACTTTGAACAGATTAATTGGGGTTGGCTGTGCGTTGGTCTTGGGAGTACTTGTTATTTTTACAGTTTATATCAAGAAAAATTCATAGTAGTTGGTGTGTTTCTGTGACTATTATGAGTCTTGAGTTGCCATCAACTTTTCATTCTCTAAATTAAAGCATAATGTTGTCGCTCTATTCAGATGATTTTACTCGAAATTGTCAGGGCTTTGGCCGAAGAGAAATTCTTAGGATAGGGACCCTAGGACTTGGCGGATTAACACTTACCAATGCCCTTGGTCTGGAACGTTCTGGCTATGTTAAGGACAAATCAGTCGTCATTCTAAATATGCAGGGAGGCCCCTCTCAATTTGAGACCTTTGACCCTAA
>PAPL01000049.1 GCA_002708885.1 Verrucomicrobiales bacterium | reverse complement strand
TTACTAGCTTTCTGGGATAAAAGGTGGTGCGCCCGGCAGGACTCGAACCTGCGACCTACGGATTAGAAATCCGTTGCTCTATCCAGCTGAGCTAAGGGAGCTGTTTTCAGTTGATTCCTAGCACTAGGTTGATCAAGTTGCAATCAAACTGAAAAAGAACTAAGAATAAATCATATAAAATATATTTTATTTGTAGATTTATTCATTCAGTTTTAATCCAAAATCTTTGCAAGCCGAAAACAGAGTATCATTAGAAATTTTCGAAGGCCCCCTCGATTTGCTTCTTTATTTAATTAAAAAAGACGAGGTCGATATCTATGATGTTTCTATTGAGAGAATAACGTCTCAGTACCTGGAATATATTGAAACTTTTAAAATTCTTAATATTGAGTTGGCTAGCGAATTTATCGTTATGGCGGCAACCTTAATGTACATAAAGAGCCGTACTTTGTTGCCAAAAAATGAACAGGCTCCAGAGGATGATGTTGATGAGGAGGATCCTAGGTGGGAGTTAATTAGGCAATTAGTTGAATATAAGAAATTCAAAGATGCAGCATATTACTTGGAGCGGCGAGAGGCTGATAATCAGCAGGTATTCGGTTCAGAGAGACAAGAGGCTGAGGATACCGATGAAGAGCCGATTCTAAATGTTGGGATTTTTGACCTTATTCGGGCTTTCCAAGGCATTCTAAAGAGATTTGAAGATGAAGAAGGACTTGCTGAGATAGCAGATGACCGATTCACTGTTAGTGATAAAATCGATTATTTAATGATTCACGTAAAGAAAGGAGAAAAGATCAAATTTAATGAATTATTTGCAGAGGCTACTACTAAAGGTGAAGTGATGGTTACATTTTTGGCTTTACTTGAACTTATTAGGCTAAATGAATTTCAAGTTAGGCAGGAGCGCATTCTCGGTGAAATAGAGATTAAACGTAGCGGTGAAGGGGAATTGGGCTAAACCCACTGATATTTTCAATTAGGGGTTTCCAGCTTGACGGTAAGGACTCTAACTCTATAGTTACTTACTTGAAGAAAGGGTGGGCCATTAGTTCCGCTCTTTTTTCGTCTTAAAGTAAAAATAAATGACAAGCGAAATCCAGGTCCTCTTTGAATATTATGAAAAAGAGAAAGGAATTGCCCGAGAAACTATGGTCGAGGCACTTTCTACTGCTCTGCTCTCTGCTGCCCGTAAAAGTGTAGGTCCTGCCCGTGAATTGAGAGTAGATGTTGATCCGGAAAAGGGTGATATTGTGGCAGTTGCAAAACTAATTGCATCAGAAGATGTAAAATCTCCATACGAAGAAATTTCATTGGATGTGGCGAGAAAAATTAATCCTGAAGCTCAGGCGGGTGATGAAATTGAGGTAAAGGTGACTCCAAAGGATTTCGGAAGGATAGCGGCACAGACGGCAAGGCAGACAATGATGCAACAACTTCGTATTGCTGAAAAAGCAATGATTTATGATGAATTTAAGGATCGCGCTGGTGATATTGTTGGTGGGACGGTTCGAAGGTTCGATAAATCTGACGTAATGATTGATTTAGGAAAGTTTGAAGGAACAATGCCCTCGCGTGAAAGGGTTTCCACGGATCAATACAGTATAGGAGATAGAATAAGGGCATATGTGGTTGCCGTTGAAAATGGATCGAGAGGGCCGGAAATTATACTGTCTAGAAGTCATCCTAATTTTGTCAGAAGACTTTTTGAGTTCGAAGTCAGTGAAATTGCAGATCAGACTGTAGAGATAAGAGGTATTGCGCGAGAGCCAGGTTTTAGAACTAAAGTGGCTGTCTTTTCTGCGGACCCAAAGGTCGATCCGGTAGGGGCTTGTGTAGGGTTAAGGGGGGCAAGAGTTAAAAATATAGTTCGAGAACTTAATAATGAAAAAGTCGATATAATTAGGTGGAGTGAGGACCTTACCGAATTTGTAACAGATGCGCTCAAGCCNGCAATTATANGATCAATAGAAATTGATGAGGAGCAACANCAGGTAAGGGTTACGGTCGATGAGGAGGAGCTTTCAAAGGCAATTGGCAGNAGAGGNCAGAATGCAAGGCTCACATCAAGATTGCTTGGTTGGGACGTGCAGATTGAGAAGGATGCATCGAAAACTGAAATATTTGAAAAGCGAGTCATTGATGCTGCTACAGAATTTGTAACTCAAATAGGTGAAGATAATATAGATATTGATACAGCCATTAAGCTAGTAAAAGGAGGTATNGTAAATCTGGAGTTCTTTTCCATGGTCGATGTTGGGGANGTCGCNGAAATCCTTGAAGGGGATCAAGAATCTGCAGAAAGGATATGTTCAGCGGTAAGAGNNATTGACCTTGNGTCCAATAATGGCCTTNCTGCTGATAGCGAAAACAATGAAGAAAACAGCTCATTAGAGCAAACCGAGGATTCCGAAGCTAATGAAGCTGAAAAAGAATCGGAGGGTGAATTAGAATCCGTTTAAAGGAACGGAATCGGCACCCATGAAAGCGAATAAAAAATTTAATGTCATCAAATTCCAGCCCGGAAGAATCCGATCATAAAAATGATAAGGAAGAATCCGATNATGAAAAATCTACTGATAAGTCTCTGAGCAGTTCAGGTGACAATGGTAAGGAGGCATTGTCTCTTTTCGAAGAGCAGGAAAAACGAGAAGCGCGAAAAGGTAAGAAAAAAGAGCTGGAAGCTCAACCGTCAAAGGTAGGAGGAATCTTGCCTCCTATATCTAAACTAATTGATGANGGAGTTAAAGACGTTGGGTCTAAAGGTGTTGATTTAGGTGATGATTTAGGTGATGATTTAGGTGATGATATTGATGATGAAAAAGTAATTCACATTAAACCTCCTATTATCCTTAAAGACCTTGCGGAAAGAATGGGGATTAANCCATTNAATATTATTAAGGATTTAATTGCTCTTGAAGTATTTGCCAGTTTAGACAGTTCTATTGAACCGGAAATAGCTGCTAAAATTTGTGCCGATCATGGATTTGTATTTGAGAAGGAGAAAAGAGAAAAGGGTGGTGGGGTTCATAAAGTAGAGGAAGTTTTTGAAGAGCCTCCACCTCCCGAGCCCGAAGCNCAGGGAGAGGATGAGTNNCCNTTNAGACCGCCTGTCGTTACCGTTATGGGNCACGTTGATCATGGAAAGACATCTATATTGGACGCGATAAGGTCCAGCCGTGTNGCNGCAGGGGAGGCTGGAGGAATTACTCAACACATTAATGCATATAGTGTTGAGCATGACGGAGCAAAGATTACATTTATTGATACTCCTGGTCATGCTGCGTTTACGGAGATGCGAGCTAGAGGAGCTGATATTACTGATATAGTTGTTCTTGTAGTTGCTGCTGATGACGGCATTATGCCAACTACTCACGAAGCTATAAGTCATGCACGCGCNGCAGGTGTGACTATNATTGTGGCCATAAATAAAATTGATCTTCCCAATGCAGATGTGAATAAAGTGATTTCACAGCTTCAGGAAAATGATCTTACGCCAGAGGATTGGGGNGGAGAAACTATTTGCGTTCAAACTTCAGCAACNGAAGGNCTTGGCGTTGATGATTTGCTTGGAATGATAGCNTTGCAGTCTGAGGTGATGGAGCTGAGGGCAAATCCTGAAGGTGATGCTAGGGGAATTGTGATAGAGGCAAGCAGTAAAGCAGGTAAGGGATCAACGGCAAGCGTGATCGTTAGAACTGGCAATCTGAAAGTAGGAGATTCGTTCATTTGTGGTCCCTATTACGGAAAGGTGAAATTAATATTGGATGATTTCGGGAACCAGTTAAAAGAAGCAGGGCCATCAATGCCTGTTGAAGTTTTAGGTTTTAGTGGAGTTCCAAAAGTTGGAGATGAGCTCGTTGTGATGGATAGCGAGAGGGCAGTTAAGAANTTAAGTGAAGAAAGGTTAGAGGAATTAAGGCAGGAGAAACTCGCGAAACCGGCAAAGGCTCGGTTACAGGATATTTGGGCTGATGTAGGGTCTACAAAGAAAACTTTAAAAATTGTATTAAAAGGGGATGTACAAGGTTCCATACAGGCGATCGAAGGGTCTCTTATGGAAATCGAAAGTGAAAAAGTCGACATTGAAATTTTGCACAAAGCGGCGGGNCCAATTTCAGANTCTGATGTTTTGCTTTGTAGCGCTTCTGATGGAATTATTATTGGNTTTGGTGTTAAGGTTGAAAATAAAGCNCTNAAATTGGGCAAACAGGAGGGGGTCGAAATTAGATTGTATAGTGTCATTTATGAGCTCATTGATCAGATTAAAGAAGCGATGCTGGGAATGTTGGACACGGAGACCCGTGAAAAGCTGCTTGGTAGAGCTGAGGTTAAACAAATATTCAAAATAAAGCGTGGAAGAGTNGGAGGTTGTATTGTTAATGAGGGCCAGATTAATCGTAAGGCTCGTGCTCGTGTGATTAGGCAAGGTCAGGCAGTGTATGATGGAGGATTTCAGACATTAAGAAGATTCCAGGATGATGCTGACACGGTTAAGACTGGGCTCGAGTGTGGTATTCGTCTTGGAAACTATCTTGAATATGAAGTTGGTGACATAATTGAATGTTACGAATTGGAAAAGGTTGAACAGACGCTTTAAAGCGNAAGCTTCAGGTGATTGTATAATTAATAAGAACCTCTTTAGTTTATAATAACNNGTTTTTAAAAATAAAGTTATGAGTCAGCGTATACTCCGTGTCCGTGAATTGTTGAAACGAGAAATTGGTTCTTTGATCTCTCAGGATTATGGGTTCAATGCTTTGGTAACTGTAAACGATGTTGATGTGACTCCGGATTTNCGTAATGGTCACGTTTTCATTGGGGTGATTGGATCAGATCAAGAGAAGGTTAAGATTGTTAAGACGTTGAACAGGGAGCGTGGCATGATACAGAAAAAAATTTCGAAGAGAGTCGTGATGAAGTTCACACCCAAATTGCATTTTAAGTCAGATGAATCAATAGAGAGAGGGGTAAGGACATTGAACGTAATAGATAGTTTAGATGCTATAAACGACGACGGATATGATGAACCTTTGACTGGTAATTCTGACAACTAATTGAGTTTTTGGCTGGAAATGTTTGAACTGAACAACTCTTCTCTTTCAGAAATTGCTTCGNTGATTCGCGAGGCGNAAAGTGTTGTGATTATTTCTCACGTGAGGCCNGATGGGGATGCAGTGGGTTCACAAATAGCACTAGGTGCAAGTATTTGTGCATTAGGAAAAGAAGTAATTCTGATTAATGAGGATGGATGCCCCTCAAATTTAGAATTTTTATTAGATTCGGATAAAATTTTAAGACCCCCCGATAGTCGCATAGATGCTGATTTGTGTATTGCTCTGGATACAGCAAATCATGAGAGATTAGGCGAGGGTTGTATTGAGATTACAAAATTTGTTAAGCCAATTATCAACATAGATCACCATGTAACCAATGAAGGTTATGGAGANTTTATTTATGTGGATCCTAATGNTCCGGCCACTGCGCAAATAATTTATGAATTGATTTCCAGTGAAAATCTTCCTTTNCCGCCGGCTTGCCGAGATAGCCTGTTTGTAGGAATTTCCACAGACACTGGGTCTTTTAGGTATCCTGCTACAACGGCTCGAACTTATGAGGTTGGTGCTGACTTATTGCGTATGGGTGCTGATTGCGGGGCCTTATCATCGGCTGTCTATGAGAAATACCCATACAGAAGAATTGAGTTACTTAAAAAGCTGTTAGGCAATTTAAAAATGACAAGTAATGATAAAATCGCTTCTTGGTCTCTTGATTTAAAAACTAAAAGGGAGCTTTCCATAGAGCCTGAAGACAGTGAAAATTTGTCAGATTTGATTAGAGGAATTNATAGTGTTCAAGTCGCTGTGTTTTTCGAAGAGCTCAAAGATGCTAGTGTTCGAGTCAGTATGCGCTCTAAGGATGTTAACATTGTCAATGTCAGTTTAATTTGCTCTCATTTTGGTGGCGGNGGGCATCCTCTTGCAGCAGGCGCNAGNGTTGCTGGCGAATTAACTCAGGTTGAGGAGAAGGTTTTAAATAAAATTTGCGAAGCAATTAATTGAACAATGGAAAACGTAGACGGAGTACTTTTAGTCGATAAGGATCCGGACATGACGTCACATGATGTCGTATCTGTGGCTCGCCGTACCCTTAATCAAAAGAAAATCGGGCATTGCGGTACTCTTGATCCAATGGCTACCGGACTTTTGATACTTACGCTCGGACGTGGAACTAAAATCCAAGATTTATTGATGGCTGAGGACAAAGAATATGTTGGTACCGTAAAGCTTGGTGAAGTAACTTCTACTCAGGACAAAGAAGGTGAATTAATTGAGAAGAACGATGTGAGAGAGTTTTCTAAGGAAGAGCTCGATTTGGTTTTGAATGAATTTACTGGTGATTTTTATCAAACACCCCCTATGGTCAGCGCAATAAAAAAGGATGGAGTTCCGTTATATAAATTGGCTAGACAAGGAAAAGAGGTGAAAAGGGAGCCAAGGCTTGTGCATGTCTATGATTATGAGTTGTCTAATATTAAATTGCCTGAGTTTGATTTTAAAGTGGTTTGCAGTAAGGGGTTCTATGTTCGAACCTATGCCCATGAAATTGGTGCAAGGTTAGGTTGTGGTGCACATTTGAGTGCATTGCGTAGGACGAAATCGGGTAAATTTGAAGCGGATGGTGCGATTACTTTTGATGAGTTAAAGAATGGAACACGTGAGAGTGTAGCAGAAAGGGCTTTAAGCCTTGCTGATGTGTCAAGATTGCGAGGGGTGTAAATANCTTTTTAAGATGGTTAGATTGAATGAATTTTCGGAACTCAAGAGCATTNAAGGNCCTGTTGATTTAGCTATTGGATTTTTTGATGGAGTGCATTTAGGGCATCAGGCTGTAATAAATAACGCTATAGGAGTAGATGAAAATCCAACGGCAGTCCTTACCTTTGATCCNCATCCTTTAAGCGTTATATCCTCTGCTCAATCGCCAATAATAATTACCCCTTTTAAACATAAGCAAAGGCTTATTGAGAGGCTGGGGGTTGATTATTTATTGGTTATTAAATTTGATGAGGACAGAGCAAATCAGAGCGCTGAGAAGTTCGTTGAAGAGATNGCTGATTCGTGCCAATTGAGATCCATTTCAGTTGGTAATGAGTTTAGATTTGGATGCGATCGTAAAGGCGATATTGGTCTATTGATTGAATTGGGAAAGACTTTTGGATTCGAAGTTAATGGAATTGAGCGTGTCTGCGATGAGAATGGAGAAATTGTTAGTAGTACGCGTGTCAGGGNGNCATTAAAGNGGGGGGATCTTAAGCTTGCTAAGAATTTGCTTGGCCGGGACTTCTCCATATCTGGCACAGTGAGCAAAGGGGACAGCATCGGTNGAGANATGAGTTTTCCTACAGCGAATATAGANCTTTGCAGTGATTTAGCTATTCCTTATGGAGTTTATGCAGTGTTAGCGGANCTTAATGGTGATGCTTTTCAAGGTGTTGCAAACTTAGGGGTAAGGCCAACTGTGATGGGATCGAATAATTCTAAGTTGAGNCTGGAGGTGCATTTATTCAATTTTAACGATACGATTTATGGTGATGAGCTTAATGTTTCTTTTTTGAATTATNTTCGNGAAGAAAGAAAGTTTGATAGTGTNGAAGATTTAAAGGCTCAAATTNAAAGTGACGTTTGCGAGGCGAAGGAATTATTCGCGTAAAGGNANAAGTTCTTATCTCATTTGCTATTTAAGNTNCATCATGACGGGGCAATGATCAGACCCCATTATTTGGTCAAGTATTGTAGANGATTGTAGCCGGTTTTTAAGTGATTCAGAAATGCACCAATAGTCGATGCGCCATCCTACGTTTCTTTCTCTGGCTTTTGCTCTATAGCTCCACCAGGAATAATGGCCTCCACCTTTTTCAAATTCACGAAAAGTATCAATGAAGTTGGCTTCAATTAATTTATCGAATCCTTCACGCTCCTCTTTTGTAAATCCTGGGTTTTTGGTGTTTGCCTTGGGGCGAGCCAAATCGATTTCAGAGTGGGCAACGTTTAGATCTCCACAAAGAATTATAGGCTTTTCTTTCTCTAGATTTTTCAAAAATTCACGAAAGGCCAGATCCCAAGCTTGGCGATATTTTAATCTGCGTAGTTCGTTTTGGGAGTTTGGGGTATAGACATTCACCAAGTAAAAGTCATCAAATTTCAGAGTAATTACTCTTCCTTCTTTGTCATGTTGGGTGATTCCTATGCCATAAAGTACGTCATTTGGTTCAGTTTTACTGAAAATTGCGGTGCCTGAGTATCCTGCTTTTTCTGCTGAGTTCCAGTATGCATGGTGCTTAGTATTCCAGTTTAAATCGACCTGTTCAGGCCTTGCTTTAGTTTCTTGAATGCAGAAAAAATCAGCATTTTCGTCATTAAAAAAGTCGCAAAAGCCCTTTTTTATTGCGGCGCGGATGCCATTTACGTTCCAGGATATAAACTTCATTAATTACAGAATGGTATTTGTTTTAATCGATTATAACTTGAAATAAAACCACAATTGAGTAAACAAATCTTCCCCCTTGTGACGTTATTTTGTCCGTTAACTTTTCGGTCAGATAATTGAGTCCTTAAATTTAATAGTTAATATAAGTATGATATCAGTAGAAAATCTCTCAAAAAGTTTTGGGCAGAAATTAGCAGTGGATGATATTTCTTTTGAAGTTAAGAAAGGAGAAGTATTAGGTTTTCTTGGTCCTAATGGCGCAGGCAAGTCAACAACAATGCGAATGGTCACGGGCTATTTGCCGCCGACTGCAGGTGAAGTTGTTATAGACGGTGTTAATGTTCGGGAAGACCCAATTGGTGCTAAACAGAAGATCGGATATTTACCTGAATCAGCTCCATTATACTCTGACATGACGGTTTCTTCTTTTCTCAGTTTCATCGCAGAATTGAGGGGTAAAGGGAAGTCGGATGTTGAAGCTGCAATTGATACCTGTTTTCTTGATCCTGTTAAGCAACAAAGTATTGATACTTTATCAAAAGGATACAGGCATCGCACGTGCCTTGCCCAATCGATCCTGCATGACCCTGAGATTCTCGTATTGGATGAACCTACTGACGGCCTTGATCCTAATCAGAAGCAAGAAGTTAGAAATTTGATTAAGCGTATGGGTGAAGATAAAGCCATTATATTTTCAACGCATATTCTTGAAGAAGTTGAGGCGGCTTGCACAAGAGCGATAATCATTGACCAGGGAAAAGTCGTTGCAGATGGAACGCCCGATGAGTTAAAATCCAAGGCAAATGGTGCAGGAGCTCATACCGTAAAAATCAGCGGCATGGCCGGTTCAGGAATTAGATCTGAACTTTCTTCGATTAGTGGAGTTGAAATGGTTCGTGAGTACTCTTCGAGCGAAAGTTCATTTTATGGGCAAGTAGTGCCTTCTAAGAAAGTAAATACAAATGCTGAGAGTATATTTAATCTTTGCAAAGAAAGGGGCCTTTTGCTGGAGGAGCTCAGAATCGAAGAAGGTAGGCTCGATGATGTTTTTCGCGAAATTACAAAAACTGATACCGAGATTTCAGAAAGAAAAGGCAAGGAGGAGAAGCCACAGGAAACGGTTCAAGTATGATCGTCATTTTGAATGAGAAAAATTACCTAAATTCATAATTTATGAGTGCTTTGAAAAATATTTGGATTGTTTATAACAGGGAATTAAAAGCGCAGTTTAATTCGATGTTGGCATATGTCTTCATTGTAATTTTTGTTCTTTTGTCAATGTCTCTGACTTTTCTTTTGGATGATTTTTTTGCGCCTAATGCGCAGGATGCTTCGCTTGAATTTTCCTTCTTTCGTTGGCCCATGTGGTTGCTTATGTTTCTTGCTCCGGCCGTGGGAATGAGACTTTGGTCTGAAGAACAAAGGACAGGTACCATCGAACTTCTTTTAACAATGCCCTTAGCTGTATGGCACGCTATCGTTGGTAAGTATTTGGCGGCTCTGTCAGTTATTACTATTGCTATTCTTTTTACGTTCCCGGTAGTTATCACGGTTGCTTATTTGGGCGATCCTGATAACGGTACTGTGTGGGGGGGCTACTTGGCTTGTATATTTTATGGTGGAGGGGCCCTGGCAATCACTTGTGCGGTTAGCGCACTTACAAGAAGTTCAGTGGCTTGCCTGATAATTGCACTTTCATTGTGTTTTGGGCAATTGCTTATAGCGATACCGCCAGTCCTTGATTATGTGGCAGATAATTGGGGTGGACCTTCTGCCGATATTTTAGGCTCACTGGGCACATGGGCTCATTATACCGAAATGAAACGAGGCGTCATTTCGGCATCTAACATTGTTTTTTATTTGTCCATGATAGGCTTTTGCCTATTTCTGACGAGTGTTGTAATTAAATCAAAACGCTCCTAACCCACTTATTAAGTATAGTATGTCATCTACAAAGGAAATTAGTAAGAATAAAAACCCTCAGGTTTGGTTGTTCTCAGCGATAGGTGTGTCGCTGGTATTTGGTATCGTTCTAGCGCTTAATTTAATAGTTTCTAGTTCAATCCCTTTCAAAGTTGATTTGACGGAGGACAAAATACATACTCTTTCGCAAGGCACTAAAGATGTTCTGGAGGGATTGGATACTCCTGTCACGGTTTCTTTCTTTGTTTCTAAGGATAAGGACAATATGCGTCCAGAGCTGATTCCATTTGCTAAAAGAGTTGATTCTTTGTTGAAAGAGTATGAACGGGGATCGAGTAAGGGCCTTATTGAAATAGAGCGAGTTGATCCTTCTCCTGATTCGGAGGAAGAGGATAGGGCAAAACTAAATAATTTACAGGGAATCCCTGGCCGCTTGAATGAACCTGCATATTTGGGGCTTACAATTACCTGTTTAGATAGAAAATCATCGATTCCTTTTATTGATCCGAATAGGGAGCAAATGTTGGAATATGATATTTCCAGAGCACTTGTTGAAGTGACTCGTGAAGGAGCTCCAAAAGTGGGCTTAATGTCAGCTCTTCCTGTACAGGGTGGACCAGCGATGCCATTTCCTCAGCCAGGACAGGGTCAGCAGAATAGGCCTTGGCAATTTTACACTCAATTGAAAAGGGATTATGATCCGGACCCAACCGATTTTGGGAGCAATTTAATCGATCTTGGGATGGACATCGAAGAGGTTCCCGAAGATGTGGAAGTAGTGCTTCTGGTTCACCCCGCAGGAATTACCGAGAAGGCGCAGTATGCACTTGACCAGTTTTTGTTGAGAGGGGGCAATATAGTTGCCTTCCTTGATTCTTTTAGTGCGGTTGCGGCGCAATCTCAACCGCCGAGGCAACAGTTCGGCGGTGCCCCTCAGGCACCAGGTATACCGACATCGTCTAATTTAGAGAAATTACTTAATGCGTGGGGAGTTAATTTTGAGGCAAATCAGGTCTTGGCTGATCGTACATACGAGACCGCTCAGACTCAAACTTCAAATAATCCTGCAGTTTTAACCATTACACGGGAAGCTATTAATGAGGATGATACTTTAACTACCTCGATAAGAGATCTTCTTATGTATTTTTCAGGAGTCTTTTATGTTAGTGAGAAGGAAGGAGTAAAAGTGGAAACACTGATCAAATCCAGCCCAAAGTCACAATTGGTTGTGCCTCAGAGTGTCCAGTTTAATCCGGACCAAGTCACTCAGAATTTTAAGGCTTCCGGAAAAGAGTATCCATTAGCTTTGAGATTAAGTGGAAAATTTGTAACGGCATTTCCTGAAGGTAAGCCTGAAGAGGAAGAAGAGGAAGAAGACAAAAAAGAGGAAGAAGACAAAAAAGAGGAAGAAGAAGATTCCTTGAAGGAGTCAAAGGAAGTCGGTAAGGGCTCTGTTTTCTTGGCGGCCGATTCAGATATGCTTTTTGATGCCTTGGCTGTTGGTAGAGACTTATTTGGCCGAACTACTTATAGAAATAATAATATCCCACTCCTTGAAAATGCTGTCGAGCAGGCATCTGGTGGAGGGAGTTTAATGACGATTAGAACTCGCGGAAGTGGTCGCCGTCCCTTTAGTAAGTTTAAGGAATTAGCTGAGGAGGCCTCCGAAAAACTGAATGAAGAAATAGCAAAGGTGACCAAGAAGGAGCAAGAACTTGCCGGAGAGATTCAAAAGCTTATGCAAGAGCAGGACAATGACCAGATGGTTGTTCTTAGTCCCGAGGCGGCGAATAAAATAAAAGAGTTAAGGCAAGAAGAGGTTAAGGCATCTCAGAGAAAAAGAGAGTTAAGTAGAGATTTGCGCAAGGACATTCGTAAGATAGAAAACAAAATTAAAAATCTGAATATTGCAGGAGTTCCGCTTCTTATTATTCTAATTGGAATTTTGCATCTGATCATTAGGCGCATAAAAATTTCCGCAAGATAATTTTAAAATTCAAAATTAAGATATTAGATAGATATGAAAGCAAAGCATTTGACCGTTCTGGGTGCAGTGTTTGTAGTACTAATTATAGTCTATTCCATTTCAACTAAGGATAAGTCTAAAAGTCAGGAAAAAGGTGGTGCTGATATCGGTGATAAGGTTCTTTCAATCACTAACATCAATGATATCGAGGGCATGAATATAACAGACTCTGAAAATTCTGTTCAATTGGCTAGAAAAGAAGGGAAGTGGGTTGTAGTGAATCGTGACAATTATAATGCGGATTTCACTAAGATTAGTCGCGTCTTAAAGAAATTAGATGAACTCAGGATTGCAGAGCAAACAAGAGTTGGTGAAAAAAATTATGGGCGATTTGATCTTAAGGAGCCTCAAGGAGGTGAAGGGTCAGGTATTAAGATTGAGCTCACAAAGGGTGGGGGAGCCGCAGTTGGTGATATGGTTGTTGGCAAAAGGTATGGAGGAGCAACCATTGACTCGGGGCAACAAGGTGGAGGCAATGGTAAATATGTGAGAGTCGGATCCAATAAGAGCCAAGTGTTCATCGTTTCTGATTCTCTTTATGACGTTGAATCATCGCCTGCGGGATGGCTTGAAAAAAATCCATTTGGTATTGAAAACCCAAAAAATATTACACTGGAACATTCTGATGGAACTAAGTTTGAATTTGTCCGCGAGAAAGACGGAGATGATGCTGTCTTGAATGGTCTTGCTGAGAAAGAGGAATTGAATGCTTCCAATACATCCACGATAACTTCTCCCTTTGCCTCATTTAGCTTTAAGGATGTTTCTACTGGAGAAGAATCAGACCCTGAGAAGACAGGGATTAAGGATCCTGTTAAGGCCACGGTCACAACTTTTGACGGATTCAAATATGACATAAAGCTGGGCAAGGGGCAGGGTGAGAACGTTGATAGTGGAGAGAAGGAGGCAACTCTGTCAGCTGCCAGATATTATCTGACTTATAGTGTAAGTGCAGAGTTTTCGGATCTTGTTTTCAATGACAGAGAGCCTCAGGAGGATGAGAAATTGGCGGAGGATGCGAGTGATGAAGATCGTAAAAGAGTTGAAGGATTAAAAAAAGAGCGTGATGCGGAGCATAAAGAGAAGCAAGAGAAAGAATTTGAAGACCGGAACAAGAGATTGAAGGAAAAGCTTGAAAAAGAAAAAGCTTTTGCTGGCGTTATCTATGAGATTGACAGTTGGAGTGCAGAGAAGTTTTTCAATAAGCGCGAGGATTTTGTCAAAGAGAAAGAGGCTGATGCTGAGGAGAAATCAGATGAGCCTTCAGCTAACTTGCCGCTCCCTGAGGGCATAACAATTCCTGGTGTTCCGGGAGCTTCCATACCGGGAGTTGAAACCGTAGAGCCTACGATTGATGAAAAGGATTCCGGGGATCCTGAGTCCGAGACCGAAGAAGAGGATTCCGAGTAAATTAATATACCTCAAGGTGAATTTTTTCTCATCTCGTATATTAGTGCCTTGAGTAATAATAATTACATTTCGTATTGAGTTGGCTAGGGCCAATCTTTTGCGTATCGTATTAGGAATAAGAAGATTTATATTCAATACCTATGTCCGAACAATTACCCAACGAAGATAGCGACTTTTCACAAGAAGAATTAGAATCGCTTAAGATTTTCCAAGAATCTACCGTAAAAATTCGCAATGAACTAGCGAAGGTGATTGTGGGACAGGAAAAAGTTATTGATCAGTTGCTTGTGGCGATTTTTTCCAAGGGGCATTGCTTACTTGAGGGTGTTCCCGGCTTGGCAAAGACCTTAATGGTGAGTACTCTTGCTAAATCATTAAGGATGGATTTTAATAGGATTCAGTTCACTCCTGATTTAATGCCTTCAGATATTACCGGTACCGAGGTTATTCAGGAAGATAAAACAACAGGTGCGCGTGAGTTTAAATTTCTAAATGGTCCTGTATTTGCCAATGTTGTTTTAGCTGATGAGATAAATAGAACTCCTCCCAAAACTCAGGCAGCGATGTTGGAGGCGATGCAGGAGAGGCAGGTCACTGTTGGAATGGTCCGGCACGAGCTTCCTGACCCATTCTTTGTTTTGGCCACTCAAAATCCCATAGAGCAAGAAGGCACATATACTCTTCCGGAGGCTCAACAGGATAGATTCATGTTCAAGGTATTTGTAGAATATCCAAACTATGAAGAGGAGTACAGGGTCGCTGATACTACGACTCGCGCGGAGAGTGCGGCAGTCAATGAGATCTTGTCTGCTGAGGAAATTAAAAGGATTCAAGATCTTGTCCGTCGAGTTCCCGTTCCTCCTCATGTCATTCATTATGCATTGAGGCTAGTCAGGGCCACAAGAATCAATGAAGAGGAGGGTGTTCCGGATTCGATGCGTGAACTTTTGAGCTGGGGTGCTGGTCCTAGAGCGGTTCAGTTTCTTCTGTTAGGGGCCAAGGCCATGGCTGTTATGGGCGGACGTAGTAATGCAACGGTCGCTGATGTGAAATCAATCGCGCACCCTGTTCTGCGTCATAGAATAATTACTACATTTAATGCTGAATCTAGTGGGGTCACAACCGATGATGTTGTTGATAACCTTTTGTCTGAGATTTCAGAGAGAGACGAAGGGGATAAGATACCTCCAAAGTTGTCAGGTGCATTTAATGCGGCATAATTTAAATCATCTAGAGAAGTAGCATTAGGGAGCAAGATATGGCGGCTACAGATGTTCCAAATTACTTGGATCCCAAAGTTTTGGAAAGGATCAAGCGGCTGGATGTGCGTGCAAGGTTAGTCGTTGAAGGCTTTATAACGGGACAACATAAGAGCCCATACAACGGGTTTGCAGTTGAGTTTGCAGGGCACCGCGAGTATTCGCCTGGTGATGAGATAAAGCACATAGATTGGAAGGTATGGTCAAAAACTGATAAGTTTTATATAAAGGAGTATGAGGAGGAGACTAATCTAAAAACAACTCTCATAGTAGACACTTCAAAATCAATGGGGTATGGGAAGGACGGATGGTGTAAATTTGATTATGCGGCTACGGCCGGAGCTTCATTAGGGCATTTGTTACAGAGTCAGGGAGATGCAGTTGGGTTGATTACCTTCGATACTAAAGTCAAAGACGTTTTCCCTCCGAGTGCTCGTCATAACCATTTAAAAGAAATTGTACATACTTTGGGTGAAACTGTGCCCGATGATAAGACTGATGTTGGCGAGGCATTTGTCGAATTAGTTCCCCAGATACGCTCAAGAGGAATGGTGGTAATAATTTCTGATCTGTTTGTTGATATCAATATACTCAGAAAAGCGATGCAACAGTTTAGGCTGCGCAAGCAAGAAGTTATTATTTTTCATGTAATGGATCGTGATGAATTGGAATTTCCCTTTGAGGATCATACTAGATTCATTGGTCTGGAGGGGCCCGAGGAGGTTCACGCTGATCCTAGGGCCTTGAGAAAGAGCTATTTGGAAATTGTTGGTAATTATCGTAAGGAGGTAGGTAAGGTATGTGATAAACTTGGCGTTGATTATGTTTTGCTTGATACAGGTGAGCCGCTTGATGCGGTATTGTCCCGATATTTAGCATTCCGAAAACGGCATACACGGAAAGGCAGAGCGGGGTAAGTCATGTTGGAGTTTTTATTAAATCCAGGCTTTCTCTTTGCTGGCACGGCTGCCGTTGCAGCGCCTATCATCATTCATCTTCTTAATCGCCGAAGATTTAAGCGAATTGATTGGGCGGCCATGGATTTTCTCTTAGAGGCACAAAGGCTGAACAGGAGGAGAGTTAAATTAGAGGAATTAATTCTTTTGTTGCTACGGTGTTTAGCAATGATTTTGATTGGTCTTATGATTGCACGGCCCTCTCTTGATATTAATGTTTCAGGCATTTTGAAATCCGGTCAGACTGAGAGAGTAATTGTCTTGGATGATTCTTTGAGTATGGCCACTGTGGGCAAGTCAGGAAGTTCCATTGATAAAGCTTCTGAAATTCTTCAAAAAGGAATTAAGAGCCTTTCAAACATAAATTCACAAGACATTATTTCTGTGGTGAGAACGACGGATCCTAACAAATTTTCCCCAAATGGATTACCTTTAACTGAAAGCTCAATAGGTGAGTTGCTCGATGAATTTAAAGGTCTTGAGGTTACTGATTCTCGAGGAGAATTGCATTCGGCGCTATCGGCAGTTGAAAAAAGTTTTGACTCTGATAAAACAAATTTCAATAAAGTCGTTTACGTGTTGACGGATCTTCGTCGAATGGACTGGGAGAGTTCCACTAAATCAGGGTCTGATAAAGGGATCGTACAAACATTGCAAAGCATTGCGGATAAGGCCGCGGGCTGTTATGTGGTGGACTTGGGATCTGAGGTTGAAAATAACTTGCTCATTGAGGAGGTTAAGCCGCTTGATAAGGTTCTAGTTAATGGAGTCGCTGCAGATTTTGAGGTTCTTGTCAGAAATCTTGGTAAATCTGGCGTTGATGATGTTAATGTGAGTTTCTCAGTCAGAGGGTCATTGCCAATAAAATCCAAGATACCCCAGATACAGGCTGGCGGTGTAGGCGTAGCTACTTTTAGTTATACTTTTACAGATCCAGGAAAGGAGTTGTTTTCTGCTCCGGTTGAGATTTCGCTGGATGATGAACTTTCCAAAAATCAAGATGCCCTCATTGAAGATAATACCCGGTACTTTCCTGCCAGAGTCGCAAACGGGATACGTGTTTTGATCGTTGATGGAGACCCTTCAGGAATTTTCGGGAAAAGCGAATCTTTTTATCTTTCAAAAGCCCTGTCTCCTGGGGGTCCAGCTATTTCTGGTGTTGATGTTACAGTCTTAGATGATACTGATTTTGATTCATCTAATTTGTCGGAGTATGAGGTTATATTTGTAGCAAACTTGTATCGCATAACTGAGGCCAGAGCAGAGGGGCTTCATGAATGGGTCCAGAACGGAGGGGGGCTAATTTTATTGTTGGGAGACCAAATTGACGAAGATGTTTATAATGATGTATTGTACAAGAATGGAACAGGATTATTGCCTTTTAAATTATCAACTGTTGGAGGTGATGAAAAAGAAGAAAAATGGGTCTATATAAAACCTGAAAAGGAAAACCATCCACTCTTTCGTTTCTTTGAGGGTGATAATAGGCAATTGCTTGACCAGGTTAAAGTGTTCAGATGGTGGAACTCTGAATTGGAGGAAAATGAAGATTCAGTATCTCCTCCCAATGTTATTGCGTCTTTGACTTCAGATGACAATTCTCCTGCCATAGTCGAAAGGCAAACTGGTAAAGGACGAGTATTGGCAATTACAACTCCCTTAGATAATGATTGGAATAATTTCCCTGAAAATGGTGCTTCTTTTTTAATTACTGCGCAGGAGTTGGTTAGATATATGTCAAAGGACATGGCTTCAGAAGGAATGATATCTGTGGCTGAACCTATCATTTTTCCAGTCGATGTTAGAGAGTATCGGCAACAAGCAAAATTATTAAGGCCTGGTGAGAATGATTTTGAAAGAGTTGAGGCTTTGCCGCAAAATAAAAATAATCTTAAGGATCTTGAGTGGACATTGGGGTATGAAAAGACTGATAAAAAAGGAATATACGAGATTCAATTCGAGAGAGCAGATGGGAGTGGTGTGCATTCTTTAGCGTTCGCTGCTAATATTGATACAGGAGAAAGTGATCTTAGACGAATCAGTGTCGCGGCTATTCGTAGCGATTTAGGAGCAGCGAATGTTGAATTTCTGCCATTTGGCAGTCCTGTGCTCGAACAGGAGGCAGATGTTGTTCGTAGTGAAATGTGGAAAGTTATTCTTATAGTATTGGGGGTGTTGTTGCTTGTTGAATTGTTTTATGGTTGGTGGATAGGTGCTCGCAGATAATGAATATCAAAAAGAAACAAGCTGAACTGATTAAGCCTAACAAAGTTGTACTGCTTTGTTCTCTCTGGGTTTTAACCGGTTTTATGTTTATAGATTTTTGTTACGGGCAAATACGGATAGAACCGCTTGCAAATGTCGATGAAGGGTTGGCTAGCTCTCAATGGTTAGAGGGGGCGACATTGAAAACTGATTCGGAAGTTGATGAGTTGATGGATAGAGCAGAGCAGTTTTCAAAGCAAGGAAGGTATGATCTTGCGAGCAACCTTTGGCAAACTGTAATCGATACAAGTAATGATTTGGTGTTTAGTAATGAGGANTGGNTAGAAAGGACATTGTCGCACCNATACGAATTGTACCGGTCAGTTTCTGGTGAAATTGAAAATGCTCTTTCAGCTTTGCCTGAGGAAGGGCTCAAGGGTTATAGAGTCAATGCTGACGCTGGTGCAAAAGAGGTGCTGTCATCGTATGTCGATGAGGATCGAGAAAAGGCACTTGCCGAAGTGGTTCGTAGATATTTCTTGAGTTCGACTGGAGATGATGCGGCCTTTGAATTGGCTTGTTTCAAACTTGATCGTTATGAATTTCTTCCTGCAATTCGTTTGCTGGAGAAGATAATTAATGATTATCCTGATTCTAATGTTAGTAGGCCAGAGGTTCTTTTGAGAATAGCNGCTTTGAATGCCCGTGTCGGAGATGTTAAGAAATCGCTGAAATTGTTAGAGGAATTGAAGGGNGATGATGATTCCCTCATCCCCAAAGATTTAATCCGTATAGTGGAGGAGGANATTGCAAAAACTAATCCATCCAAAATTAGCAGAAACGTTTCAGATAAAACTTGGCCAATGATATTGGGAGGGCCTTCAAGGTCAGGAGTTATGAGAGTCCCGGTAACTGTGCCTTCTGAGAGGGGTGGATCTTTGTGGGTGCAGAATTATGAGCTTACCGTGCCTGATGGTTGGCCGGAAATTCCAACTGATAANCCTAAAGCGGCTCTGAGTGATATGACTGATCCTTTTGCTCGGAGAAATCTAGGTTTTGGCTCCACGACAGGGAATGGGAAGCTGACTAATGAACAGATTTTGTCTTCTTGGAAAAAATATGGGTGGAGCCCTTCGGCTCAACTGCTTTTTGATTCTGNATATATATATTTTAAGAATGACAACCGATTGGTTTGTGCGGATTCCGAAACCGGTGNATTGAAGTGGCTTGGTTTTAGNAATGAATACCCTCAGCCTAACTTTACCAGAAATTACAGATTCAGGCGGCCAGCTAATACGGCTAATAATGATAGGATTCCGCGTGAAGTTAAAGAGGTTCAGTATTTTTCAGATCATGTTAATCAATCCATGTGCATTGTTGAAAATAAAATCATTACAATTCAGGGTCTCCCTGTTGATTTTGTTGAAGAAGGTATAGCTAACGCGGAAGTGCCTGATCCNGTGGCAGGAAGGGCCATAATTCGCAATCCTGCAACTACCGGNCCTCCGCGAATGAGGAAGAACAGGCTTGTAGCTTATGATTCTCGAAATGGTAAATTGCAATGGATGAGATCAGCAGTTGAACCTGACGGAGACACCATTAAGAGCAGTTGTTTCATTGGGCCGCCAGTCCCNTATGCCAATTTATTATTAGTACCTGTTTTGGAAGAGTCCGGAATTTATCTTGTGGCAATTAACCCGGATAGTGGTGGCACTCAATGGCGCACCTTCCTTGGGGACGAGCCGGAGCCTGGAGTTGCGTCGCATTCACTTGTAATGATTGCTGTAGANGGGGGCGAAGCATACATGGTAACTGGTTCGGGATTAGTTTTTTCTCTGGACGCAATTTCAGGTTCTTTGAACTGGGTAGTTAGGTATCCAAGGACAGCCAAGAACAATGCGGCGAGAATGCAACAACTGCAGAGGTTCGGAGGTTTTGCTAGGGGAATGAATGTTTATAATGAGTTTGATGGATGGGGGATAGATACAATTATAACCTCATCTAATGCGGTAATTGTGGCTCCGAGTGATTTTAATCACCTCATGGCCTTTGATAGACGCACGGGTAAGCTTTTATGGGAATCTGCACAGTCTCCTGGAAATACTGGTCAAGAAGGGTCTTATGTTTTGGGCGCGTTCGATGACAGTTTATACGTTGCAGGCGCTGATGTGTTGAGGTGTTATAATATCAAAGGAGGCAAGATGTTGTGGGAGAAGATATTTCCAAAAGGCTTTGGGCGAGGAGCGCTTACTTCAGATGGGATATATGTCCCTTCCGGTTCAGATAAAATCATTAAGTTTAGGCTAAGTGATGGGGAGCAGTTAGATGAATCAACTGTTGTTCTCAGTGATAAGCAGCCAGTCGGTAATTTATTTTCAAATGGAAAGAGGCTCTATTCATTAGGCTTGCGGAGAATAAATTCAATCGGTGAAGTGAACGTTGAATCAGATGACAACGAACAGAACTAAATCCTATCGGAATTAAAGAGAAATTACTGTAAAGAGATTATTACTAAGATAATGAAAAAAATAGAGACGAGCAGTAAATTCAATGGGCGTCGTGCCTTTTTAAAGGTTGCGGCCACTGGAGCAGCTACAACTTTAAGTCCGGCAACTTCTGTATTGGCAATTAACGAGAAGACTGCGGATGAACTTATTACTGATTCAGCCAGAAAGGCGATAGATAAGGGGCTGAGATTTCTCTCTGGAAGACAAATTCAAAGAGGTGCAGATAAGGGCGCTTTTGGAGCTTCAGGATATGCTGGAAGTGTAGGTATTTGTGGTCTGGGCGGACTTGCTTTTATGAGTGAAGGCAGTACTCCAGGAGTGGGCCGATATGGAAAGCAAGTAGATCTGTGTACGGATTTTTTAATGAGGCATACAGGTCCGACGGGTTACATTGCAAGGGGTTCAGGAGCGATTGGGAACATGTATGCGCACGGATTTGCCATGCTGTGTATGTCTCAGGCCTATGGGATGTCCCGGAAAAGAGAGTTAGGCCAAAAGCTTAGGGCTGCGGTGAAATGTACTCTTGCCGCTCAAAATGACCAGGGCGGTTGGAGGTACCGACCCGTAAAGAGTGACGCGGATCTTTCAGTTACAGTGTGTCAAATCATGGCACTTCGTGCAGCAAGAGATTCAGGCATTAACGTTCCGGATAATGCGCGTGAAAAATGCATCGACTATGTTAAAAAGAGTCAAACGGCTGATGGTAGTTTCCGCTATACAATGCGAGGGGGGCACACAACTTTTGCTTTAACTGCGGCGGGATGTGTTTCACTTTTTAGTGCTGGTATTTATGATGGACCGCAAATTGAAAAGGGATTGAAATATCTTAAAAGGCGCAAAGATAATGTGGAGAGGCATTATTTTTACTATGGGCACTATTATGCAGTTCAAGCTATGTGGCATGCTGGAGGTGAGTGGTGGAATGATTGGTATCCAGGGATCAGAGATAAATTAATAACCTCGCAAGGAGCTAACGGCGCATGGGGCAATTCCTCCTATGGTCAAGAATTTGCAACTGCCATGGCATGTATCATTCTTCAAATGCCTAACGATATGTTGCCTATATTCGCTCGTTAATGACTATGTTGATTATTTTTACAGAACACTAAATTGGAAATCTTTTTACAGTGGATTGGTTTTGATAGGGACAGTATTCCCGAAGGGGCAGAGGTGTCTTTACATTTTGCTAATTTGCCTGAATCTTGGGCTGTCTTTGTGTTTTCAGGAATAGTTCTACTGATCGGATGGTTCATATATAAATTGTACCGTAAAGAAAATGATGCTTGTCCGGTCTGGGCTAAGAAGGTCTTGGCTTTAATTAGAATGACAGTATGCCTTTTTCTTCTGTTTGTCTTTTTAGAGCCGTCTTTGAGTTATACTAAATCCAGATCTTTGAGGCCCGTCATTGCGGTGCTAAGAGATTCATCAGAGTCGATGAATATAAAGGACAGGTATTTGGATGAAGGGTCAGCCAAGGCAGCGGCTTCAGTCATGGGGATAACAGTCGAAGAGTTGAGGTCGGGCAAAACTTCAAGGGTCGATGTCGTTAATAAAATTCTTAATGAGGGTGACTCAGAATTAATTAAAGAATTAGGCGAGAAAGGGCGATTGAAGGTCCTGGATTTTTCCGACAGAGTCACTGAGGTCGATGTGCAGGAGGAAAACTCTAGTGAGGATGATAATGAGGGGGAAGTCGTAGGGCTTAATGAAAAGCAAATTGCTTTTCATTCTCTTGAGGCCAAGGGGCCCGGCACTGACCTTTCGGGTGCCATTAGTGAGGCAATTACTGAGAAATTGACTTCAGCTGTGATAGTTTTTACTGACGGACAGCACAATGCATCGAGCTCAGTAAATGAGGTGGTTTCATCTTCCAGGAAACGTAATGTGCCAATTTTTTTTATTGGAATGGGTGATTCGGATAGGCCACAGAACATAAGTGTCACAAACCTTTATGCGGACCCGCAAGTATGGAATAATGATCCGTTTCAGATTCAGGCAATTCTAAGAGCGGAGGGAATTGAAAAAGAATCAGTTAAAGTTGACCTTATAGAACTGGTTGAGTCAGATGATGGAGAGAGTATCGAAAGGATAATAGAATCTAAGGATCTTACATTGGAATCTGGGGATGATCAGATCAGGATGGATTTCTTGCACACACCAAAGAGTCCGGGACCAAAGCGTTTCATAGTCAGATCGACAGTTCTGGATCAGGAATCTAATAAGGATGACAATGAGCCTCCTTCTCCTGTTCGTGTTCAGGTTCTTGATGACAATGCAAAAGTATTAATGATTTCAGGAGGCCCTAGTTGGGAATACAGAGCATTGGCACGGTTACTTAATCGGGAAAAAATGATTAATCTTTCATGCTGGCTTCAGAGTCTAGATGAGGGTCGATTGCAACAGGGAAATACACCAATTCAAAGGATGCCATCGACTCGGGAAGAATTGTTCAATTATGATGTTGTTATAATGTTGGACCCGGATCCGAGAGAATTTGATGCGGAACTTATAACTCTTTACAAACAGTTCGTTCGTGAGCATTCAGGAGGTTTGCTTTACATGCCCGGACCAGTTTTTGGTGGCAGATTTCTAACTGGTTCCCAGACGGCTGAAATTTCAGAGATATTGCCAGTTAGGCTGGGCGATGTGGGGAGCATGGAGGTTGATGGATTACTTTCTTCTAATGATCGCGAATGGCCCCTGACGATAGTTGCAGCGAATACGGATCAGCCAATAATGAGATTCTATAACGATCCACAGAAGACCTTAATTCAGTGGAAAAAATTGCCGGGAACTTATTGGAGTTTTCCTGCGCTGGAGCCAAAGCCTGCTACCCGTGTTTTGATTGAGCATTCTGATCCTACTCTTCGAAGGAAGGAAGTCGCTCGTCCTTTGTTAGTTACTGGGCAGTATGGATCAGGAAGAACAACTTACCTCGGATTTGATGGGACATGGCGATGGCGAACCAAAGGGTTGGATGCCGAATTTTTCAAAAGATTTTGGATTCAAACAACGCGTTATTTAGTCGAAGGTCGGTCATTATCTGGTAAGCGTAGAGGTATTATAGAGACCGAGAAATTTCGATATCAGATAGGTGATCGGATCAAGATTAATGCGCGCCTTAAAGAGCAGAATTTCGAATGGTTAATTGCAGAAGAGATAAAAGGACAGTTGAAATTGCCAGGGGAGGATCCTTCAGAAATTACATTTAAGGCATTAAAGAATCAGCCTGGATTATATGAAGCAACAATAGTGGCTTCTAAAGAAGGTTCATACAGCGTTTCAGTCGAGCTTTCGGGTGAAGGAGAAGAGAAAGTGAACATTGATTCAAACTTCACAGTCACTTTACCACTCAAAGAAATTAAAGATACTTGGTTGGATCGAAACAAATTAATTGAATTGGCTAAATTGTCAGGCACTGCCTATCTGAATCCGGACAAATTACAAGGATTGCCATCTAGAATACCTGACATGACTAGAAATCTTGCCTTCGAGAGTCCTCCTTTTCCTCTTTGGGATAACCGGATCCTGTTCATTGTTCTTGTGGCTCTTTTAACCTTAGAATGGGCACTACGTAAGAAATATAAATTGCTATAGAAAAGTCCAAATCACATCGATGTCACTCAAAAATTCTAATGCAATTCCCAAGCAGATCCGTGCGGTAGTTGGTGGAATGCGCCGTGCCGTTCAGCGCTACTTTTTAGTTGATGGCATAAAGAATATTTTATTGGCGCTACTAGTTTTAATAATTGTTGATTTTGCTTTGGATAAAACCTTTCGAATGGATTGGTCTCAGCGATTAATTATGCTGATCTTATCTTTAACAGTTATAGGTTATGTTGTTTACAGAAAGCTATTAGCTCCGCTCTTCTCCAGATTAAGTGATGATGCTTTGATGATTGAATTGGAGAAGGCTGAGGGTGGAATGAATGAGGTCCTGATAAGTGCATTGGAGTTATCAAGGATGGATATTTCCAACAATGAAAATGTTTCTGCCCAGATGCTTGAAAATAGCGTAAAGGAAGGAGCTGACGCGGCCTCTAAGGTAAATATTATATCAGCTTTTAGACGCAAAAAGATGCGTGCTAACATGTTTGTTTTGGCATCAATATTTTTGTGTTATTTGATTGGTGGTATTTCGGCATCAAGAGATCAGGGGTTGGATATTTGGTATAAGCGTAATGTATTGCTTTCTAACATTCCCTGGCCCAGCAATTATGCTTTAGAGTTGTCAGGATACAAGGATGGTAAAATTCGTGTTCCTCGTGGCGAAGAATGGTCGCTATTAGTCTCTGTTCAGAAAGGTTACAAAGAATTACCTTCCAGTGTTGTTCTTGAATACAAATATGAAAGAGGGAGCAGGAAGAATTCCGAATCAATGGTTCCCAATGCATCAGGGGATGAATTTAGATCAAGTATTGTTGATGTTTCAGATCCTTTGAAAATAAGAGTCCGAAGCAAAGAGTACGATACTGAGTGGATTGATCTGGAACTGGTTGACAGACCTAAAATTAAAAATTTTTCAATATTGGCCAGTTATCCAGAATATACAGGTCTGAATGAGCAGATCCTTTCAAGTGATGAAGGTCCATACAGTGTGCTGAATGGGACAAGTATTAAATTAACAGGGGAGGTAAATAAATCTCTACGTAAAGCATCAGTGACTGTTTCAGGAAATGAATATCCTTTAAAGATAGAGGGTAAAACATTTACCGGTTCACTTCCGAAAGAACAGGTCATAAGTGGTGTATATGAGGTTGATGTTGAGGATCTAGAGGAAATGGGAGTATCTGAGGGTGGAGACCTTATGGGGCTGGGTCTAAGGGAAAAGGCGACTTTCAAGATAAGAATACAAAATGATCGGAAGCCGAAAGTTGTTGCTTCTGTTCAAGGAGTGAGCGGCCTTATAGTTCCTCAAGCAAGGATCCCATACGTTGGAAAAATCGATGATGATTATGCAGTTGAAGAAGTTGTAATTAGATATTCGTGGAAGGAAGATCAGGGTGAAAGAGAGGAATTTGAAGGTACTTTGGTTCCTGCTGATGTGGCGCAATTGTTAGGGGCGAAGGTGATTCCATTGGATGGAGGTCTTGATCTTAATGGCATGGAGATCCCTCTCAATTCAAGATTCAGTATGGTTCTAACAGCCAAAGATAATAATGAGATTTCCGGCCCAAGTATTGGGGAGTCGACAAAAATTCTTTTAAGAGTAGTTGGTGAGGCTGAATTGCGCACTGACCTGCTTAGGAGAGAAAAGGAGCAGCGGCAGATTTTATTAGAGCTGGTAAAAAAACAAGATATTCTTTTAACTGACACTGGGGCCTTGGCCGCAGAGTTGCTTGAAGTTGAGGTTTTAGGAAGGTCGGAAAAAGAAAGGCTGGCTGTCCTGCAGAAGCGTCAGAAATTATTAAGTGTAAATATTAATAATATTGTTAAAAGGCTCAATGGGATGGTCAGTGAAATATTAAATAACCGGCTCGAGGAGGAAGATGGTATTTTGAAACAAAGGCTTCGGCAAAAGGTAATTGACCCTCTTGCGGTTTTGGTAGAGGAGGTCATTCCTGTTGCGGCTTTGGAGCTCGATTCTGCTCGTCGGATCTTAGCGAAAGAGGCTAGGAACGAATCTATGAGAATTGCGAGTCAGTTTCAAGTCACTGCACTGGAAGCGATGAAGGAAGTATTAGTACACATGGTAAGGAATGAGGGATATCAACAGGCGGTCAATCTGTTGTATGAGATACAGCGGGAGCAGGAGCGGATGAATAAGATGACAGCCAAGGCAAAAGAAAAAGCTCTTGATGAAGTTGTTCGGGAAAAGAAAGAAAAAAACGATGCCGATAAAGGACAAAACGGTAATGTTGAGGGTTTAAAAAAAGATGAAACGAAGAAAGGTGATAATTAAGTCAAAAGGGTTAAAATGCTAATCAAATGAAAGATCGAATATTATTTTATTTTGCGAGTGCGATTCTCATATTTTTTGTGGATTCAGTTCGTTCTCAGGAGCCTTCACAGCGCAATTTGCCATCTGGTCTTCAAGGTGGAGAAGGAATCAAAAAGAGTCCTCTAGGAGTAAGGCAACAGAGGATAAAGAGAATGATTGTTGAATTGGAGGCGCAGTTTTCTGAGTTGGCAAGAGCTTTGCAGAAAGAGAATCCTGAGCAGGCTGAAAAATTAGTTGAGGCCTTCAAATCATCAAAGGAGATGCTGTTAGAGAAGCGAATGGATGAAATTACTGAGCTTTTGGATTTGTCTAAGCTTGACAGTGCCGGGGAGGAGCAAAAGAAGACTATTGAGGATGTTAAGAGTCTGATAGAGTTTTTATTGAAAGATGACGAGGAATCTGACCGCATAAAAGAAGAGATAAAAAAACTTGAGGAGTGGAGAGATGCTATTGATGGATTAATAAAAGATGAAAACAATCTCCAAAAGGAGAGTGAAATTCATTCTGATAAAGACAAAGCGCTTAAAGATTTGGACAGGCAAATCGGTCAACTAAAAGAATTAATTAAGCGGCAAGATGAATTAAAGGCAGACACTGAAAAGGAATCTGAAAAAGGCATTGATGGACTTGATGGAATTGCAGAAAAGCAGCAGGAGTTACGTAAATTAACCGAGAATCTACGTAATGATATTAAGGGTGAAGAGCAGAGCTCATCTCAGGGGAACGAATCACAAGATGGTGAAGAGAATCAAAATAAAGACAACCCGCCGGGGACCGAGGCGCTGAGGGATGCTGAAGGGGACCAAAAATGGGCCGAGAAGAAACTTGAAGAAGGCAAAGGAAAATTGGCAGCTGAAGCTGAAAAAGAGGCGCTTGATAATTTAAATAAGGCATTGGAGCAACTCGAAGAAGAGAAGGCTCGCATAGAAGAGCTGGGTTCCGATGATCTGGAAAAGTTGGCAAATGATCAGAGCTCAACTGCAGATGAGACAGGCAAGTTGTCAGAGAAGATGAAGGAGTCAGATGGTTCGCGAGGAGATCCTAGTGAGCAGCAGGACCCTTTAAAGGAGGGACAGAAACGTGCGCAGGAAGCAGTCGAAAGCGCTCAATCTAAAATGGGCAAAGCGTCAGAAAGCTTGGCTCAAGGGAGCCCCGGAGGCGCTTCTGAGAATCAAGAACAGGCCTTGGAAGATCTTGAGAGGGCTAAAGAGGAAGTGGAGAAGCAATTAGAAGAACTGAAACAGGACCAGAAAATGGAAGCTCTGGTTCAGTTGGAGCAAATGTTTACAGAAATGCTCGAGAGGCAAGAGGAGGCAACTGCTAAGGTTCTTGTTTTGGACGAAAAAAGGAATAATCAGGATGGCAAATTGAGAAGAGCTGACAGAATAGAATTGCGGGCAGTTGAATTGCTGGAAAGAGAACTTTCAGAAAAATCGAAGGAAGCAGAAGGTCTGTTGGTTGAAGATGGGGCAAGTGTTGTGGTTCGTAATGTTGTTGAGGGAATGAAGAATGATCTCATTGCATTGGCTGACCGAGTCGATGCTAACGAGACAGGATCTTTTGTTCAACGCTCACAGAAAGAGGTGGAGATGACGTTAAAGGAGTTGATTGATGCTGTGAAGATAGCGCAACAAATGCAGGAGCAGCAACAGCAGCAACAACAACAGCAGCAACAGCAGCAGCAACAACAGCAGCAGCAACAGCAATTATTGCCTCCCAGTGCTGAGTTAAAGCTTTTGCGGCTTACTCAGTTAAGAATTAATCGAAGAACAATTGATTTTGATGGTGAAATGAATGGCCCGGATAAATTGAATGATGTTTTAAGGAGGCAAGTGCGTGATGCGACCTTATTACAAAAGAAAATCACGGAGTCGGCGAGGGAGCTTGCGGCTAGGGGGCAACCGCCGATTGAGTCTGAAATTGATTGAAGTGTGCCTGAATTGAAAATAATCTAATGGTGATGAAGTGCTCTATTATTTATCAAACTTGTGTTGCGGTATCGCTTGTGGCGGGGCTCTTTGCGTCTCAGAGGGAATCTTCTGTGAAAGTTTTAGAATCATTCAGTGAGTACCATTCTGAAAATGAAGATTTCTCCACAGAGGCCAGAAATGAGATTGTTAATTTTACTACCGAAGGAGAGATTGGAACCGGTGCTCTTACTTCATTTTTAAGAGAGCTGTATCCTGAATTTGCTGAGGCTTTAAGGATGGCAGGGGATGATCCTGAAGAAGGAATCAAGTCACTTGAGGAGATTGCAAAGAACAAGGATCCTTTCCTGGCGGCGGAGGGAACATATTATCTTTCTAGGGTACTGGTTTCAGAGGGTCGTTTTGAAAAAGCCTTACCTCTTTTGGAGAATCTTAGAAATGAGCGGAGGCAACATTCTCTGCGTGCTGGGGAATCTTTATATTATCAGGGAGTTTGCTACTCAAACATGTTGCAGAGAACTGCCGCATCTGATGCTCTTAACGAATTCATTGATGAATACCCAGAAGCATCTCCTCGGCTCATAGGTGCAGCTAAGGATTTAATAGCATCACTTGAGCGAGTGCATAGAGGAAGCATTGATGATGTGGCCGGGCACATGGAATTTTCCCGACGCAAATTAGATCTGACTGATGTGGGTGAAAGTACACAGATGGCTCAAAGTAAAATAGTTGAAATGCTTGATGCCTTGATTGAAATGGCCGAAGAACAGGAAAAGCCTCCTCCGCCTGACCCTAACAGTTCCGAAAGTCAGTCCCAGGCTCAAGGGGGGAATCCATCGAACAAGCCTGGCAATGGAAATAATAACAGTAAACAGGGAAACCCTAATGCTCAGGAACCTCCTCGAGTGGTTAGACGCGTTAGAGGCGCTGCGGAAAGTGCTTGGGATGATCTGCGGAAACGGGACCGGGGAACTGATGCTCTTGGCGCTCTAAAATCAAAGTATCCGGCAAGGTACAGGCTCTTGGTTGATCAGTATTACCGTTCAGTTCAGGGCGGTGAGAAGGACAAAACTGAATAACTTAAGGGTGTCTGCTTTTTCAATGGTACTTACAGCTTTTACGTGGGCTCTGGTTAGTTATGTTTTAGGAGTGTTTTCTTATGCAAACGAAGAGCCTCGTGTCATTACGCTTGAGGGGGAGGTTGTTGAAGGGAAAGTTGAGTCAATTAGTTCGGGTGGATTGGTGCGCATTAAAGATCTGGAATTACCTCTGGATGGTTTGAGGAGTATTATACCAGATAAGCGGTCTGAAGTGACAGATCATTCAGAGGGCAAGGTCATTCTTATTTGTGGCAGTGAATTTTCTGCTTCTCAAATCAGATTGATCGATGAGGCAATTGTTTTTAACTCTCCAGGAATAGGAAACGTTGAAGTTCCTATTGATGCTGTGAGAGCATTGCGTTTTGGTAAATTGAGAAGGGGTTCTCGTTTTCAGAAAGGCCTTCTCAATTGGGAGGCTACTAAGGAAGTCGACAGTATATTTATCAGTGGCGGATCGGAATTACAGGAAGTTGACGGATTGATCGAGGAAATTGATGGTAATTTCTTGGTTTTCGATCGTGACCAGAAATTACAAACAGTCCCTTTGAATCGAGCATATGGGGTGGTCCTTGCTTCGCCTTTGCTAAAAGAAAATGAAAGGCCAGCCTGTGTCTTGTCATTAATTGGAGGCACTCGAATAAAGGCAGACATAGAAGCTTTTGATGGCAAGATGATAGAGATTAATCTTGTTGAAGATGTTAATATGAAAGTCTCCTGGGAGTTAGTTAAAAGGATTGGATTGAAATCTGCACGTTTGGAGTACCTTTCCGATCTTGATGTTCTTAAGGAAGTTATTCGTCCTGTGATTGCCTTCAAAAGACCTTGGCAGAGGGATCTGACTGTGACAGGTCTGCCGATAAAAATTAAAGATCAGATTTATGATAGAGGACTGGGTTTTTCATCAGGAACTTACGTTACTTTCCCGAATGAGGGGCCATACGATTTGTTTATTGCTGAGATTGGTATTGATGATGACACTTTGGGCCGTGGCGATTGTGAATTTGTTGTGCGCGGAGGAAGTCAGGAGCTGTTCAGAAAGAGGGTCCGTGGCGGTGATCCAGCGCAACTCATTAAAGTAGATATTACTGGCCATGATCAAGTGACATTAGAGGTTGATCCCGGAGAAGATCTAGACATTGCAGATCATGCAGACTGGGCTGATGCTTGCTTTCTTCAAACATCTAAGTGAACGTATGCTTATGCCTGCATAGGTTTCGTATTAAAATAATATGCGTAACGAATTGGATTTTATATACAAACGCCTCACTAAGACAGTGATAGGTTCAGAGGAACCTGCTTTCTTGATGATTGTGGGATTACTATCTGATGGGCACATGCTGATTCAAGGGGCTCCGGGCATTGGGAAAACCACTCTTGCTGAAACTCTGGCCAAATCAATTAATGGGAGTTTTAGTAGAGTTCAATTTACTCCTGATTTATTATCATCGGATCTTCTGGGATATTCTATTTACCATCAGGGAAAAGAGGTTTTTGAATTTATTCCCGGTCCAGTCTTTAGTAATGTTTTGTTGGCTGATGAGATTAATCGGACTAGCCCGCGTATACAAAGTGCATTATTGGAATGCATGAATGAGAGACAGGTCTCAATTGATGGTGTCACTCGGCCATTGTCTCCGCCATTCATGGTCATTGCTACCCAGAACAGCATTCATTCGACCGGAACATTCGCGCTTCCTGAGCCTCAACTTGATCGATTTTTAATTTCAGTAAACATGACGCTTCCGGATCGTCACACACAGTCTAAGATCCTAATGTTGCATGCGCGGAACGGTGAACCTGTTGAGGGCATAGAAGAGATGATTGATGTTGATGAACTTGTACGGCTGCAGTCTGAGGTTAGGGACGTTCCTGTCAGTGAAGAAATATGTGGATACATCACAGATTTGTGTGAGTCTGCTAGGCGGCAACGTGGAATGCTCCATAGCATCAGTGCTAGAGCTGCTATAGCGCTAATGAGAGCTTCTCAAGCAGTTGCGTATCTGGAGGGGAACCCGGCCGTGTTTCCTGAGGATGTGAAAAGGATAGTTGGTCCTGTTTTTTCTCATCGCCTTGCTTTGGGTGATGGTTTTGATGGCAGTTCCAGTAGTTCTGCTGGTGTGATAGAGGAAATTCTAAAGGAGACTAAGGTTCCTTAAGTTTTATTTAATTTCATCCTCTAACCGCTCGCTTAACCATTGCTTCATCATACTTTGATAGTTTAGAAATCTTGATCTGGCGATCCGTTTTATTCGAGCAAGCATCCGAGGATCAAATCTTAGGGTTATAGTTGTGGACTCTCGCGAATCGGGTTGATGGACAGATGAATTCATTAGCCGCGCATCTAGTTGATGCATGCTCCAATATTCAGCTTCATCATTCTCATCATCGAAGATAGGTATTTCTTTCCATTCGGTTATAGTATCCATGATTGTGTCTAAACGGCTTGGGCCTTTAGCCTTTCATAGAGGCCCTGTTCTTCTTCGGTCATTTCACGAGAAACGATTACCCTGTATAGTTTTCCGTCCGTCCAAAACAGGCTGAAAATCGATCGGTTGCTTACGGATCTCCCTAAACAGAAGAAACGTGTGTTATTTTCGGCATATTCACCATCGGGAAGTAACCTGACCGCGAAAGGGTCCTCGAAGGACTCTTCAATTTCCTTTGGCGTTATGTTACTCAAGTCGAAACTTGCATCTAACCAATCAAATTCCATGGTGCTTTACTTACAGTAGATTCGTGTAAAATTAATCATTTGGCAGTTAAATCAACTTTTCACAAGGAATAGCTTGCACCATGCTTGGCTACAAGCAATGCCTTAACTTTTATTATTATGATTTTTATTGGAATAGATAGCGGGACTCAGAGCACCAAAGCTTTGGCTTTGGATGCTGAAACTGGTGAAATATTAGCTTCTTCACAAGAAACTTATGATATTCTACAAGGATTGCCAAATGGCCACCTTGAGCAAAATCCGAGTGATTGGATTGATGCGGTCAGAAGCGTGATCACTTCTTGCGTCACGGCTTTGGGGGAACGCAAGTCGGAGGTTAGAGGCATTGGTGTGAGTGGACAACAGCATGGACTAGTCGTTCTGGATGAGAATGATGAGGTCATTAGGCCGGCAAAATTGTGGTGTGACACTTCCACTGTCCAACAGTGTGAGCAATTCACTCGTGATTTCGATGGTGATGCTGGGCTAATTGAGGTTTCTGGGAACACAGTTCTTCCAGGCTACACAGTTCCTAAGATTCTTTGGATGAAACAGACAGAGCCTGAGAATTTTGCTAGGATAAAGACGATTCTTTTGCCGCACGATTATATCAATTTCTGGTTAACTGGCATTAAACGTATGGAGTATGGTGATGCATCCGGTACGGGCATGTTGGATGTTCGTAAAAGAGAATGGTGTGATGAAATAATTAAGTATGTAGATCCGTCATTACGAGAAATGTTACCCCCATTGGGGTCATCGACTGACCCTCATGGTCCACTACGGTCCTCGTTAATGAATGAGTGGGGCTTGGCGGAAGAAGTTATCGTCAGTGCCGGTGGTGGAGATAATATGATGGGAGCCATTGGAACGGGCAATGTTNAGCCGGGAATTATTACGGCAAGTTTCGGGACNTCCGGAACNCTTTACGGATTCAGTGAGTTTCCTGCTATAGATGCTGGAGCTGAGGTGGCGGCTTTTTGTGACAGTACCGACCATTGGTTGCCATTGGTTTGTACAATGAATGTTACAGTTGTCACTGAACAAGTGCGCGAACTTTTCAATATGGATATTGAATCGCTTGAGGAATCAGTTTCTTTGACTGAGCCTGGGGCGGGAGGGCTTTGTTTCTTGCCATATTTGAATGGGGAAAGGACGCCGAACCTTCCAAATGGAACAGGTGTTTTNCACGGGATTCGGACTGATAATTTGACGCAAGGNAATTTGNCTCGAGCCGCGATGGAGGGAGCGACACTGGGCTTGGCTTACGGTCTCAATCGTTTTCGGTCAATGGGTTTAGAGCCTTCAGAGATTAGGCTCACGGGAGGAGGCAGTAAAAGTTCCCAATGGCGTCAAATTGCTGCTGATGTTTTTGATGTGCCGGTCGTTCCTCTTGCCACTGCTGAAGGAGCAGGATTAGGNGCNGCTATTCAGGCAATTAAGTGTTNTGAAGGGGGTGAAACTNCATATAGCGGATTATGTGATAAGTATGTTGANTTGGATGAATCAAAGAGGAGTATTCCAAACGATGATAATGTTTCTGTCTATAAAGAACTCTTAGAGAGGTTAACTAAACTTACTAAAGACTTGGGTNAGGCGGGGCACATATAGGTNGTGAAAGCAAAAATTTTTGGTTGGGCTATAGCTGTCTTTATACGGTTAATTGGAATCACTTTGCGTTGGCAATTTGAGGACAGATCTGGTTTGTCTTCTAAACCTGAAACTGGATCAGTGATTTGGGCGTTTTGGCATAACCGTGTATTTTCTATGCCGCTAGTTTATCAGAGGNACCTTAAATTTCGAAAGGGTGCTGTCCTTACGAGTCCAAGCAGAGACGGTGAAATTATTGTCGAGGTCATGAGAAGGTTCGGAGTCGAGGCTGTCCGAGGTTCAAGTAATAGAGGTTCAGTGAATGCATTGAGAAGNCTCGTAAATTATTTGGATGATAATAATGGATCTGATGTGGTAATTACTCCTGACGGGCCCCGAGGCCCGGCGCATGTNTTGCAACCAGGAGTCATTAAGCTTGCCCAGATTACAGGTTTTCCGGTTTTGCCTATCTCCATAATGTACAGCAGGTCAATTGTACTGAAGACTTGGGATAAATTCGAGATACCTTTCCCTTTTTCTAAAGTGAGGGTATTGTTAAATCGTTTCCACTACATTGAAGAAAATTCTGACAAAGAAAAATTTGAGGCTATGAGAGTTAGACTAGAAGAAGATCTTAAAGTGTTGCCTTGATTTTTCTTATGATAGAACCTTTTAACTGATAATGATGAAAATAATTGATGGTAAAGCCATATCTGAAAAGGTCCTTGAGGAATGTCGTTTGGATGTAGAAAAACTCAAAGAGGAGGGAGTGAAGCCTGGCCTTGCAGTGGTTCTAGTGGGAAATGATCCGGCCTCAAAGGCCTACGTTGGGAGTAAGGCGAGGACGTGTATAAAATTAGGCCTTCACTCGTTGAAAATTGAACTTCCAGAATCGACTACTCAGGAAGATCTGCTTGAGGTGATAGAACAGCTCAATCATGATTCAGACATACATGGTATCCTTGTGCAATCCCCACCACCAANTCACATTGATGAATCAGCCGTGGTTTTGGCAATTGATCCTGCAAAGGACGTTGATGGATTTCACCCTGAAAATGTAGCTAAACTTGCACTTGAGGATCCGAGTGGATTTGTGCCATGCACCCCTTTAGGATGCCAAAGACTACTTGCCGAGCATTCAATCGAGACGAACGGAGCCAATGTTGTGATAGTTGGAAGGAGCATGATCGTTGGAAAGCCTATGGCTTTATTGTTAATGGGCAAAGGACCGGTAGGAAATGCAACGGTCACAGTCGCTCATTCGAGGACCAAAGATCTCGAAGGAATATGTAAAGGGGCGGACATTTTAATAGCGGCTGTTGGCAGGCCAAATTTTCTCGGTAAAGAGCATGTTAAGGAAGGGGCAGTTGTCATTGATGTGGGAATAAACAGAGTCGAAGACAGTTCATTAAGTAAAGGGTATCGGTTAGTGGGTGATGTNGATTTTGAGGCTGTGGCCGAAAGTTGCAGAGCNATTACTCCGGTCCCAGGAGGCGTTGGCCCAATGACTATTGCAATGCTCATTTCAAATACGATTAAGGCCTGCCGAAATTCTTTAACTTCTTAGATTTTCGTGATTTCGGTTGGTTGGTAAAAATAAATGAGCGGGTTAATTGTTATTTGTTGTTTCTGCCATGTGAAATATTTATTCTGAACTAAATTGAATGTCTGTTATATCAATAGTTCTTGATGAATTGAACATCGATGAGATGAGGGGCTGGTCGACAGCAGTGGCCTCTTCNCTTGATGAGCCTTTAAAAATATTTTGTGTTCATGATAATGAAAAATTTTCCACTGCAGATACGGATACTTTAGTCGCATTTGACGAAATTGAAGTTAGTCTAATTGAGTATTGCAGGTCTAAATCCACTAAGTTGATCATCATTGATCACCCAGTAGCGAGGAGAGGAAGGAAAGCTGATTTGGTCAAAAGAATCCAAGGCTTGGGGATTTGTGATTGTCTTGTTTTGAGGTTCCCTGCCGACGGAGGATTGGGGGGTGGCAGGATTTTGTTACCAACATCTGGCGGAAGGAATTCGCTCAGGGCACTTAAGTTTGCTGAGTCATTGGCCAGGAATGATGACGATGGGAAATTGGTTCCATTGTTTGTCGAACAGAATGTGCATGAGTTATCCAAAGAAGTTGGGGAGAAANGGTTNGATGGTATTTTGACTAATGGAGGATGTGATAAAGGCTCTAGCAAGATTCAACCGGAGGTGATTGTGGGAAATGATGTAAGNGCATCGATTCATTCTGTGGCTTCTGAGGGAGGATATGATCTGGTTTTACTTGGNGCGTCCGANTCTGGCATTTTGCATCGCGCGTTCTTTGGAACGTTGCCAGATAGATTATTAAAGGAAGACGGCAAAGTTGCTGTTGGGATATTTCACGGGGGCTCTCCGCTTAGTGAAAAACTAAGGCTTCGTATTAGNGACTGGTTCAAGGTNAAAGTTCCTCAGCTTGATCGGCAATCGCGAGTTGATCTTTTTGAGAGTATTGAGAGTAATGCGCAGTGGAGTTTTGATTTTATTGCTTTGATTTGTTTTTCCACAGCTCTCGCATCGCTTGGTCTTATGCTTGACAGTTCTCCTGTCATCATTGGAGCCATGTTAGTTGCTCCGCTAATGACACCGATCCTGGGTGCCGGATTGTCTCTTGTTCAGGGCAATAAAACATTAATGATGGATTGCCTTAAGTCGGTCCTTCTGGGTTATTTTTGTGCGCTTGTGATGGGGGTTTTTCTTGGATTTTTTGGTATGGTATATGGCATCACCGATCAAATTCTGAGAAGAACAGAGCCAGACATTCCAGACCTTTTGATAGCATTTTTATCCGGAATGGCCGCTGCCTATTGTTTTTCAAGGCCAAAATTGGTTTCAGCCTTGGCAGGCGTTGCAATAGCAGCTGCTCTGGTGCCCCCAATTGCCACTGCAGGCATAGGCATTGCCTTAGGTAAGGCTGAGATCGCTTCTGGCTCGACCCTTCTGTTTGCGACTAATGTTATTTTCATTATTCTTGGGGCTTCAATGACTTTTGTGGCCGTGGGGGTAAGGGGTGATTCTAAAAGCGCGCATGGGAAAATCTGGGTCAATAGGGCAATGCTTGCGTTGANTATTGCCGGTGCAATTCTGGTCATCCCTCTTGGCTCTAAATTGATAGAGAAATTATCAANTAAGATTANCGGGCACAGCGAAACTTTACCGGACCTAGATAAGAGCCAATGAATCGATCTGATTTCGGTTCCAAAATAAGAGGAGGTATGTTGTCAGAAGAGATGGTTTCTTTTTTTGGCCCAGATGGTAACCTCTCAATGTCAGAAGATTTTGAGTTCCGTCCTGAGCAACAAGAAATGGCAAGGCATGTGTCGGATGCTTTGACTTCATCTTCTTCATTAATAGTTGAGGCTGGTACTGGGGTCGGTAAATCTCTGGCCTATCTTGCGCCGGCAGTCAGATTCGCTTTGGAGAATGATCGCAAAGCGGTCATATCAACTCATACGATTAATCTTCAAGAGCAACTCGTGGACAAGGATTTGCCTTTATTGGCGCAATTAATTGAAAATGGATTCAGTGTCGTTCTGATGAAGGGAAGATCTAATTATCTTTGCCCCAGAAGGTTGAAGACGGCGNTGTCTCATGGTCCTGATCTTTTTGATATTAATGATCTGGATGAACTTGATGCGATTAGGGACTGGGCTGAAGATACACATGATGGAACTCTCAGTGACATGGATTTTGAGCCGTCCATGAGAGTATGGTCTCAGGTGTGCAGTGAGAGCCATATATGCACACCAAGGACTTGTGGNAATGATGAGTTATGCTTCTACCAAAGTACAAGAAAACAGGCATTAATGGCAGATGTTGTTGTCGTCAATCATACTCTTCTTTTTACTATTATTGAGGCGAANGANGGCTCGGATGACCTTGGAGAGGGTTTTGTTTTTCCTGAAGATTTTCTAATCATTGATGAGGCGCATACACTGGAAAACGTTGCTGCGAAGCAATTAGGATTAAGAGTTTCTCGTTCTGGGATACGTTNCGACCTTAACCGACTGTATGATATGAAACGGAAAAAGGGAATGTTTCATGCCATAAGATTTGCTGACGGGGCTCATTGCGTTGCTCAACTGAATGATGAGGTCAATGATTTCTTTGCTGCAATTGAATCGGTGTGCAAATTTAGTCCTTGGGGAAATGATTGCAGGATCCGTGTGAGTGGGGTCGTTGAGAATTCTCTTACTGAACATTTTCTGGAACTTGAAAAGCATATTTCTGTAGCGGCAGAGAAGGTAACTAATGATTCTAATCGCAATGAGATTCTTGATCTGGGGAGGAGACTTAAGGGATGGCGTNTTTCAATAAATGAATTCTTAGAGCAGTCTCTNGATGAGCATGTTTATTGGGTAGAGAAGTCCAAGGGATCAGCGGATAATATTGTGTTGAACAGTGCTCCGATAGATGTGTCTGGTGAGTTGAATGATCTTTTTTTTAAAAAAGATAACGCGTGTGTGTTAACTAGCGCNACTTTGTCTGTTGGTGAGAATAAGGAGCCTATAGGGTATTTTAAAAATAGGATAGGCGCCGAATCTGTTGATTCTGTTAGGATAGGNAGCCCTTTTGATTATGAGAAACAGATGAGNATTTATTTGGTCAAAAGGATTAAGGACCCAAGGGCCGAAGGGTACGAGTCGGACTTAATTCACTGGATTGGACATTTTGTGGAAAAATCAAAAGGTCGAGCCTTTGTATTATTTACGAGTTATAATTTAATGAATTCTGTGGCTTTGAAAATTGAAGAGAGAATCCAAAGCATGGGATATAAACTATTAGTTCAGGGAAGAAAAATGCCTAGAAATAAGCTGTTAAATGCTTTTCGGCGGGACCCTTCCAGTGTCCTTTTTGGAACTGACAGTTTTTGGGCCGGGGTCGATGTTCCAGGCGAGGCCCTTTCGAATGTAATTGTGACGCGGATACCATTTGCTGTGCCGGACCATCCTCTGACGGCATCAAGGCTAGAGGCCATTGAGGAGAGGGGAGGGAATCCTTTTTTGGAATACACCGTTCCTGAAGCGATCTTGAAGTTACGACAAGGAGTTGGCAGGTTGATTCGATCATCGTCGGATCAAGGAATTGTGGTTATTTTAGATAACAGGATTCTCCTTAAGCAATACGGTAAAGCATTCATTAGGGCATTGCCGAATGCTCCTGTGGAAATCATCGAGGACTAAGAGCTTGAACTGATTCCCTTTGCGGCTGCAAGGATCTTCTTAAAGTCATTAACCTCCCATTGCCCAGGAACGTTTGCCGATCGGAGGGCGGCGTAATTCAGAACGGATCCGCACTGAGCCGCTAATAGGCGCGAGGCCATTCCTAGCTGGCCCATTCCCATTAGTGAAATTTGATGAGAATCGAATGAATCAAAAACATTGATGAGATTGAAGATGTCTTTGAAGTGATTTGTGGTCGTTGCAATTTTCACAATATCAGCTCCTCTTTCGTATCCTACGGTTATTTTTTTTTCAATGTGTTTTGTTTCAGGAGTTCCGGCGAAGTCGTGAGAAGAGAGAACAATCAGTAGCCCTTGTGACTTTGCTAGTGATAGTGACTCTTGCATGGATTCTGCCTGATTGATTTCAACGTCGAGAGCCGATGCATATTGGATCAGAGGAGAAATTGCGCTCTGTCTTTTTATGGGGTCCCTGAATTCTTCGGAGCCACCTTCATCAGGGTGCCTGCAAGTGAGAAGAATAGGGGCATTAATTTTTGATACCTTTTCTTCGAGATTGGGAATTGATATGAGCAGATCAATTCGTATTTCAATAACATCAAATTCTTCCAAATCTTCTGTTGATGAGATGTGGTCCAAGGAATATTCGTCAACTGCAGGAATTACAATATTTGCTCGTTCCAAGGAAATTGACTTTTTCATGATTTAAAAGTTTTGTTTTTATTACCCATAGAAGTACTGTGCGGCACTGTTTATTAATTAAACCAGTAACTAGATAAAGCATCAATGCTCGGGCGGAAACAGGAAATTAATCTTAAGCTTAATCAAATCGCTGACGGTTTGGTCCTTCTAGTGGCATTCTGGATTTCTCACAAGCTTCGTTATGATAATTTTGGTGGTATCTGGACAGAAAGTGTAAAGATCCCGCCTTTGAAGGAATTCATTTGGCTCATGTTTATTGTGGTGCCTTTCACGCCGCTGGTCCTAGAGATGACCGGTTATTACCATCATCCATTACAAAAGACGATTATTCTTTCTCTGAAGCAATATGCTAAAACACTTGTCATGATAGGGGTTTTGGTTGGTGGTTATGTTGTATTCAATCGTGAAGGTGACCTGAGTCGTGGCTTTTTGATTTTATTGACCATGGTAGGAGGGAGTATGCTCTTGGGTAAGGAGTACTTGCTTAAGCTTTTCATTCGGAGGCAAGTCAGGTTGGGCAGATGGCAAGAAGAAGTTATCTTGGTAGGGGATTCGGATGAGATGAAAAGTTTCGAAGATAAGATTAATTCGAATCTTTCCTTTGGGTTGAGAGTTGTTAAGAAGATTGATTTGGAAAAATCAAAGCCAGGTCAATTGGTTGAGTCGTTGCATGAGTGTTCTGTTAAGAGGGTCTTTTTTGCCGCGAAGAATGTAAGTTTTGGTAAAGTTCAAACCGCAGTTAATGAATGTGAAATTGAGGGGATCGAAGTCTGGTTGTCTACAGATTTCATTGAAACTACAGTAGCAAGGCCCAGTCTTGATGCATTCGATGGAAGTCCAATGATGGTGTTTCGAAGTGCTCCTGAGGCTACTTGGGCAATGTTTGTTAAGGGTGTCTTTGATAGGGTCCTGGCTTTGTTTTTTATTATAGCAACTTTCCCTTTTTGGATTATTGCTACGATTGGTATTAAAATGTCTTCCCCTGGTCCAGTCCTGTTCAGGCAGGAGCGAGGAGGTAGGAGTGGTAAGCCTTTTCGTATGTATAAGTTCAGAACGATGATAGTTGAGGCCGAGGCAAAGAAAGATGAGTTAATTGCCATGAATGAAATGAGCGGGCCTGTTTTTAAAATTCAAAATGACCCAAGGGTTTTTCCTTTTGGGAACTTTCTTCGTAGATGGAGCATCGATGAGCTTCCGCAACTCTTGAATGTCTTATTGGGTCAAATGAGCATAGTTGGGCCGAGGCCGCTTCCGGTCAATGAGGTGGCGGAAATTCAAGAATCCGCTCATCGTCGACGCCTCAGTATGAAGCCGGGCATTACTTGCCTGTGGCAGATCTCAGGGAGGAGTGAAATAACGAGTTTCGATGATTGGGTAAAACTTGATCTGGGCTATATCGATGGATGGTCATTATGGCTCGATTTGAAGATTCTTATAAGAACAGTGCCTGCGGTTCTATTTAAGAGGGGAGCAAGATAATTGCTTGATTGTTCACAACGATTAATTTTATAAATAATCTTAGAATCCTAAGTTTTTTTATATTTTTTATAATCGGATTTTCGATTAGGGCTCTGATTACTTGATTTTATAATGATATCTTGATTATAGTTGGAAAATCGGCTATTCACTTCACCCCCACATAAACTCCTTAAATCACCTCTAATTTGTTCTGTTCCGGTAGAACAATACACACAAAAATATTTCCATTCTGTTAATATGAAAAATTCAGTAATCATTCTTACCTGTATCCTTCTGACAGTTTTTAATTATAGCGCGCTTGCTCAAAAGGCCATGGTCAGTAAGCCGACCGTCTCTGCTGCCAAGAGTCCGGACTTTGAGGTGGGAAGCGGTATCAAGGAGCCAAAAGGTGAAAGAAAAGATTGGCTCCAGATTGACGTTGCATTCAGATTGGATTCCACATCTCGTGATGAATTCATTGAGGCCGTTGAAGTGAGGTTCTTTGTGCTTCCAAAATCAGCTCAGCCCAAATATAAAAAGTTGTACACGGCCACCGTTAATCATGTTGACTTACCAAAGGGTGAAACTCTCCGTTCATGCGTGTTCTTGTCTCCTAATTCGTTGGCTCGGATTTACGGCAAAGGCAAAAAGCCTAACCCGCGTGATTTAATGGTCGCTGTGGAAATTCACTCTGGTCAAATCATCGGAGGAGAAGTCACTGATTCAAAGTCAAGCCGGTGGTGGCAGAATTCAGATGCTCCAACGGATTCGTCAATGCTCCGTCCGAAAAGCAAGACGCCGTTCGCGTATCTTTGGTTTGATAGCTATGCTGAAACGCGAGACTAGTTAATGGCTCTATTTGCTCTGACATTTTCAAAACCACTAAAGTATTTCTTCATATAAAATGGCCGATAAAAAATCGATAGTAACTCTCGACATAGGATCTCAAAGGGTCACCATGGCCCGGTTCAGTTTATCAAAGGGGAGTTTAATTCTTCAGAACTACGCTTATCAATATTTGGTAGGTGACCCTGCCGCGGATTCGGCAAGGATGCCGCAAGTTTCGGCAGCTATAAAAGAATTGTCTACTGCCCTTAAATTGGGAGGAAGTGATGTTTATTACACAATATCCGGGCATGCGGTTTTTACGAGGTTCGTATCTTTACCAAATCTCGAAGGGTCAGAGTTGGATGAGCTAGTTGAATTTGAAGCGCAGCAAAATGTTCCTTTCCCTATTGAGGAGGTGACTTGGGCCTATCAACCAGTGTCTACCTCTGGCGAAGAGGTCGAGGTACTTCTCGTTGCGATAAAAAATGATGCAATTGATGAAATAAATGAAGCAGTGGAGGACGGTGCCTTAATTGGCAGGGGAGTAGATGTTGCACCAGTGGCGTTGTGTAATGCCTTTAAATTTAGTTATCCTGAGACCGAAAACGCGGCGCTCCTCATTGATGTGGGGGCTCGCACAACGGATCTCATCTATGTAGAGGGCGGTAGGATTTACACTAGGAGTGTTCCTGTAGGAGGCGCTGCAGCGAGCTCTGCGATTGCCAAGGAATTTGATATGAGTTTTGCTGATGCGGAAGAGCGTAAGATGCAGGACGGTTTCGTTTCACTTGGTGGTGCCGTTGCTGATCATGAAGATCCGGGAATAGCGGCAATGTCAAAAGTGATCAGAACCACGATGACAAGGCTTCATTCTGAAATTATGCGGACCACAGGAAATTACAGGCAGGCAGGTGGAGGTGCTCCTACAATTGCCTATCTCTGCGGAGGCAGTGCCGCGCTACCTTATCTGAGAGAGTTCTTGGCGGAAAAGTTGGGATTTGAAGTTGAATACTTCAATGCATTATCAAGTGTTGGTGTCGGTCCTTCACTCGATGCTGAAGAGGTAGGCAAAGATGCTCATAATTTGGGAGAGCTGGTTGGATTGGCTCTGAGGGATGTCAATTCGAAGAACATCTCTATTGATCTTGCTCCGAATGATATTTTAGCAAGAAGGGACTTGGATAAAAGAAAACCATTCCTGTTTGCTGCAGCTGCTTGCTGGTTCATTTTGCTGATCTTGGGGGTTCTTTACTACAATAAAGGCAAGAGTACTGCTCAAACTAATCTTTCGACACTCAATACCGCTTTCGCAGAATTGGATGGTGTTGATAGGCAGATAACAGAAGTTACAAACAAAGAGAAAAAAGGGACTGAAGAGGCCCAGCCAATCGAGGCGGCAGTGAAGGGAAGAACTGCTCATATTGAGATTTTAAATCATCTCAATTCCATTGTTCAGAATGATAATGTTTGGTTCGTGCAAATTGAGCCTCTTTTCCAAGGTGCACCACTAAAGGACACTGCAAAATTAGGTGAAAATGATATTAGTGGTAGATTCAAAAAGCCTCAAACAAATAAGAATGCCGGGGCCCCGGATGCTAACGTGATCACTCATTTCCGTTTGTACGGAATGTTTAGGGAGTCTTCTCAGAGCCTTTACGGATTTGAAAACAGGTTAAAGGACAGTGTCATATTTGACGCGAAGGAAATGGATGGGAATAACAAAACCGTTCTTGAAAAGGGTCCTAATGAATATGCCGGACAGGTCCGCTATGACCTGCGTTTAGTTGAGCCCATACATACCAACAAGGCAAAGTAACGATTAATTAATTGAGGAGAAACTTTTTAGTTAAATAGAATGAAAAATAACAGTTTCCTGAAAGGATATACGATAGTCATGATTGCGGGAACGCTCGTTCTTGGTTTTTTGATCTACAAGGGCCGTAGTGATTTTAATGCCTTACAGACGAGTTTTACGGACAAGAAAAGCCAAGTCAATCGGCTACAAAGCAGTCAGCTCTTTCCGAATGAATCAAATTTGGAGCAGAAGCAAAAGAAAGTGACCGCCTACATTGGAGCAGTGGATAAACTTAAAGCCAAGGTTCTCGAGGGACAGGCTCCTCTCAAAGATGAGCTGCAGGAGCAGGAATTTCGTCAGGTCCTGAATGATGAGACTGAGGCCATCGCGGCTTTGGCTGCCAAAGAGAAGTTGGTCTTACCAGAAAATTTTGCGTTCGGCTTGGATGCGTACAATCAGGGCAAACCATTCCGTCCAGGAGCCCTTAGCCGGTTAGAGTGGCAACTCAATGCGGCTAAAGATTTCATTAAGATTGCGGCTGACTCAGACATCGATTCGATTGATGAATTTAACCGGGACGAGTTCCAAGAAGAGAACGAGGTAGTAAAATCAGAAAAAAAAGAAAGGCGCACAGGCACAAGGAGGTCAAGTTCAAGTAATAGAAGTAAAAATAAGTCTTTTGCTAATCCAATGGCCGGAGCGGACAAGGTCATGGAAACGTACAGATTTACTACAGAAATTACCGGCAGTTACGAGTCTCTCACTGACTTTTTGAATGGCCTTGCTGCGAGTAAGAGCAGTTTCCTTTGGGTCAGGAAGATCAGGATCGAAAATGAATCTCAAAGTAGTCCAAGGATAGGGGACGCTCCGGGCCCCGTTCCCGTCCCAAATACGGTCCCTGATGATGAGGGTAAAACTCCAATGATTGATGCAACTGTACTCTTTGGAAATGAGAAAATGAGGGCAAGGATTGTAATTGATGCTGTCCGATTCATAAGCGAATTGGCCGCTACTGAAGAAGAGAAAACTGCCAGTTCTTGAACTGACGCCGGAAAAATAAATTTGAGTAACTAATATAAGATTTAAATCAATGAATAAACACTACGATAAGATAATTCTTGTTTTTGTCGTGATCGTTACGATCGCTTTAGCGGCTGTTTGGATCCCAGGTTACTTGGGTCTTAGTGAAACATTTGCAGTGACTGAAAAGTTCTCAGGTAAGGAGAATTATGGCGAAGCAAGTGCCGAAGGTATTCAGGAAACGATCGATCATATGCAAAGGGACATTAAGTGGGCCACTCCAACTCTGGAAGGAGTTCCTCAGAAGCCGTTACCTCTTACTCGTTCCATTCCAATATGGGTGAAAAATGATGAAGAGATTGATCTGCTTGATCCTGACGCTCCAAAGATCCGCCCTCCGCTGGATAATTCCTGGGCATTTAAGTACGGGGTAAATGTAGGAAGAGATGATCTGCTCTCTCTCGATGAGGACAATGATGGGTATAACACTTTGGAAGAGTTCAATGGAGGAAAAACAGATCCTGGCGACCCTGACAGTCATCCAAGCTATACAACGAAGTTGGTCCTTTCTGAAATCAAAGAGGACACTTACGCTTTAATCTACAGGACTGGAGATAATCCTGAAGGGGAATTTGGCGTCAGAGAAGAGGCGACTCGTTATGAGGCTGATCCTCCTAGGATTCCACCTAGAAGAAAGTCGCATTTCCTTAAAATGAATAAAGAATTTGGAACTCATCCTGGTCATGAGGACCGTTATAAGATTACAGCCTTTGAAAAGAGGACCGTTCCGGGAGGCGCTGGAGGCATCCCTGTGCCTGCCCATTTGCTTACCATTGCCGATAAAACTTCAGGCAAAGAATTCAAGCTTGAGTATAAAAAATCGAAGCTCGAAACTACTTACTACGCCGTCATTGATTTTCAGTTACCTGGCAGTGAGGCCAAGCTTGGACCGTTCAAAGTGGGTGAAAGCTTTGAATTGCCCGCTGAGCCGGGGGTAAAATACGAGATTACCGAACTCGAAGGAACAATTGAAAAGGGCGTAAAACTGCGCAAAACAGGCCCTGATGGAGCGTCTCCACAGGACATAACTATCTCATCTGGAAAGAAAAATGCCTAATTGTGTATTTTCGCCTTTCCAAATGGACTAAATCAACTCTATAAGTTACGTTTACTAGCTAAAGAACCCCAAAATCAGAATTTTATAAATTTTACCTATACCTATGATTCCCTCATCACGCCTATCCAAGTTCCTTAAACAAGGGTTTAGTGTTGCTTTTGTAACAGCTACGGTTTGCTCCGCGAATTTGTATGCTGGCCCGACCGGCGATGCTGCTTCAGCTAAAGAAAATTCTGCTGGCGCAACAACTCTAAGTGACATTGCCGAAAGAGAAATGGTCCGTCGTTTGCAACGGGTCAAAGATGCTGAGATTTCACTTGATGAAGGTCAAGCCTTAGAAGCAGATAATGATTTTGACGGTGCACGTGCAAAATATAAATTAGCTCTGGAAAATATACCCAGAGCTCCGCTCGTAAAATCCAAGAGAGACAGGGCAACTAAGCTTTTTGCAGATGTTAGTGTAAAGCTGGCTCATCAACGTGCCACTGAGGGTCGTCGTGAAGAGGCAAAAGAATTACTCGATGCTGTACTCGTTGACGAAGTGGCTCCTGATCACCCTGGAGCCAAAAAAATTATGCTAAGGTTGCAGGATCCGGAATGGTACAATCATGCGCTGAGTCCTGAGCACGTCACTAACGTTGCTGAAGTTGACCGTTTGCTCAAAGTGGCCAAGGGCTATTTTAATCTGGGAGACTTTGATAATTCTGAGAAGCAGTACGATGCAGTTTTGCGAATTGACCGTTACAACACTGCTGCGCGTCGTGGACAGGAAGAGATCGAAAAAGCTCGCAGAGATTATCACAAGAGTTCAAGGGCTCATACTCGGAGTCGCTTAATGCGTCAAGTCGATGAGGCATGGGAGACACAAGTTCCTCTTCTCTCAGTCGAGGGCCGTGACATTGGAGGAGGAGGAGATGATTCTACTGGGCGTGAATACATAGCGAGGAAACTTCGTGAGACTGTAATTCCTTCGGTTCTTTTTGATGAGGCTACCGTTGACGAAGCCATTGAGTTCTTGCGCCAGAAAAGTAGGGAGTTTGATCCGTTCGAGACTGACGAGGCAGAGAAGGGAGTCAATATTGTGCGCAGACAATCAGCTGCTGGCCCTGATGGAGCCGCTCCTGTCGAAGAGCAGACAATTAGTCTTCGTTTGACCAATGTGCCGCTAGCTGAGGCCCTCAGATACGTTGCCGAGGGATCAGGCATGAAGTATAAGATTGAGCCATATACTGTTGTAATCGTTCCTTTATGGCAGGGAACTAACGATCTTTACACTAGAACTTTCCGAGTCCCACCAGATTTCCTCTCATCCGCTAGTGACGGAGGTGGTGCTGGAGGAGGAGACGTGGTAGATGACCCATTCGCTACTGGTGGTGGTGATGGTGGCACAGCCCTCAAGCCGCGTCAGACAGCTAAAGAGATTTTAATGTCACAGGGAATAACATTCCCTGAAGGCGCTAGTGCATTCTTTAACCCGAGAACATCTACTCTCGTGGCCAGGAATACACAAAATAACATGGAACTCATTGAGGTTCTTGTTCAGGAATTACTAAAAGCTGTAGCTTCACAGGTATATATTACTACTAAGTTTGTTGAGATTACTCAGACCAACCTCGATGAGCTCGGATTTGATTGGATGCTCGGTCAGTTCAATATGCCGGGAAGTAATAGAATCTTTGGTGGTGGCGGTACACTAGGTAATCAGCGCGGAGGCGAGTCACCTGGCAATGATTACACATTCGTCCCACCTGGAGGAGGAACGACCCCAGTCCCAACAGGCAGGTTCCCTGTAACATCTGGTTTCAGATTTGGACTGGACGGAATTCAAAGCAATGCCATCGACGGGCTTCTGCAGGAGAAGCTTCTTACCAGTAATATTTCACCTGCTATTTTTGGTGTAGGAGGAGTCCTCACTGATCCTCAGTTCCAGGTAGTCATAAGAGCGCTCAACCAGAAAAAAGGCGCCGATTTGATGACTGCTCCTAGTGTTGTGACCCGTTCAGGTCAAAGAGCGAAGATCGAAATTATTAGAGAATTCATTTACCCAACCGAATATGATCCACCAGAAATTCCACAGGAGTTCTTTGGTGGTGGAATCCAAGGCGGTGGTGGCCTCGGTGGACTTGGTGGTCTTGGTGGCCTCGGCGGAGGCGGCGGCGGCGGCGGAGCAGCAGGAGGTTTCCCTGTAACACCGGCGAACCCAACGTCATTCGAAATGAGACCAGTTGGTGTGACACTTGAAGTTGACCCAGTAGTAGGAGCAGATGGTTTCACTCTTGAGCTTAACATTGCCCCAGAGGTCACAGAATTTGAAGGCTTTGTGAACTACGGAAGTCCAATTCAGACCGGCGCAGTTGATGCACTTGGTCAGCCAACTACTATTGTTCTTACTGAAAACCGTATCGAACAGCCTGTTTTCTCTACCAGAAAATTAACTACATCAGTTACAATCTGGGACGGTCAGACCGTAGCAATTGGAGGGTTAATTCGTGAGGACGTTCAAAATGTACAGGACAAAGTACCTCTCTTTGGAGACATTCCTCTCCTTGGAAGATTCTTCAGAACTAATTCTGAGCAACATTTCAAGAAGAACCTTATGATTTTCGTGACTGGAAGATTAATTGACCCTGCAGGTCAACCAGTTAACTCGAATGTTACTGGAGGAGCCAATCCTGAACCAGGTGCAGCGGCAGATGGTGCTGCAATTGATCTTGGTATGGGTGCTGGTGGTGGTGCTTCGGACGCGTTATTCAATAACTAGTCGAATCGACCAGATTAATAAAATTACAAAAAACGGGGAATGTTTAACATTCCCCGTTTTTTTTGTGTTTACGAGAAATTGGATAGGATCCACTGTATAAAAATGGTAGTTGTTGGCATAACGGGAGGCATTGCGATGGGAAAATCATCAGTCCTTAATGGTCTCAAATCGTTAATTAATGAGGTCAGAATTTTTGATGCAGACCAGTGCGTTAGTGAATTGTTGACACACAATGAAATATGCGAGAAGATAGTACTAGAGTTTGGTGATTCTTCACTAACTGCTAACGGTCAAATTGATCGTGTNTACCTGCGAGAGCGGGCCTTTGATAACGCTGATCAGCGTGCTAAACTNGAAGGTATTTTGCATCCGGAGGTTCATAAGGAATATCAGTCGGTGCTAAATCTAGCGAAAACGGAAGGTGTTCCATTACTCTTAGCTGACATTCCTCTGCTTTATGAGTCATCACAGGATTACAATCAGGATCTTACTCTTGTAGTTGCCTGTAATGATAAAGTACAAATGGAAAGACTGCTGACGAGGCCGGGAATAAGTGAAGAAATGGCTCAAGAAATAGTCGCNACCCAATTGCCAATCGAAAAGAAAATTNAACTTGCAGACCATCTTATATGGAATTCAGGTTCGATAAAACAATTAGAGAAACAAATTTATTATTTTGCCCTATGGCTAACGAAAAGGAATTAGAGAATGATGACGGCCCTGATCAGGTCAAATCTAAGAAAACNGCTACGAAAAAAAAGACGGTCAGAAAAAAAGTGGTTAGAAAGAAGAAAGTAGCAAAGAAAAAGATCGCAAAGAAAAAGACTGCAAAGAAAAAAGNNCAGGATCTTACTGAGGAGGAGCTTAAAGAGCTCAAGAACGATTCCGAGAGTGAAGTTGCTAAGCTAGAGCCAGAGCCAGAGCCAGAGCCAGAGCCAGAGCCAGAGCCAGAGCCAGAGCCAGGACCTCCGCCTCCCGAAGAGATAGATTTAGCTGAATTTCANAGCCGCTCAATGGTCGAACTCTATGAGTTAGGGACTTCTCTGGGTCTGCGAGTGGGCGGTATGCGCTCAAAGCATGATATCGTATTTGAAATTCTTTGTCATTGGGGAAAGCGTGGAACGAAAATAAGAGCACAAGGATTTCTTGAAACGGCTAAGGACGGGTACGGCTTTCTTCGTGTGCCGACTTTCAGTTTTGCTAAGCATGCTGATGATGTTTACATAGGGTCTAATTTTATTAAGGAATATGATTTGAGGGTAGGTAACCTAATTACAGTCATTGCGAGGGCTCCTAAGGACAGGGAGCGGTTCTTATCAACTAACGAAGTTCTCGAAATTGAGGGTATACCTGCCGCGGATTGGGAATCACCAACGATCTTTGAAAACTTAACAGCAATTTCCCCTAGGGAGAGAATAATATTAGAGCCTTCAGATGGTCAGTCAGTCAGTCCTCGAGTCGTCGATATTATAGCTCCACTTGGTAAGGGGCAGAGAGGAGTTATCGTTGCTCCTCCTCGTGGAGGTAAAACTATTTTGCTCAAAGAAATTGCAAAGTCCATAGTAGCAAACCACAAGGAGGTTGAATTGTTGATACTTTTGNTGGATGAAAGGCCTGAAGAGGTCACTGACTTTGAGGAGAGTGTACCGGGTGCTCATGTCTATAGTTCAACCTTTGACGAGAGCCCTGACCGGCATGTTTCAGTAGCAGAACTAGTAGCAGAACGGGCCAAGAGAGTCACAGAAATGGGTAAGGATGCCGTCATATTGATGGACAGTTTGACCCGCTTGGCTAGGGGCTACAATGGTCTCATTTCTACCGGTGGCAGGGGCAGGGGACGCAGAGGAAAGGGCAGGGGAAAAGGCAGAACAGGATCAGGAGGNCTTGANACAAGAGCATTGCCCAAGGCCAGAAAAATATTCAGNATTGCCCGGAACGCAGAGGAGGGGGGAAGTCTCACTATGCTAGCAACGGCACTGGTAGATACCGGGAGCCGAGCTGATGAGGTCATTTTTGAGGAGTTCAAAGGGAGTGGAAATATGGAGATACAACTCGATCGTGAATTGCTTGAGAGAAGAATTTATCCAGCCATTAATATTCCTAAATCAGGAACGCGTAAGGATGAGTTGCTCTACCATCCTGATGAATTTAAGAGGATAGGAATGCTTCGCCGGCAGCTGGCGCAAAGGCCTGGAGGAGAGGCGATGGAAGTTCTGATCGATCATATACAGAATTCATCTTCAAATGCTGAGCTTTTACTAACGGGCCTAAGGTAAAGAAAGGATTGTTCTGTATTAATTTGGGTTAGAAGTAGATGAATCTTCAAAGTAAAGAGTCTTCAATGGACAGAGGATATGTCTATATTGATGAACAGGAGGCTTTGGAGAGATTTATGGGGCAAATTGCGGATTCTAATTATACTAGATGCGCAATTGATACTGAGGCTGATAGCTTGCATTGCTATGAGGAGAAGCTTTGTCTGATTCAGTTTGCGGTAGAAGACAGATTTGCAATTATCGATCCTTTAAGTATACAGGATCTATCTAGCCTCATTAATTTTATTAACCGTACCGAAGCGTGGCTTCATGGAGCGGACTTTGATATGCGGATGCTGATGCGTACTTTTGGGAGTGTTCCTGAAACTGTTTATGANACGCAGACAGCTTCAAGATTGCTNGGTGTTAAAAAATTTGGACTCGTTAATTTAGTTGAGGATCACTTTGGAGTNGTGTTACCGAAGACCTCACAAAAAGCGGATTGGGGCCAAAGACCANTGTCAGAAAAGATGCTAGATTATGCAGTNAATGATGTCAGGTATTTATTAGAGATGGCTGATACTCTTACATTGCGGTTAAAGGAATTAGAAAGATGGCAGTGGTTCACTGAGTCATGTGAATCAGCTAAAGAATCTGCGGCTATTATCAAAGAAAAGGACAAAGATTTAGTATGGAGGATATCGGGTTGGGGAAAGCTTGAGCAGCAGGGAATGGCATTTTTGCGGGCCCTTTGGTTTTGGAGGGACGGTGAGGCTGAGAGGCGAGATAGGCCAGCTTTTAAAATCATAGGGAATCAAGACCTTTTACGTTTTTCAAAGGACTTGCAGAAAGGGATTAAAGTCAATCTGCCTTCAAGATTTCCAAGTCAACCCGTTAAGAGATTCAAAAAAGCCATTGAATCAGTACGGGAAATGAGTCCGGCCGATTTTCCTGAAATGCCAAAGAGGGTCAGAGGAAAACGTGATCCGGAAGCTGAAAAGAAGTTCGATAAATTGAAGGCTCTGAGAGATCAAGTGAGTGAAGGGTTNGGCATCGATCCGACACTCATTGCTTCGCGCTCTACTNTGGAAAGAGTCGCAGCAGCGCCTGAGGANGCCAGTGACATTTTGCTTAATTGGCAAGAGAGTCTGCTCAAGGAGGTCATTGACTCAATAAAATGAGTAGATTTCCGTGAAATCAGTCTTAAGAAATACGATTTCGGTAGTTATTACTCTATAGACGTAAAATATTCTCCATAGATCTCAATTCNTTGGAANGACAGGCACTGTAGAAAATATATTATTTGCAATAATTAATAAATTATTACTTATTGTAAACATATATTAAATATTAATAAGACCTAATATGGCAGTGCATTCAGGCAATAATTCAAAATTTTCAAAATTACTTCAGTCTCCCAGATTTGAAATAGAATGCCGACAGTGTGGTGGAAAATTATCGATCAATATTGGGGAAGANGAGGAAAGGCACAACTGCCCATTCTGTGATGAGGCAAAGTCCAATGATATNTTAACGAATTCTAATTCCTATAAGCTGAAGGTTGAATCGCAAGCCATGCGTTTCCCTTATTCGTTAAAGAGAAAGGAGCAGACCTGGCATGATCGCCATATCAGGGACAAGCGTTCCTGGATGCGCCGTAAAAAAGTGCAACGAACTTTTGATAGGAGCTTCGACTTTTTGCTGAATCGATTTTCTCGGGTNTTTGCTTTGGGGTTGGCCGGNGTTCTTGGAATTGGTGTTATTCTTTTTGCCCTTGGAGGCAATTAGCGCCTCCGCTGATTCAANTAATTAGATTGAGTAGGNCTANTGTTTTCTTGGAATTGTAATTGTAAATGCTGTAACGATTCCAGGCGTGCTACTCACAGTGATCTCTCCGTCATGCGCTTCAATGGCGCGCTTCACAATAGATAACCCTAGGCCGGTTCCTTTCTTTTCGGCTCCATGACTCTGGTCTATTCTATAAAACCTCTTAAAGATAAACTCTAAAGCTTCTGCGGGCATACCGACTCCGTCATCTTTTACTGTGATGATGTCCTCATGTTCAGATTCACGGTTCAGGGATATTGAAATTTTCAGATTGGGTTCATCGTTTTCCTTTAGAGCATTTTCAATGAGATTAAAGAGGATCTGATCCCAGTAAAACACATCGCCCTGAATTGAAGAGTCGTCAGGGAATTCGAGTTTTGCCTCGGCTTTTTTTTCCTCAAATAGTGGATTTAATCGAGTGATGACTTCTTCAGTACAGAGTCTCAAATCAAAGGGTCTTATCTGTATCGTTTCAGAGTGGGATTCCAGTTTTGATATGGTGAGCATGTCTTCGATGATTCTAGCTATGCGGTTCCCATGCTTTTGCATTATTTTCAGGAATTTGAGGGAATTGTCTTTGTCGGAAATTTCACTATCGATTAAATTTTCCAGATAACCGTTAATGATGGTGAGAGGAGTCCGAAGTTCGTGGGATGCGTTTGCTACAAAGTCTTTTCTGACCAAGTCGAGATTTCTGGCGTCAGTGACGTCTCGCAGGACTACTCTCGTACGTGTAACTGATTTCTCGCCGGTCAGGGTAAGAGGTGCCACTTCGACTTCGAGTGTCCTTACCGAATGATTTAGGTCATTAGGGATCTGATGTTGAATCTCAATTGTTTCTATGCGTTGAGTATTAATCGACTTTTGTATTAATCTGATTAATTTTGTATTTTTGATATATTTTTCAGCGCTTAACTCAAGTGGGGGGGATGCCCATCCGAAAAGTTTGCAAGCGCTTGGATTCGTGAAACGGATTTTAAGTCCTTGATCAAATACAATAACGGAATCACCTAGGCCGTCCACTACGGCAGAAATGAGGTCTTCTCTTCTTTCGACACGTTTTTCTAATGTCTCGGCTTCGAAAATTTGATCAATTATCAGATTCTCAAGCTCTTGATAAGCAGAGTAATGGGCTTTAGCCGAGTGACCAGTTAATAATTTTCTGTCATTGCTTTTAAGAGCCTGAGCTAATTTATGAATTCTCCGTTGATTCTTTCTTCTCTGAAATATGAGAATAAAGAAAAGAATGGCTATTAATAGAATAAAAAAAAATGTCACGCGTTACTCCTGAATTGATAACCGACACTGCGAACAGTTTTAATGCAGCGTGAGAAATCACCTAGCTTTTCGCGGAGCCTCTTGATGTGAGTGTCCAAGGTTCTTGAGTTTGCTGTGTCTCGGTACCCCCAGACTTCTCTCAATAAATCCTCCCGATTTTGCACAGTTCCCTCTCTCTCAATCATCAGTAATAGTAATTTGAATTCAGTTGGAGTTAAGTCTAGTTGCTCTCCTGCCACAAAGCAATGCAAGGTATTTTTGTCCAAGCGAAATTTTCCTGAAGTGATGGTAGACTTCGAGGTTGTTGTTTTAATTCTTCTCAGAAGGGCTTTTACCCTTAATACCAGTTCTCTTGGGCTAAAAGGCTTTGTTAGATAATCATCGGCGCCCATTTCAAGTCCGGTGACAACATCATCTAGCTGCGCCTTTGCGGTTAGCATAATGACTGGAATGTCTCTGGTTCTACTGTCTTGACGCAGTTCTTTAAAGACTGCAAAGCCGTCCAATTTGGGTAGCATGATGTCCAGAATAATCAGATCGGGCTCTTTTTCCTGTGCGATTTCAATAGCCTCTATCCCATCTTTGGCGAGTAATGTTTCCATAGATTCTCGCTCTAAGTTGAAACTTATGAGTTGCCTTATGTCAGCCTCATCTTCTGTTATCAGTACAGTGTACATATGATTTTACATATTTGCAGTCTGCAGGCACACATAAAATAAATTACAGTTACAATTGTGGCGCAATTGATTTATCGCAATGCTTAAAATTAGACGACGATACTGAGAATGTCAGGTTTTGGCTACAAACGGAAATTTGAGTGCACAAGTTTCAGTGTATTAATCCACTGTACCTGTAGCACTTTGAATGACATTGAGGCAGTGATTACCTATTTTCTCTAACTGATTATTAATATCAATTTGAAGCATTTCACGTTTGAGGTCACCGTCTTCTTGCATCCTAGAGAGAGACGCTTTATTCAGACTGCGCCTCATATCATCAACGCTAGATTCAAATTCTTCAGCTTCCTTAAGAATGTTTAGAGAAATTGGTGGTGTTATGTTTTTGCGGGTGAAGTCAAGAAACTCTCCCACTATGCGAGTAAACCTTTTGAGCGCTAATGTGGTATCGTCAGAGAATGGATTGTGGCCTTTGCGGTTTCTTCGGTCAGTGAGCATGACGAGTCGGTGAACGCAGTCGCTGGCCTCCTCCAGCTCTGATACAATTCGTATCATTGAGCTCACATCATCCGCGTTCCGTTGACTCAGTTCTGATGCGGATAAGCGAACAAGATACTGAGTAATGTCTGCCATGCATTGATCAGTGGCATTTTCAAGCCCTTTGGACTTTTCGACGGCAGGAGTCAGATCAATGGTCCTACTATCAGAAAACATTTTTTCAAAATCGTCATACATTTCGAGGGTGATATCGGCCATTCCTTCGACTGCGTTTTGAACTTCGGGAAGGTTCATTTCCCCAACTTTCATGAGATTTTGTGTTATAAAATGAAGGCGCGAATCGGATTCCTTTTCATCATCCTTGACCCATTTAGTGACAAACTTTGCTATCCAGGGAACGAAGCCAATAAGAAGGCAGATGTTTATGAAGTTAAATGTGGAATGGAAAATTGCCAGATTGAACCCTATTGGAGTCGAATGTTTCTCAGTTCGAAATGAATCGGGGAGGCTGCTGCCGATCGACTCGACCATTGGTATGAAGGCATAGAATGCTGCAAGCATCCAGGCAACACCAAGGATGTTGAAAGTGAAATGGGCACGGGCAGCTCGTTTAGCATTGGTGTTTGCACCTAATGAGGCGAGATATGCAGTCACTGTTGTGCCGATGTTTTCACCTAACACGATTGCACAGGATTCCTCAAACCCAATCCAGCCGTTCAGTGCTAATGTAACGGTGATTGCCATTGCAGCTGATGACGACTGAACAGCAATAGTTAGTAATACGCCACCAACGAGGAACATTACCAGTGAAAGGTAGCCTTTTCCGCTGATGTTTTCTATGAAAGCTCTCCAGCTCTCTGCCTTTTGAACTATTTCAGGTTCAGTGCTCGCAAGCATGCTCTTAACGTCTGGCACTGCATCTTTGAGGGCACCTAACCCATAGAAGAGAAGGCCGAAACCTATCAAGATCTGACCAATGTTTTTCCATTTGCCTTTACCAACGAAAATAAAAGGGGTTCCAATACCGATAATAGGTAAAGCAACATTAGCGAGACTGAATTTACCGACTACAGCGATGATCCAAGCAGTTAGTGTCGTGCCAAGGTTGGCACCCATAATTACTCCAATTGATTCGACTAGAGTTAATAGTCCGGCATTACAAAAACTTACAACAATGACCGTAGTCGCTGAAGAGGATTGAAGTAAGCAGGTCGTGAGAAACCCTGTCCCAACACCAGCGACGCGATTATGGGTCATAGTTGCCATCACTTGGCGCATTTTTTCTCCAGCGGTTTTTTGAATCCCCTCGCTTAGGACTTTCATGCCATATAGAAATATGCCGAGGCTTCCAAGAATGATTAAAAAGGTCATTGCTATATTTTATATTATGATTGGTAGTGATGACACTTAGTGCTGTCCAAACATTACAGCAATGTCACAAATGTGACGAAGCCGTCACAAATGTGACGAGAACAATACATAACCTTTAGAATCGC
>PAPL01000048.1 GCA_002708885.1 Verrucomicrobiales bacterium | reverse complement strand
CTTCATCTTCTTGGAATGGATCATAAACGGCTCACTTATTTACATAGCGGAAGGCGTTTCAGATTAACCGATGTGTCAGGAAGAGTAATTGAAGATGTTGTTGCTTAGCGTTTTGCCTTGGAAAGATTGACCCATTTACTGCAAATCAATAAATTAACATCTATGCATCTTATCTTATTTATTCTTTTCTTTAGCTTACCGGGCATCATAAAAGCTGATGATTGGCCTGGGTGGCTCGGTCCCAACCGCGACGGTGTTTGGCGAGAAGAAGGAATAATAAAAAATTTCCCTGAAAATGGCCCCAAAATATTATGGAGAACAAAAATTAATAGAGGTTATGCAGGCCCAGCCGTTTCAAATGGTAAAGTTTTTGTAATGGATCGGGAAATTGCTCAGAATGCTCAATCACCTGAAAATCCTTTTGCAAGAGACAAGATCCCCGGAAAGGAAAGATTACTCTGTATTGATGCTAATAGCGGGAAATTAATTTGGGTAAAGTCACACAATTGTGATTATACAATCAGTTACTCTGCCGGGCCAAGAGCCACTCCAATAATTGAAAAAGAAAGAATTTATTCATTGGGAGCGGAAGGAAATCTTTTTTGCAGGAATACAGAGGATGGTTCCACAATTTGGACTAATGACTTCAATACTTCTTTCAATACAAAAACACCAACTTGGGGATTTTCAGCCAGCCCTTTGATTTATGGAAAACTGCTCATATGCCTTGCAGGGGGACAAGGATCAGTGGCTGTTGCTTTTGATAAATTAACTGGTGAAGAGAAATGGCGATCCTTAAGTGCCAAAGAGCCTGGATATGCTCCACCTGTAATCATCAAACATGCGGATAAAGAGCTTCTCATTATTTGGACACCAGAATCAGTAAATGCCCTTGATCCCGATACTGGAAAGGAAATATGGTCTATTCCATGGCAATTACGCTTTGGTCTTAGTGTAAGCACTCCTCAACTTGTGGGAGATATTCTATTCTTATCTTCATTCTACAATGGCTCAATGGCCCTGAAAATTAAGACTGGAAAAGAACCTGAAATTATCTGGAAAACAGCCAAAGTCAGTGAAAAAAGAACTGAACATCTGCATGGCATAATGAATACTGCAGTGATCAATGAAGGCCATATTTATGGGGCCTGTAGTTATGGCGAATTCAGGTGCCTGTCTCTAAAATCAGGAAAAAGAATATGGGAATCCCTCGAGCCCGTTGGGTTGCAAAGACCCTCTCGTTGGGGAACTGTATTTGTTACACCTCATGAAAATCGATATTTTTTATTCAGTGAAACTGGCGAACTTGCCATAGCGGAACTATCAACATCCGGGTACAAAGAAATTAGTCGTGCTCATGTCATTGAGCCTAACGGTATTGACATGCGACAACGGAAAATTGTCTGGTCTCATCCAGCATATGCAATGAAATCATGTTTCATTAGAAATGACACAGAACTGATCAGAGTCTCTCTGGCATCCTCTGAATAATCCTTGTAGAGTTTTTTCTATATCTTGGCAGGATCGACGGCCTTATAATTGCCACCAAATCTCCTAGAGATGTCCTTCAGAATAGCCTGCCCGATGCCTTTTACACTGATGCAATTGACTTTTGGTAATCGGCTACCACTATAGATCCTCTTTGCCTCTTGGAGGACGAGATCAACAATCGCGGTATTGCTCAGTTTCTGTCCATTCTTATTTGTTCCAGGTTCACCATCAGCAATCAAAAATACTGAAGTAGGCTTTTGAAAAAAAGCGGCAACTAACGCCAGATCCATGCGAGAGCTGCCACTGGTCCCTGCCAAGGCCTGCACGGACCCCGGTGAAATCGGAGTGTACTTGATACCGTTATTGTCGGTTCCTTTCGAACCCCACTCTGATGTTCTAGTTCTATCAAATGCTCCGCCTCCTCTTTTATTGATGAAATATGCATTCATCCATGTCTTTGCCCGCGCAATGTTACCAGAATTTGCCTTTACGGGTTGAGGGGCAAATCCATCGCAATCCTTTCCGAAACAGATGATATTAAAGCTAATATTTGGCGATAGAGCAGAAAGAGTACGCACGATCTCCCTCCTGATAGCCCTAATCCCAGTGGGCCCACAATTATTATTCATACTTGTCGAGGTATCAATGACGAGAATGATTCGGTTACCGCCACCACTAGTTCCAAAAAATTTCGCGCCTCCTCGGCCATCACCAAATCCACCAATGCCAAAACCATCACCAAAATCGTTCCCGAATGCCGGTGTATCGGAAAAAGTTGGGATTTCCGGCATCACAACGGATGAGGCGTTCGTTGCGGTAATTGTTTTATCTGCTCTCCTTGAAGGCGTAGCAGGTTTTTCCAATGTTACCTTCTTGGCAAAGGACCGTTTCTGAGGAACCAAATCAGTATTTGCGGAACTAGCTTCCACAACCATTTCAATTTCTTCGGAATCAAAATTTGCTATGACAATGAAAGCTAAAATTGAAAAAATGATTGCGTGAACAAAAACTGCAGCTCCAAGTGAAAAGGCCTGAGATTTTTTTCTCTGTGATTCAGGTGAATATTCGCTGTTCTCTACTTCAGCTAAAAAATCATTAGGTTCATTCTTTTCAGGCGGACGGAACCTTGTTGATTTTTCTCCAGACATGATCGTTGAGCTGATAAAGATAATCTAATTAACAGCTTATCCTATAATAACGATAATCCTATCCCTTTATTAGCAAATAATTCACTTTCATCTAATCAAACCAATTCCAGGGAATTGACGTGAAAGGTAATGACTTTGGTTCGGCCTTTTCTTGTGTGATTGCTACTTCCTCATGACCATCCAAAACAAACATGCCACGGTCACTCGATATGCGAGATAAGGGCTCATGCCCAGATCCAGAAATTCCAACACAGGAAGGAAGCACAAATAATAGTAACGCAAGGAATGGCTTCATAACCATAAATCTTACAAAATTAATGACTTATGTGAAACAAAAATAATTGACTCTTTTATTCCTCAACGAACACTTTGTTTGTTCAAATTTAGCGTCAAGGAGCGGAACCTCTTTTTTCTAGGATCTTTGAGGGACTTACATGCACATTTACCGTCCACTAACTTATCAAATGAGTCTTCTTGATCCACTCGATGAGCAACGGTCCCATCATCACTAAGTATTAGGATCTTTCCACTTCCCGAAATAGGAGCGATCGCCTCAGGATTCAAATTCACAAAAGATCTTATTTTTTTTGGAACACTTTTAGGTGCGCCATCCCAAGAATAAAGAACAGAGCTCAGCTTATCTGATCGATCTCCTGCCACCAAAAAAAATCTCTTGTGATAAGATGAATACTCAATAGATCGAATGCCTCTTCTCTGAACATTTAAATGCACAGGTTTTCCTAAAATCGGCTCCGCTTTACCATGAACCACTGCGTTAGGATTCTTAATGGGAATAAGAATAGCTTGTTGTTCAGGGATTGGATTGCGCAGACCAATGTAAAGAACACTACCATCCGCATTAGTGGATAAACCTTCAATATTCAGGCCTTGCTCTTTGGGAGCCAGAACCTTACCTGCATCTTCGCCAATGACACCAACACTAGCTTTCAAATTAAGATCCTCGCAGGAAACCAATGCGCTTAACAGATTTTCATACGCAATGCCTTCCGGCTTTAAAATAAATTTTCCTTCCTCATTAATTACCTTAGTAGAAAATAAACGATATCTGCTATTCCTCCATTTACCCTTCTTATTACGACCATGAGAAGTTATCCAATAAATTAAATCACCCACACGCGCACATGCCTCAATATCTGATTCAGCGTGTGATTCATTTTGTACGCCAAGAAAGACATCTAGTGGGTATTCTGCCAACGGCATTCCAGGACGTTTCAAGGAATAGATTCTGAGAATATTATCCTCATCATCAGCTACAACAAATGTATTGTTATCCAAAGCAACCGCTGCAGACGCATCACATGATCCATAAAACATAGTTTCCTCTGCCGTCGCTATAAAAGACTTCGCTACCATCAAAATGACAAAAACCATGTACGTGCCTCTCATTAGTTTAAATTAACCCCAACATAATCATTGTTAAACCAAAGATATGCGGCTTCTACAGAAAAATCATTGTCTCTTCAGCTCATCAATCTGATCCCTGAGCAGTGCAGCCTTTTCGAACTCAAGTTTTGAAGCCGCTTCCTGCATTTCCACCTGAAGATCACTGATCACTTGAGCCACGTCAATGTCGTGCTCGTTACCCGCCAATATCTCCTCAGATACTTTTGCTCCTCCGAGAGTCATGTGCAATGACTCCTGATCAGCACGGCTGACGCTTTCAGGAATTATACCGTGCCTTTCATTGTATCCGATCTGCCTTCGTCTTCTATATTCAGTAATGTTTACAAGGCCTTCAATGCTCTTCGTCATGTCATCGCAAAATAGCACGACTCTTCCTTCAACGTGTCGGGCAGCCCGGCCGGCCGTCTGAATCAAAGAAGTTTCACTCCGCAGATAACCTTCTTTGTCAGCATCCAAAATACAAACTAAAGCAACTTCAGGAAGATCAAGACCCTCTCTGAGAAGATTAATACCTACAAGGATATCAAACTCACCAGCACGCAGAGCCCTTAAAATTTCCACACGTTCGATAGCGCCAATATCACTGTGTAAATATCTAACCCTAAGATCAACGTCGCGTAAATAATCTGTCAGGTCCTCCGCTGTTCTCTTTGTTAGCGTGGTCACAAGGACTCTGTTCCCTGACTCAGTAGCACTTCGGCACAACTCAATAGTTTCATCTATCTGCCCTTTCAAAGGCTTGAGCTCAACTAAAGGATCAAGTAATCCGGTAGGCCGGATGATCTGCTCAATGATTAAATCCTGACTAGGATCATTGACATTGAACTGATCAATACTCTGAGAGGAACCTGATATATGAGGAACCAACGTGGGTAAGGTATCACCTGATCCTTTTTTCTTACTTTGCTTAGGTATGTATTTCGAATTTCCGACCTTACTGTTCTCTATTTCAAATCTTGCAGGAGTTGCACTTACATAAACACGCTGACCCGTCATATCCATAAATTCATCAAATTTTAAAGGCCTATTATCAAGTGCACTTGGCAATCTGAATCCATAATCCACAAGATTGGTTTTTCGAGATTTATCTCCTTCATACATTCCCCCGACCTGAGGAACTGTGGCATGCGATTCATCAATAACGGTCAAATAATCCTTAGGAAAGAAATCAAGCAATGTGGAGGGTCTAGAACCGGGTGGCCTTGACCCTAGGTGCCTTGAATAGTTCTCTATTCCTTGGCAAAAACCCATTTCCTGCATCATTTCAATGTCATATTCCGTTCTTTGTCGTATCCTCTGAGCTTCAATGAACTTCTGATTTTCTTCGAAAAATGCTACCTGATCTTCCAGTTCGATACGAATTTCTTTGATAGCACGCGCCATTTTATCAGCCGGAGTTACGAACTGTTTTGCAGGATAGAAATTATAGTTTTCAAGACGAGATATGATGTTTCCGCTGATAGGGTCGAAGGCAGAAATCCTATCAATTTCATCTCCAAAGAATTCTACTCGGATCGCTTCATTCTCCAAATACGCAGGGATCACATCAACTACATCTCCACGTGATCGGAACTTGCCGCGAGTAAAAGAAAAATCGTTTCGCTCGTATAGCATATCTACTAACCTTGTTAGGAATTTGTCCCGGTCCATTTTCATTCCTGTACTCACGGGACACATCATGTCCTTGTAATCATCAGGGGATCCCAAACCATAGATACAGGAAACACTTGCAACGACAATAACATCTTCTCTAGTCAATAAGGACCCCATGGCCGAGAGACGCAGACGCTCTATCTCGTCATTAATTGAAGAGTCCTTTTCTATGTAGGTATCACTGCGCGGTATATATGCTTCAGGTTGGTAATAATCAAAATACGATACAAAATACTCAACCGCGTTATCTGGAAAAAAATTTTTGAACTCTGAATAAAGTTGTGCGGCAAGAGTTTTATTATGTGACATGACCAGAGTAGGTCTATTCATACCAGCAATGACATTAGCCATTGTGAATGTTTTGCCGGAACCCGTTACTCCTAAAAGAGTCTGATGCTGATTACCGGCAACCAAAGACTTTATTAATTTATCAATGGCCTGCTGCTGGTCACCGCGAGGCTGATAATTAGAATGAAGCTGAAAGTGGCAAGCCATCACTCTCTATGAACCACGAATGTCGAAATTTCACAAGTCGGTTCCTGTTTTCAATGATTTTTAGGATTCGTACTTGGCTTACTACTCATACTAACCTCCAAGTCCCATCTATCACCGCAACCCGAGCATCTATACGCTACCCAGTCACCATTGGAAAAACCGAATTCAGGCTCTATCGTGAGTCGATAGGCCATTCGCCCGCAATCAACACATATCACCTTGTCAGGAACTTCCATTGCGCTGGAAAAATCAGTTGGGATGAAGTATTAGGAAATCTCCCGTCCGTAAAGGCTCAATTAGAGTAATAAAAATATTATTCCTGCTCACCGCTTTCTTTCTTTGCTCTTGCTGTGTCAGCAGCAGCAAAAAGTAGAACCCCGACTGGAATAGAAAGACCAGCCAAACACACAAAGACCTGTAACCATTGAATACCCATTATTATATAAACGGTGAATTAATACGAATCTTTCATTCGTTATAGTTAATATTAAACCTTTATTAACAAATGTCGACTAAAAATACTCTTTCTTCTGCCGCAGAATCTCTTGAATGTATAAATTCATGGAACAAATAATAATTGCCGAACTCAAAAATAGTGTGCCTTCTAATCCGGGTGAATATTCTGTGTGCGGCCAAATTTCTGGTTCGGTACGTAAACAGACCCGAAACGGAAATCCATATTACGAAGTAGAACTTTGTGATTCCACCGGATCAATAAAGCTAAAAGCATGGCAAGATTCAGCCGCGTTCTCGCAGGCAGAATCCTTGAATGGAAATGAATGGGTAAAGATACAAGGGCACTGGTCAAGCAACGAATATGGGATCGATGCTCGGGACTGGAAATTATCTAATCTCGAAGAAGAAGAAATCGCCAATGTCCTTGCCGGAACTGAAGAAACTAAGTCAAAGCAAACAGAAGATTATAATTATATCCAATCAGTTTGTGAGTCACTGTCAGATCCTAGGTTTCGGGCCATCTGCACAAAATTTTTAGATCGGTTCGGCGATCGTTTCAAGCGTTCGGCAGGAGCGCGTAACCTACATCATGCCCGTCGAGGCGGACTCATTGAACATGTGGCACAAATGATCAGGAGCGCAGAAGGTATATGTTCAGCTTACAAGAATCTGAACCGTGACTTACTGATCTCGGGTGTTCTTTTCCATGATTGTGGAAAAATGTGGGAGAATACTTACCCAAAGGATGGATTTACAATGCCTTACGATTTTCGAGCGGAACTTACTGGTCACATATCCATTGGAGCAGAAATAGTAAATACATTATGGCGAGAAACTGAATCGGAATCAGGTGAAGAATGGGAACTGATTGAGCCGAGCAGTGAAAAGGCAAGGATTCACCTCATTCATCTCATATTATCACATCATGGAAAAATAGAATACGGATCACCGGTCCTACCTAAAACACCAGAAGCACTCATACTTCATCATATTGATAACATTGATGCTAAGATAGAAATGATTTATCAAGGCTATGAAGAGCAGGAGCTCCTATCACAAGAAGTGCTAAGTAAAGTCTGGGCCCTAGAAACGAATATTGTTAGGCCCTTGGAAAAATATTACACATCCTCTGACCAAGTTGAACCCAATGATCATTAACTTCTGATCAATCTTACAATGGGTTTTAAGTTCTTTAAAAAACGCAATGTATGGTTACCAACTTGGCCGGTAATTCTGGGGCTAACGCTTATAATAATCACAAGTGCTTCAGTAATTTTATTCTCATCGCATGATTTCCTGGCCGTCACAAATAAAGTTCCTAATGCCAAAATTCTGGTCGTTGAATCATGGATGGCAGATAATTCGATGGAACAAGTGGCAGAAATTTTTAACGACGAAAAAAATAATTACGAATCCTTATGGCTAATCGGTCCGAGACTTGAAAGAGGCTATTATATATCAGAAAAGTACAAAACTTATAATCAAATGGGCGCCGCAACACTAATTGAACTCGGGGTTCCACAAGAAAAAATACATTTGGCTCCCGCCAGCAAACAACTCAGGCACAGAACCTTCAGTGCTGCAGTAAACCTGAAAAGTGAATTTGAAAAAAACAATATCGGGTCAAGTCCTTTTGACCTTGTCACACTAAATGTGCATGCGCGCCGTAGCTGGATCACTGTCAAAAAAGTATTTGGGACAAAAGATCAGATAGGAATTATTGCCTTGCCGCCGGTATCCTATGAAGCTGAAAAATGGATGAAAACGAGCGCTGGAGTCAAAAGTACCATCTTTGAATCGATTGCTTATCTTTATGAGTTATTAACGGACAGCGGAAGGTGAAAAATTGAAATCAAAGTTCTTTCCATCATGTTCTGATTTTCAATAATATAAAATAATGTTCCGCTACTTACTCAATCAGAATGCCGCATTTCTTTATCTATTATTTCTGATCGAATTCTTATTGATAAACACATTATCAGTTAATGCTAATCCTCTTAAAGGGACTGCCGCACTTGATTGGGAAGGTGATATTGCTTCTAAGCTAGTTGATACTGCGGATGCATTTCTCCTAAAAAAAATTGATCAGGCCGTTGTCAAAAGAAATGCCAGGACCAAAACGCTTAATGGTATTGATCTGTCTGAACATCGTAAAAAACTAAAACACATTATCGGTGTTCGTGATGAAAGGGTAAAGGGATCTGAAATCCTGACAGGCGTAATTATACATGAGGTTCCAGAATACTCCGTCCGAAATTTTCGATTACAGGCCTTTGGAGGAGTCTCAGTAGAAGGACTATTGATCGAACCTCAAAACGCTGAATTCACAACCATTTATATTCCCGATCCTGAAAGTTTTGCCACGACAACGAGACCACAGACACTTGCAGCGAATGGTCACCGTGTCTTTGTACCAGTCCTCATTGATCGCAAGACAAAGCATAGAAAGATTACTAATCGTGAATTCCTCTACAGGTCCGCTTTTGAGCTTGGCAGACACCTGATCGGCTATGAAGTTCAAAAAGTATCAGCTATCATCGATGCTCTGGGAAATAATAACAAAGGCATTGGGGTAGCCGGAGACGGTGAAGGTGGGCTCATTGCTTTTCATGCTGCAGCCGTTGATGAGCGGATCGAACGTGCCTGGATCATTGGTCACTTCGGTAAAAGAGAAAGGGTATGGGATGAACCTGCTTATAGGAACGTATTTGGCCTGCTCAATGACTTCGGAGACGCTGAGATTGCCAAGATCATTCGACCCCGAGTCCTAGTCATTGATCCTTCTCAGGCTCCTGAAATTACAGTTCCTAGAGGGACCGGAGGCAAACCCGGAAAAGTACCCAGTTTCAGGCCAGACCAGATATCATCGGAAATAAAGAGAGCGGGTCTAAGGGCAGGAGACATAAGTACTTACATGGATCAGAATGTAAAAATACATGAGGCCATTGCGCTCCCGGTAAAAGAACTGGGCAACGTTCAGGAGCGGGCCTTCAATGAAATTGATAGACATAACCAACAACTTTTAGATCAGAGCGCAGAAACTAGGAGACTTTATTTTTCCAAACTAGACACCTCTTCAATGGAAAAGTTTCAGGCCAGCATAGAGCCCTATAGAAAAAAATTTGCGTCAGAGGTAATTGGTCAATTTGATGATGATCTTGTACCCGCGAATCCAAGGACCAGACTCATCAGTGAAACAGAAAAAGTCCTTACCTACGAGGTGGTATTGGATGTCTTTGGAGGCGATCAGGGTCTCTTCGCTTATGGAATACTTGTGATTCCAAAAGACATAAAAGAAGGAGAAAAAAGACCCGTTGTGGTTTGCCAGCACGGACTAGAGGGCCGGCCCCAGTCCACGATAGGGGAAAAAGATCATCATTATTATAAGGCCTTTACAACTGAACTCGCCAATCTCGGATTTGTAACTTTTGCACCACAAAACATATACATTTTTCAGGACCGGTTCCGGGCCCTTCAATTCAAAGCCAACGCAATAGGAAAAACACTCTTTTCTATAATGGTACCACAACATCAACAAATCACTGACTGGCTAGGATCACTCGAATTTGCAGACAAAGAACGGATCGGTTTTTACGGCCTATCATATGGAGGAAAATCTGCTATGCGTATTCCTCCTCTCGTATCAAATTATTGTCTCTCTATATGTTCAGCAGACTTCAATGAGTGGGTCTGGAAAAATGCATCTACCAGATCAAAATACAGTTACGTTTGGAGCGGAGAGTATGAAATTTTCGAGTGGGATCTGGGAAGTACTTTTAATTATGCGGAAATGGCTACGCTCATTGCTCCGCGACCTTTTATGGTGGAGAGGGGACACTTTGATGGTGTTGCCCCAGACGAGACAGTAGCTTACGAATTTGCAAAGGTCAGAAATCTCTATTCGGCGAAGCTTGGCATCGGTGAAAGAACAAAAATTGAATGGTTCGTTGGCCCTCATACGATTAATGGAAAAGAAACATTCGAATTCCTTCGCCAGCATTTGAATTGGCCAAAAAAACAGTAATTAATCAATAAAAATTACCTTATTCCTGCGACGCGCATGCTTGCCGCCTGGCAGATTAACCTTGGCAGTCGATTCGTCTTTAATTAAAGATCTGACCAGTTCCACTTCTCTAAATCCAACTCCTGGAACATTGGCCTTTCTTAACCAAGATAATATCGCTCGTGCCTGTAACGCATCGTTTAATTTATCGAGCTTAGGTAATGGTAGCTGCTTTTTATTAATCCATGAAAATTCAGTGGATGAAAGAATCTGATCAATCATATCTGATTCTCTCATCGAAACTTCTGCCGCTCTTGAAACTGACTTCGTTATATCACGCTGGAAAATTTTTCTTAGACTAGGAATGAGGGTGTTACGTACCCGGTTACGCAAGAACTCATTGCTCCGATTACTTGTATCTTCCCGGTAATCTATATTTTTTTCCGTGACATAAGAATCAATATCGCTACGCCAAATGGAAAGGAAAGGTCTTAGTAACTCAAGACTTACACCATCAGATATGATCTTAGATTCCTTTCGTATCCCGGTTAATTTTCCCGATCCTCGAAAAAGATTCATCAGTACAGTCTCAACATTGTCATCGGCATGGTGGGCTAATATGACGCGCTTGCATCGCCACTTTCTTGAAACCTTCGCAAAAAAAACTAATCGCTCGTCTCTAGCAGTGACTTCAATCGAAGATTTTTTCTGCTCAGAGATTTTGCGAACATCCTTCTTTTCAGATTCAAATTGGTAATTATAACTCTTCGCGAGATTACGAACGAACCTCGCATCTGAACCAGAATCCCTACCCCTCAATGAATGGTTTAAGTGGCAAACAATAATGTCCCTGCAACGCACATCATATTTGAGCCAGTGCAAAAGTGCTACTGAATCGCGTCCTCCAGAGACTCCTACGAGATAACGTTTTCGATTGCTGATTTCAGCAGTTTCAGGGCTCGGAAAAATCACACCTCAGTCACTGCTGTACATAGGATCCTTTAGGCCATGGCCTGATGAATGGGGTCAGCTCCCTCAACGCCGACTAATTTTTGGTCCAGACCATTATAAAAATAACTCAAATTATTTTGATCAAGGCCCATAAGATTAAGAACAGTCGCATGAAGATTCTTCACATGATATGGATCTTCAACCGCCTTACTTCCTAACTCATCTGTTGTTCCCACGCTGACACCACCCTTAATTCCTCCACCTGCCATCCACATGGTAAAACCAAAGCTATTATGATCTCTGCCTGTTCCTTTTGCATATTCAGCAGTTGGTTGCCTTCCGAACTCACCTCCCCAAACTACCAAAGTTTCGTCTAAGAGGCCCCTCTGCTTTAAATCTTTCAAGAGCCCGGCAATGGGCTTATCCGTGCGGCCACAATGATAATCATGATTCTTTTTAAGATCACCGTGCGCGTCCCAGTTCGAATCATTGTGTGCTCCTCCAGAATATACCTGTATGAATCTAACTCCGCGTTCCACTAATCTTCTTGAAAGAATGCATTTACGTGCAAAATCATCAGTCCTAGAACCATCAAGTCCATACAGGTCTTTCACGTGCTGAGGTTCAGAATCCACATCTATGGCCTCAGGCGCAGTGGATTGCATATTATAGGCAAGCTCATAACTGGCAATACGAGCACTAAGATCTGAATTATCCTCACGGCCTGAAAGGTGTTGAGAATTTAATTGGTTTAAAGATGTAATGACTTTCCTTTGCTCAAGAGAATCCATTCCCTTGGAATGTTTGAGATTGAGAATTGGATCTCCTGTGGGACGGAAAACCGTACCCTGATATGAGGCTGGCATGTAACCGGAAGTCCAATTCTTTGCACCAGAAATGGGACCCCCAGTATGATCAAGCATTACTACATAGCCAGGCAAATTCTGATTAACAGATCCGAGCCCGTAGTTTACCCACGAACCTAATGAAGGCTTGCCACTGATCAAAGATCCACTATTCATCATCAGCATGGCAGATCCATGAATTGGTGAATCGGCCGTCATAGAATGAATGAATGCGATATCATCAACGCAGGTTCCAACGTGAGGGAAAAGTTCCGATACCATTTTCCCGCACTGCCCGTACGGTTTAAAGGACCACTTTGGGCCGACTACACGACCCTTGTTCTTTTTACCGCCTCGGCCATGAGTCTTTACGTCAATAGTTTGTCCATCCAAAGGATAAAGTTTTGGTTTATGATCAAAAGTGTCCACGTGACTAGGACCGCCATACATGAAAAGAAATATGACGGATTTTGCCTTAGCAGGCATCATCTGAGGCTTCGGATAAAGTGGGTTGCCCGTGGCCGCGTTTGCTGAGGATTTGAAAAATCCATCATTTGCGAGCATTCCTGTGAGAGCCATTGATGTGAAGCCTCCACCTACAGTGTGCATGAATTCTCGACGATTGGTTTGTCCGCAGAATGTATTACGTGGTAATTTCATGGTCTGTTCTTTCTTTTATGGGATGTAAATTATCTATTATTTTAGCGGTTATTAATCAACAAATATAAACTCATTCATGTTCAATGCCACTAGACAGAATCTTTGCAGCGCGCTCTGATCATCCAATCCATGCTCTTCTTTAAGCGTTTTGATCATTCGGTTCACTATTTCTAAGGACTTTGGATTAGCAGGTTTGCAGGTAACTATCTCCAGGCCTCTCTTGATACGAGCACTCATGTCCCCATTGACCTCTTCCTCAAGGCGCTTGGCAAAAATAGCAGCCTTTTCATTCACAAAATTACTGTTAATCATATTTAATGCCTGCGTTGCAACAGTAGTTGTAAACCTCTGAGGGCAAGGTGCGTCAGTGTCAGCAAAATCAAAGCCAGTTAACATAGGATCCTTAAGTGAACGTTTGATTTTAATGTAAACTGCTCTGCGGTTCTGCTCTTCAACGGGAGAATTTCCCCACTTTCCACCTTTCGTGGACGATGTCGCTAATACAGCCTCATCAAGCTTGGAATAAAAACTCTCACCTCCCATTTTAAGATTCAATTGACCTGTAACTGCTAAAATATTATCGCGAATCTCCTCAGCACTCATTCGACGCATATTGAATCTCCAAACAAGATTATTTTGGGGATCCTTTGCGAGGGCCTCCTTTTGTGCCCTTGATGACATTTGGTAAGTCTTCGAAAGCATGATCATACGTTGCAGTTCCTTGACGCTCCATTTTCTTCTAACAAATTCCGTGGCCATCCAGTCCAGTAACTCGGGGTGAGTCGCCTTAACACCAAGATAACCAAAGTCACTTGGGCTCGAAGAAATACCTTTCCCAAAATGGTTTTGCCAAACCCTGTTAACCGCGACACGAGAAGTTCTCGGATTATTAGGCTCGGTCATCCACTGAGCAAGGACCTTCCTGCGGCCTGTCGTTTTCTGGCCCGGCTTTGGGGCAGGAATGGTCACCTTTTTGTTACTGATTATAGGAGGAAAAGCTGGATCAACGGGATCACCCTTAACGTTCGCATTGCCTCTGTAATGGACATGCATCTGTTCTGCATTAGTTCCAAATTCTTTAACTACCATGGCCTGCATCGGCCCGCTTGGCTTGGGTGCTCTGATTTTTTTCAGATCATTAACAAATTGACGATAAGTGGTAATCTGATCCTCACTAAATACTTCTTTCCCTCTGTCCCTAATTAAATCCGCAATGTTAACCGGTGCTTTGGATGCCTCAACCGCTTCAAGACTCATGTCGAAGAATTGTCCTCCGCCATTATTCTTCACATGAACTGACACTACGTTCCTGCCTGTCTGCAAAGCGGACGCCGCTTTTTGGTCGAGTGGCACTTCAATGTACTTGGTAACAAAACCCGTTCGCTTAGCTATTTGCTGACCATTTAGATAAATTTCAATGTCCTCGTCATGGTAAACCTGCATTTTCAGTGCTTTTGGAACAACGGTCAGCTGAAAACTCGTCTGAAGCCAAATGTCTGGTGTGGTCCAAGGGGTCTTTCCTTTTTCATTGGGTACTGATCCGCCAAAGGGCGCTATCCCTGACTTCCATTTTGCCTCCTGAGCTCTGAATCCCACAGCGGACCAATCAGGGGCCGGCTTTTCGGTAGTGTAATGCCAGCTCTGTTCACGTTTACGATGATTGGCAATGAGAACATTATCTGACAATCCGGTAAGATTTTTTTCTAAGTCCTTAGCAAGTTTGGCATCGAGTTTAGCGAAACGCTTAGTGGCAATTTTCTCAATGGCGGCGATNCGATTTGTAAGATCAGTTATTCGGTCCTGACGGATCTTCTCTTCTTCTTTTCTCTTCTGTGGATCACCTACCTGATTCAGATCCACAACGACCCCGCGTCCTTTATCATTGTTCGTGACCCCATTAAAAAATGCCATGAANCTATAATAATCCTTCTGCTTGATCGGATCTATTTTATGATCATGGCAACGTGCACAACCTATTGTCATTCCCAGGAACCCCTCTGAAGTGACTCTAAGAATATCATCCAGAACATCATACCTGTGTTGCAACCGATCGACCGGTTCATCGTCCCACTGCATGAGCCTAAAGAAACCAGTAGCGATCATCGATTCATGATTCATGTCNTCCAATTCATCACCGGCTAACTGCTCCATGATGAACCTGTCGTAAGGCTTATCGTTATTATAAGCATCAATGACCCAATCTCTGTAACGCCAGATGTGCGGCTTATTCGAATCTCTCTCAAATCCGTTCGATTCCGCGTACCTTACCACATCCAGCCAATGCCGGGCCCACTTCTCTCCGTACTGCGGTGAATCCAGCAACTGATTGACCAGATTTGCCCAAGCGTCAGGAGATTTATCAGCAACGAAGTTAGCAACCTGCTCAGGAGTGGGTGCTAACCCTGTGATGTTCAAATATGCTCGNCGAGCAAGCTCGTCTCTGGAAGCGGGCGGGTTAGGCTTCAGTCCATTATCATTAAGCTTTGAAAGAATAAATGCATCGATAGGATTCTTTTGCCATTCAGGGTCACCTACTTTAGGAACTTCGGGAGTCTTAAGTGGTCTGTTAGACCAAGAGTTTTTAGTCGTCTCATTAATNTCAGTCGTTTTGTCTTCAGAAAAAAGAANGGACTGTGAAACAAAGAAAGTGCCCAAAATCATTATTGGGTAACGGAACAAATAAGATTGCGGAAATATCATCATCCTATAGCTAAATTATGCATGAAGATTANTTATTCAAACCTCCAATAAAAATAAAATATTACGTGATTTNTTNAATTTTTTAAGTGAAATCTAACTTTACTAATAAAATGATAGGGAATTAAGCTCTNCTTGACCCTAAACTTACCGAAAAAAGTAATAAATACGATAATTAATTCCAGTAATGAACGTCTCAAAAAACAAAGTCACTATGACATTTTTCATTGCAATTNGCTTNATGATAAATGGATCGACACGAGCCNAAGAGGTTATCAATGCCATTNATAACAAAGAAACAGGAACGATTAAAATTTATCGAAANGGAATTGCTGAGCCTCTAATCACTCAAAATGCAAGGGCCGATTTTCGTCCTTACATCCATCCCATTAAGTCTCCTAATGGAAAAGGTGAATTAACGCAATACAGTCCAGGTCATCACAAGCACCAGACCGGGCTTTACTGGGGATTTACCAGAGTCAACGGAAGAGATTANTTTCATAACCCTAGGGGAGNCCATTGGAAACGCNAGTCCGTGCAGATCCTTCAGAATGACAAGGATAAGATCAGCTGGCAGACGGAATATCTCATGCTTAACAAAAATGGAGAACCTTTAATTACAGAGAAACAAACATGGGAAATCGTGAACAGAAAAGATGGCAAAATGGTAATGGATTTGGATTGGCAAGGATTGGCTCATGAGGAGATTACGATAGCAAAATATAATTATGGCGGGCTATTTCTGCGCATGCCGTGGAAAAGAGGAATAAAGGCTGAGGTCATTAATTCAGAGGGTGACATGAACCAAAGAGGTGAGGGAAAACGTGCCAAGTGGATCGACCTTGGCATGGAAATTCAGAACTTAAAAAACGAAGGTCATATCGNCATTTTTGATCATCCAAAAAATGATGGATTTCCAAACATGTGGCGGATCGATGGACAGTTCGGTGTCGGNCCNGCCAGATCGCGTTCAGGGACTTGGAAAATNGAAAAGGGTCAGACCAAGTCATTCCTTCATCGCTTTATAATTTATGAAGGCAAGCACAATAATGAGGCAATCATTCAGGAATGGAATGCATGGATNGAGTAAGGAAAATCATAAGTCCGAATGCATANTGNTCGAATAATTTTATCAGCCCTCCTTCTTGTCGGACAATTGTTTGCCGATGATGACTCTATTGCCCTGCTGATTAAAACAGCAAAAGACTCTGAGAATCCCGCGCTGAGAACGGCCCTGCTAAAGGGTATGATCAGGGGCCTAGAAGGNCAGGTGAATGTTAGTGCTCCTGAAGGCTGGAAAGAACTGAGTGCNGANCTGGCTAAAAGTAANGATCCTGAGCANAGGNCATTGGCTCGTGAAATTGGACAAATCTTCGGGGACGCTNGTGCCGCTCAAGAAGCATTGGCCTTATTAAAAGACCGAAAAGCAAAAATTAAGGACAGGAGATCCGCATTAAAATCACTCATTACGCAAAAGGAGCCGGGTCTAAATGAAATAGTAAGATCCTTACTTGAGGAACCTGAAATGAGAATTGATGCAATCCGGGCATTCGGAAAGATAGAAGGGGCAGATTCCAATCAATTAATCAAACAATACTCTGATTGGGACACTCTAGCCAAACGTGCCGTCATTGAAACATTAGCAACCAAAAAAGAAACGTCCGAGGCACTTCTAATTGCTTTACAAAACAAAGAGATATTACCAAGTGAAATTCCTGCTTANACAGCGCGAACNTTGCATTCTATGCTCGGTGANAGATTCAATAAAATCTATGGCAAGGTTCAAGTGCAAAGCACAAACAAAAAAGAACTCATTCTTAAATATTCCAAATTACTTGACCGGCCCGAAGCATTAAAAGCGGATCCTGCACGNGGCAGGGTTGTTTTTTCCGCCGTTTGTGNCGCCTGTCATAAAATGTATGGGGAAGGCGGCCTTCTAGGGCCCGATCTGACAGGGTCAAACAGAGCAAACAGNGAATATATTCTCCTTAACATTGTGGATCCAAATTTTGATGTCCCTGACGGATATAAAATGGTAATAGTAAAAACGAAAAATAATCGGGTTTTGGCCGGAACTATNGGAGAAGAGGACTCTCAGAAAGTTGTATTGAAAATGGTTGCCGGAAAGGAAATAATACCTAAAGAAAATATTAAAGAACGACAAAAGTTACCCTTATCCATGATGCCGGAAGGTATACTTGAAACAATTCCTACAGAAGATTTCTTCGCGTTGATAAAGTATCTGCAAACTGAAGAACAAACAAAACTACCTTAAATGAAAACAAAAAACGTCCTAATCACATTGCTCTCCATGGCAATGCTTATCAATTTCTCTTCCGCCCAAAAATCGGACATTCTGACAATGTTTCTACAAAAAAGGCAGCACAAAACAAGCAATGCGCCATTCCTGAAACCAAAAGAGGCAGTTGCAAAGATGTCCATACCGAAAGGTTTCGAAGTTTCAATTTACGCGGCCGAACCTGACATCGCGGAACCAATTGCTTTTTGCTTTGATGACAAAGGTAGAATATGGACTGTAGAAAATGGCAATTATGTAAACAGACGTTCCCACAAAAAAGGCGAAGGTACTAAAATTCAAATCCTTGAAGATACTGATAGCGATGGAGTTTTTGATACTAAAAAACTTTTTACCGACAAACTTCCATTCTCTTCAGGCATCGCGACAGGATTTGGCGGAGTCTATGTTGGGACTCCTCCAAACTTACTTTTCATTCCTGATAATAACGGAGACGATAAACCGGACGGTGAGCCTCAAATACTTTTAGACGGATGGGGAATTCAAGACAGACATGAAACCTTAAATAGTTTTATTTGGGGTCCTGACGGATGGCTTTATGGATGTCATGGTGTATTCACACAGTCTTATGTCGGCAAGCCAGGAACGCCCAAAGATCAGAGGAAGTTCATTGATGGAGGCATATGGAGATTTCATCCTGTAAAAAAAGAATTCGAAGTCTTTGCGCATGGTCTGTCTAATCCATGGGGGTTTGATTTCAATGATGTTGGACAGGGATTTGCAACGTGCTGCGTAATTCCTCATCTCTTTCATATTGTCCAGGGAGGGTATTTCACTAAACAGAGTAAACCCCATAAAAATCCGTACGTTTACAAGCCAATTGAAACGATCAGAGACCACCGCCATTTGTCTGCTCATGGAGGAGCTAGGTTCTACTTAGCTGATACTTTTCCTGCATCATATAGAGACCAATTATTCATGTGTAACATTCATCAGCACGAAGTCCTGATTGATTTTATGCAAAGAAAAGGATCAGGATACATAGGCCGGCACGGTTCCGATTTCCTTCCGGTTAACGATCTGGCTTGGGTAGGATTCAGCGTGGAAATTGGCCCGGATGGCGGAGTCTATATCCTTGATTGGCATGACACTGACGTATGTGGTAACGCAATCAATTTCCCAGACAGTGGAAGAGTTTACCGGATCATGCCGAAGAATGCCAAAAAAATAGAGCGGCCGAACCTTCCCAAACTTTCCGATCTCGAACTTGCCGAGATGCAAAACCATTCAAATGATTGGTACGTTCGTCATGCAAGGGTCCTTCTGCACAGCCGTGCCACTGCGGGCAAACTAAATAGGACTAAGGTCGAGGAGAGCCTAAATAATTTATTTAATTCAGCTAAGACCCCAGGCAAACGCCTCAGAGCACTGTGGGCCATGCATGTGATCGGATCCTTAGACGAAAAACAAATGCTCAAACTATTGGATCACGATGACGAATATGTAAGGGCTTGGACCATTCAATTGCTTTGTGAAAGTAAAAATCCCTCCGCTGAAGCATGTAAAAAATTCACCTCAATGGCAACTAATGATCCATCAGCCGTTGTCCGGGTGTATCTGGCCGCAGCGACTCAGCGAATGGAATTTGACAAACGTTGGCCCGTACTCACTGAATTGGTTAAGCATGAAAAGGATGCCAATGATCATAACATTCCAAGGATGCTATGGTATTCAATCGAACCAATGGTTCCTGAGCATTCAGCAAAAGCTTTGACCCTTGCTGTTTCAGGCAAAATTCCTCTACTTCAGGAGCTCGTTCCACGCAGGATGGCTGTAAAAAAATCCGCGAATAAATCAGGACCTGATCCTTCATGGCAAAAACACATTCAAAAAATTGCACCTGGGTTTAATGTAAGAAACGTAGGAGAAGGCGGCGTAAGGCCAATAAAGAGTTTCCGTAATGAGATAGCAGTTCAAACTCATCCAAAGGATAAGACTGTACCCTGTGAAATTTATCGTGAACTTGAAGTGCCAAGCGGTAAAAAGACTGTACTCAAAGTCAAAGCAAGTTATCACGCTCATGGGGACTGGCAGTTGCGTGTGAGAGCGGGGAAAAAAGTCATCTATGATCAAATCGTTGGTAATTCAGAAGTGAAGGACCAGTGGTTGGAATTTGACCTAGATCTCTCTGAGTATGCCGGCAAGAAAATTCCTCTTGTACTGGAGAATAAGGCCAATGATTGGCGAAACGAGTTCGGTTATTGGGGATCAATCAAAGTAGTCAGTAAATAATTATAACTACACTGATTTAAACTAACAAATTAGAGGAATGAACTTGGATGCCATGTTCATTTTCTCTTCCCAGACGGCATCAGTAATAATATGAGGATCAACTGATTTTTCTTTTTGATTCTTATCGAGAATATAATTCTTTATATTTGTTGGGCTGGGAATTTGACTAGGATCACCATCAATACAATTAGCGCTGAGAAAATCATATGCTGAAATAATTTCCAATAAGATCAGATCTGGATTCTTTGCGTTGTTTTTGCACCTCAAATAGTCCTTGGACCATTTCTTTATGTACTGAGATTCGGCCCCTGACATGATCCATTTGATATGGTCTCTATAAACTGCAAACCTATCACTTTTAGGTTCAAAACCTGTCTCATTAAAATGATCAGCCAATATTATAGAATGTATTATTCCGCAGGTAGCATCGACCGTAGCAAGGGCCCTTCTGTTGCGAGTTTGCCGGGTCCACATCATGTAGAAATTTTCACTCCCGCCGGTCCGCAAAGGTGACAATTCTGGCAGATTATTCCAGCAATCTGAAAGCATTCTGTCTTCGTTTGACTCTACATAATTGTGAGCTGTCTCCCATCTTTCTTTATAATCTGTTAATTTCTCATTCCTCTCAGAGCTCAAAGTGGCAGTTCCTGATACAGGTTCATACATCCTATAATTCCAGGACCCCAGTTCATCTCCAGTCAGTTCACGATGAATATCCTGCATCGCCTTTCTTTCCTGACCCCAACTCGTCTTTTCGATCATCAACGCGAGACTCTTTAATTAAAATGTTAAGAAATGTTAAGGCCCGGAAAGGATTTCACGCTCCGCAGATTTGACCACCATTTCTCCCAATATTGAATAGGCAGGGCCAGTCCAATGGAACCGGTCGCCCTTTGCCAGGGTCCGGTTCTTATTTAGAACGGAATAGAAGTCATTAATCGGAATGCCCATTTCTTTCATTATGGAATCTGCCATTTTGTTATGCTCAATGATGGTCGGATTAATTTCTGGATCCAGTTCCTTAACATTATCTTTCACGGTCACCGGAGTAGTATTTGCCCATACAACCTTAGCTTCCGGTGCCTCTGATTTGATGACTCTAACATAATCTTTAGTCAAAGGAACAAACGTTCCCTTTTTTATTCTTCCTTCCTGCCATCCATGCAGTCCGATATTAAAATGAACTAAATCATAAGGGCCCTCAGATAAGACAAGAGCCAATATTTTGTTCAGGCCTCCTGACTGATGATAAGGATTGACCCAGATATCCACATACGCTTTACCTCTTAGTTTTTTGATCACATGACGGGCATAACCATTCAGAATTGAATCCCCTATCAATAAGATCCGAGGTCGTTCATTATCTTTAATTACTGCTTTCTCAAGCTTCCATCCCTTTCCTTCTGCCTGAACCCTCTGGTCAGGCTCATTGGTTCTAGGAATTTCAGCAGTCAGAGCCTGAAGTCCAAAAAAAAGGATCAGACAGACTAATCGAAAAAGTTTCATCTAATTGGGACGGGTCGCACCAAGCGATAGAACAATGCTCTGTCCTCAATGCCATGCCTCAAAATAAATTGACCATCAGCGACATCAAGTTCGTTCTTATCCACAGATTGCCACTCGCTAGAAACCAGATTATTACTGACCTGGAGAATGTAAACGTCAGAATCAGATGACCATGAGACAACCATTTCCTGGTCCTCTCTAATGATTTTTATTTCCGGCAATGGGAATGTATCAACGGGCTGATCTTTAGTGACATTCACCAAGAACGTAATCAAGTCACTTTCATTCTCAAAATAATCATAAGTCTGAAGAGCGACTCCGTAAGTTCCATTTGCCACTTTCCGATCACTAATCTCTAGACCGTCTGTGCCAGTCTCCGGAATGACTATTGCCACTTCTTCAAATGAACTGAAATCCGACACGTATTCACCATCCTGGAGTGTCTCTGTATAGTAGACTGGCCAGATAGTACCGCCAGGCTCAAAGCCTCTAGTATATTCGCGCGGAGATAAAGCATATTCCTCAAGGCCGTCAGTGTCTATAGTATCTTCCAGAACCGTATCGACAATACCATAACCAAATTCATCAAATTCTGTGAAAAGGATAAGCGGAACAACTTCCTCCGCTCCTGGAGCCAAGTAATCAGCAAAACTGATATGAATATTTGATCCCGGGTCCCAGGCATATCCGCCCAGAAATACCGGGTCCTGAACTTCCGAATCGGTCAAAGAAATCATGGGCATTCTGGCATCCCATTCCAGTTCGTATTTTCCGATCCCGTCCAGTATGCCACTATCAATTTCTCCAAGAAAAATATATTGCTCCTGATTATCAAATGTTTCATCAATGACCAGCGCGGCTCTTGCCGAGTAAGCATCGTCCCCCTCGAGAACTTCAAAATTCATAACAGCGGGACTATTGGTGGATGCAAGGATCGCATCATTATCTTCGACCTCCTCAGGAATAGATTCTTCGGGGAGCCCGGGAATTGCGGTCGGCTCGGGAGTTTCAATTTTCGGTGGAGCAACATCACTGATGTTAATGCCCTGAACTGCGGAAAGGTATTTCTTCCAGTTATCACCACCATAAGATTCCTGAAGAAAGTTTTGCCTTATCCTATGACTCTTACCGTTAATGGTCCACGTCTCATCGCGGCTGTATAATTGACTATATTTTCCGTCAATCGGATAGTAAATGGAAAGTCCAATGGCATGCTGCCTCTCAGTCCCAAGTGATTTAGCTATAATGAGCTCATTAATGGCATCCACTAAGTCCAGTGAAACGGAACCAAGGGGCTCAGGAGCGATCCTTGAAAGCTCAAAAGCAAAGTTTCCAAGATCAATGTAATCAGTGATCGTGGACTGCCCGACTCTAGGACTGGCCAAACTATAAGGCAGGGACTCTCGTCTGAGCTTAGCCATTGACGACATATCAACCGCATTGTTCTGGACGGCCCGCACCAGCTCTCCGGTGAAAGCCTTCAGTTTGGCATTGTAGGCTGGAAATAAATTCATGTCATAACTCACATGGACCTTAAAACCGCGGTCCGCAGCTTGCTGGTGATGAAAGTTCCAGAAATCGGCCTCTACCTTTGCAAATTCAGTCATGCTTATGTCGGGCTGGCTCCGTAAAAAGGCCATCGTGGACGCATAGTCCCAGCCATCTCCATAATCAATTTCCGGATTCGCTATATAAAGATCACAAAGCTCATGAAAGTCGACTAACTGCTCAGCGCCACCCATTAAGCATGTGTCGAAAGATATGAAATCAAATTTTTTAACATTATTATTTTTCAAAGATTCGCTTATCACATCCTTAATATCGGAAGTCCACATTGAAACTCCTCTTGCCCAGCCCTTTCCATCACTCGTGTCCTGACCAAATCCTTCCCACTGACCCCCATGGTCCCACAAAACTAACCCGTACCTGTCAGAGTTACTGTTACTCATTCCCCAATCAAGAAATTCCTCCAACTCCTTAGGATCATCTAGGTCCTTCTCAGGAAGAACTTCCACAACATTAGGACCGTCCTTATCAATTACAATCCTGATCACTTTGTCCCAATATTCTCTTGGAAGTTCAGAATCTTTGAGTGCCTCGGTACTGGTAGAATCGAAGTCGGCAAGAAGTACAATTTTAAAATTATCACTTCCTCCAGCAGCAATCATTTCGTTTATATCCTCTAATAAATTGAGAGTAAGATTACTGTCTCCATGCCCATAAATAAAAACTGTCCATGAAGTGTTGCTGTTCGGAGGCGGCAGTTCGTTTATTTTGATGTCTCTGTACCCGGCCTCTTTCCTTTTCTTATCATACCATGTGAGTTTGTAAGATCCGGGAGGGAGTGGCCTTAATAGTCCATACTCAACAGCATATTTTGATTCGATTGAACCCTTGTACTCCCGGGACCAAAGAAAAGTATTGTCCTGGGTAATTCCTACAGAGAGCTGATTGTCATTACCACCAGTTCCAAAACCTGAATACTCCGCAAC
>PAPL01000047.1 GCA_002708885.1 Verrucomicrobiales bacterium | reverse complement strand
TCCTGATATTTTTGAATCAGTTTGATGTTCCTTGGCATTTTAGGCTTCTGCTTAAATGTGAAATCCCAAAATTCTTCACCAGGATCATCGGTGAACTCATCTTCTAAAACTTTGGCAAGTTCCTTGATTTTTTCTCTGGCCTCTGAACTCTCAATATAATAGCTAAGCTTAACATCCCTCCTCGATCTACCAAAAACGCTTTTCTTTGCAAGGTCCTCACATTCCTCAACAAAATCCTCCATGAATCTAGCAAAGTTTCTTCCACGTTCAGAACTCACATCCCTAGAATCCCATTGGTCAGGAAATTCATTTTCGCAAAGCTCCTCCTTGATCTTTTCNATATCATCCCTCTTCACCTCTTTNCCTCTAAGACTCTCAGNGAACTCCTCAAGAAGATCCACAAAGTAGCTCCTGATATCCGTTCTGACTCTATCTTGATCATCATGATCAAAGACTCGCCTGTACCGAGTTAATAAATCATTACGATNTCCAAGTAGTTTAATTGCAACCTTCTTAAGTTTGTTCTCGTATGGTGCAGCGCTTTCCTGCCACNGAAGATAATCACCGCCNCTCTTGCTTATGATGTGCTTTNTCTCATCAATTTGCATTTCAATTTTTGTTAATAATTCAAGNCCCCCACCGGCAGCCTTCCCAAAACTAATATACAAATCATCTCGTCCCCTCACTGACACATCNGTTCTCACTGACTCAATAGGAACCTTCAATCCCGGTGGCGGAGATATTGGAGTGAAACTTATCATCGCCATTTGTGGAGAGATTTGAGAAGGATCCCCAACACTCAGAGACTTATAAAATTGTTTGAGCTCAGGGCCAAGAGACACCCCTTTACCATCCGATTTGAAAGGAACTTTGCTAGGCCTNAATGGTCTTCCGTTCCAGAGAATAACATCCACTCCTTTGCGGCCCTCTGAAAAACTTATTAAACTACTTTGCTCNGATCTCCACACATCATCCTCAGGAACAGTTCCCTGAAAATCATTCCTCAATAAATTTAGCGATCCGGCTCCCTGAAACTTAAGCTCTATATTAAGNTCTCCAGAAATGGGAAGATGTCTTTTGTTCTCTTCCTCNGCTGTTTCAGGGTATTTATAGATGAAAGGCTGTGTTCCAGTTTTTGGCATTGGCGGNAAATCCACAGAAGCCAANCTGGACCGACTTACATTCACCATTAATTTTCCTTCTTCTCCATCAGAAAGGCGCCGGAGCGATTCAGGTAAAATNAGTTCATTTATCTTTCCGGTGTTCAGATAAAGATAAATAGAGCCGGGCTCATACTTATTTTNCTCAGGAACCTCGAAGGCCGGCAACTCAGAATCATCGGGTTCATTCTTAGTTATTTTATTTTCATTCGGAATGATTTCATCCGGACCATTTTCATTGCTGTTATTGGCTAATCTAAGTTGTTCCTTATATCGCTCCTCCCCGGAGGTGAAATTATAAATCAACTCTTCCCTGTTCTTGGCCTCATCGGATCCACTGCTAAAATTGAACTGCTCAANTTTATTTACCCAATAAGATGCAATTTCGTATCTGTCTTTTTTCTTATCCTGGCTCGANCCAATGAATTGATTAATGCAATTCTTTACATGATCTTGCATTGCATTAACTACTTTCTCCTTGCGAAGAANATCAATTTCATCCCTCCAATTGGGATGCTCTTCAAGCATCTCGGTTAGAAAATTATCTGCCTCCACNTATCTCTTCCCGGCAACAAATTGATCAACATTAATTTTCATTTGTTGCTTTGGTTGATAACTCAAAACATAAAACAGAAGAACTGAAACNAAAACCAGAACACTCACTCCGACTCCGATCAGAAGCTTCAAATTCTTCAACCAGAAAGGATCATGATCCAATCCATCAGAATCCGCACGGAAAGAACTAACTGCAGGGGCACTGGCGACTTGATTAGTAAGAACTGTGGGACGGGGCACAGCCACCTTANNATCTTGTGGCCCTTCATTTACTTTTCCAGCATTTGAGATCTGAACATCNACTCCCGAGGCAGTTGCCGTGTCTGTTATTTGACCTTTTGAATCTTTTNTTTTTTCGGTCAGNGGGGAAGGAGCACTGGGCCTTTGAGATCGCCCATTTTCTGCAATCTTTGCTATTTCATTTAATGGAGTCTCCTGAGTCAGTTCACTTAAATGAAAAATCTCTCTATTCGTCGGCTTATGTAAAATAACATTATCTTCACCACAACCGATCCAATCAAAATCAGCCATGCTCTCCCCTTCTTGAAAATATGTTGTGAATGTNACTGAACTCGAACCAGCTCCTGACAGTCCGCTNAGTTGCGATGATTCCGCTATCAATGGTAATAATGAGTTGTNTTGGGAAGACTGATCAGAATCGACTACAATGATAGAACTCTTTGCTCCTCCCTGATCATCAACCAAGAGAGCTGCATCGCCCGCATCACCTCTAATTTTTTTCCAATTGGACGCAGGTAACTTAATCTTTCCCGCATACNCTGAAACATTGACTATTTCCTTATCGTCNAGGTAACGGGGCTCCTCCTCATACCGGTCAAGCCAATCATAACTGTACAGGATTTCGGCGGGAGTTACTCCACTATTCTTTAACTCGTCATCCGCACATATTAAATGATGCGCAAGATGATTCGTTCGTCCTGTATAGTCTGAACCCGCATCAACGATTCTGGTAAGAACGTGATAAATGACACCGGAAATATCAAATTTGCGGTACGCAAAAATCTTCGGTGATTTCCCTTTCTTAGCATAGGANTAGCCACTNACACGTTCAATTTCGGAAACTAGACGTTCACGAATCTGACGGTGCCGTGCGGCGACGGTATATCCGCTACGACCAGGNATTAAACCTCTTCGAACGCTGGTATATATTAATTGATAAGCCATCTTTGTCGCGGCCTCACTCTATACTATCTTTTATTGGAATGATGGNACGAGCCCTGGTCTTACTCTGGACAATGCCCATAAAGTAGGTATCTCAGTATACATCGGGTCAATTTTTTGTGGGTCAGGCCCTATGCGCTCAACTCCTTTATCATCTTTAAATGTTATAGGAGTGTGCCCGAAAGCACTCACTGCAAAGTAACANACGTCAGATGAAATCCTCTCTGCATTAGCAACTATGTAAGGGCAATATTCCTCCATTAATTCACGAACCATTGAGGAATTCTCTTCAATGGCTCCCATGTCCAAAGTTCCTTCAACTATCGGATCACGCAATTTCTCTTTACCAATCTTATGTATCCATGAATCACATTTACCAACAATAATTGAAAGAGGTATGTCGACCTTCTCACGACGGCCTAGACCTAAGAGTTTCTTTATACGAACCTCAGTCTCAGCAAGAATCACATCCTGTTGATCAGATACCTGTGANTTGAATTGTGGGTCATCTGAATCAGCTAGGCTACGNCTGAAATCAGGATTAATAGTTGGATCAAAAAGAAAGAAAATTGCATCTGAGGATGCTATGTGCTGAGCGCCCGGNGAATTCGTAGAATCTTGACCTGGTTGGAAATGCTCTCCAGCATTATCATAAAAAACCACAGAACAATTCTCCTCATCCGATTCTGATCCAGACAGCGAGAAAATGAAAGGCTTTGGTAGAGTCACCATACGATCGTATCGCGGTAACCGTTCATACATTGCCCCTTCGAGTTGAGTTTTAGTCAGATATGCCTGAGAAGAATTCTGTGCACTGAATAAATGTGATTTCATCTCATTTATTGGTGCATTGCCTGCCGGATCAGCGTCCCTGAATACAACACCGAACTTTCTGAATAAAGTTGTCTGTAANAGCTTTATGACAACAGTCANATAGTANGACTTGCCTGACTGCGGCGCGCCGACTATCGAGAAAATCTTGTGAGGTTCNTCAAAGAATCCAGGAGGCAAGGTTCTCCGGCAATGAGGGCAAGCAATTTCGGTNCAGGGAATCCCATAATCATCAAGGGCTTGCCCCCTATCGTTAAATCTTGATGCATGAAAACGTTGCATCTGTTCNTCNCCNAGCANNGGATCCCCAAACAACGAGTCATGAACAGCAACATGCATCACATCCCCCGTATCAAATTTCAACCAGCAAGTGGGACATGTAAAATCTCCCGCATCAGCATCAACAAATCTGGTCATTGAAGGGTTCGCNTGAGGCACNTCATCGACTTTCTCTGCGACTGGTTCTTCATCAGAATCATCAAGATCACCATCAGGTGAATGTTCCGTTACTGGCTCGAGGGCCATGAGCTGACTGAGATAAAAACCTACCTGACTATTACCTTTAAATACCGGAGTCNTGTTCGGATCCAATCCCATAGTGTCTCTAGCTGAAAAAACCTCAAGAATGTCCAATGGNCGAGTAGCAGCTGCTTTGTTTGATTTATTTATAATCCACCCACCTTTGCTTATATCTATTCCCCATCTCTGTAGATTTTCTTTTTTGGAAGTTAATGTTGTCACCAGAATAAAAAAGCTTCTTCCNATTTGCANTGAATGCTCAGTCCGNGCTTTGAGTGGAGCCAGAGTCGTAGTCTTTCCATCCAAAATNAGACNNCCNTCAGGATGATCAGACTGTATGGACCTTATTTGTATTCCNTTCTTTGTCTTCTCAATGAGACAGTGCTGATCGAGAACCGAATCGTCTTGAATGACAAGATCCGAATCAGAACCGGAACCAATTACAAATGGTGATGAGGATGCCTGCTTAAATTCACCGTTAAGGCAATTAACAACACCTAAGCTAAGTTTATGAGCAAAAGCCATTGGGGATATAATAATATACTCTGTTATGGTTGATAAATCTTTAAAGATAACTAATAACCCGTTGATTGTTAACTTTCAATTAACCTATTTACCTTGATTAAGGGGCCATTCCTATAGTAGAAATGTCCCAATAAAATCACGGATCACAATGAATAAAAAATCTATAGCCCCAATTTTCCTATTATCTATAGGGTTTCTTTTAACCATTTGCCCCCTAGCTCAGGCACAAATACGTACATATGAGGTCATTTATAGCCCCTCAGCTCCAGTCCTGGACGGCATCAGAAGTCCCGGAGAGTGGGACAATGCGAGCGAAGCGGCTACGGATTTTAAACTTCTCAGAACCGCAGGAACCCCATCTAGTGAGAAAATTCAATTTCAACTGCTATGGAATGATGACGGATTCTTTATGATAGCTGAAACAGATAACACATCATGGGGGGACTGGAACGGTAATGTGAATTTTGGTTGGGATGATTATAACATTTTCATCGATCCGAACACTGACGACGAGCCTAATCAAAGCAGTTTCGATGGATATCACATAGCGATCTGGCAAACGAATGGATTAATTACACGATTCGCCGATGAACTCGATGACCAGGAAAGAACAACATTTCTAGAAGCCCGTCACAATGGAAATTTTGGGAATAATGCTAGCTGGAGTGAGCCTCGGGAACTTAACTGGGTTTCCAATCACGGAGACTTTGGAGGAATCGTTGAATTATTCATTCCATGGACTGATTTTAATGCTGATGAGTTCGGTGAAAACGGGCTCTATCATCCTGAACCTCCAGAATTTGATGAGGTCTGGTTTTTTAACATTGCTAAAATNTCAANTNCNGGNGCNCTNCCTNCATGGAANTGGACATCCGGACAATTCTTTGCACAAAGGCCTCACGGAGAAATAACATTNACCGGCGCAAAAGTTCCTTTTATTATAACTGCATTCGGAGAAGATCCTGACAACCCAACAACAAACAACATCACATGGAACTCGGTCGCTGGAAAAATATATGGCGTAGATTTTTCAACTGATATGCTTGAATGGGAAGAGCTCGACGACGGAATTGAAGGTGAAGCTGAGCAAACCACATTCTCCCACGAAGACGCGCCAAAGGGAAAAAGAGGTTTCTATCGGGTAAGATTACTCGAGTAACTTAGATCCTAGAAAAATTTTCAGATGTTTTATCTAAGAGATTCGGCGCCTTGGCCGTTCTCTATGATATAACTGCCATACCATAGATTGTCATTTTGTGTACCTAATGAGAATTGGATAATTACGACTAATATGCACTCGATCCTTAAACTGAAAATAGTTCTTATCTACTTAATCTCAGCATTTTCTCTTCAAGGCGTGACCTCGGCCGAAGAGAATCAAAAATTGAAATTTGATATCCACTCAGGATACTTTGTTTCCAATAAATTTGAGCCTCAAGAATCGAGATCTTTTGTCATTGCTAAGGACCAGAAAGAGTTTGATCAGGTATTTGGAGTCGCCTTTGTTCTTGGAGACAAATCGCACCGTTTAGAGGAAAACGAATTAAAGTCAAAGACTGTAATCGCTACAATAAGAAGAGGTAAATCACTTTGTGATTTTGAAGTTGATTCAATTATTAATAGGGATGGGATATTAGAAGTTCGATACGAAGCCAAAATGCAAAAAGAATCAACTGCTAGCTTTGCATGTCCCCTGATCATTTCAGTCCCTAAAGAAAATTACAAAGAAATTCATTTCATTGAAAATGGCAAAGTTCTCAAAAAGATTAAAAGTATAGATAAAAAATAGAATCGCACTAAATTAACCAATCACCAATTCATGAACATGCATCGTCGATCATTCCTCAAGACTAGCCTTGCAGCAACTGCCTGCACCCCATCAATAATAAAAGCCGCCAANGCTAACAGTAAAATCCAGCACGCCTGCATTGGGGTCGGAGGNATGATGGGCTACAATGATTANAAAAATATCAGTTCACATTCAAAAACTAAAATCGTTGCCATATGTGATGTTGATAAAAATTACCTAGGAAAAGTTGCAAAAGAAAATCCCGGAATAAGAACATATTCCGANTGGAGAGAGCTGTTTGAGAAAGAGGGTGATCAAATTGATTCAGTAAACGTTACCGTTCCTGATCACATGCACTTCCCCATTGCGTATAACGCTGTTAAAAACAAGAAGCATGTTTATTGTCAAAAACCTCTATGTCATGACGTGGCTGAGGTCAGAGCCTTAACAGAAGCGACGCGAAAAGCGAAAGTGAAAACTCAACTGGGGACCCAAGCCGCTTCTGGTTTCGGTGATCGGATGGGTGTACATTACGTGAAGAGCGGATTAATTGGGAAAGTTAAACACGTTTACTTATGCTCTAATCGCCCGGGGGCCATTGACAGCTATAGACTAGTTGGGCCAAGACCAGCAAAAAAACATCCTNCCCCATCACAATTAAATTGGGATCTGTGGCTTGGCACAGCTCCCACCAGAGCCTATGCACCTGAAATTTATCACCCAAGCAAATGGCGAGCTTGGCAGGACTTTGGAACAGGATGGTCCGGTGATATCGGGTGTCATGTTTTTGATGCGACCTGGAAAGCTCTCGATTTAACGGCTCCAAAAACAGTTCANGCTACTGTGCAAGAATCATGGAAAAACTCCAAGGAGCGAAGGGGAGATACTTGGCCCCAGAGTGACCACATCACATGGACATTTCCTGGGAACCCGCTAACANATAAAAACGAATTAACTATTGAATGGTTCGATGGACGCATTTATCCACCAGAGGCAGCTCAAAAATGGTATCCAGGAAAAACCTACCCTCCAGAATCAGCATTAATCGTTGGGACTGAAGGGGCCGTCCTTATACCTAACGGCGGAGGGGCCATGCTTTTGCCGCGTGATAAATACAAAGGCACGCCTCAGCCNGAACTTGATACACGCAATCACTACCACCACTTCCTTGATGCGATACTAGGAAAAACTAAGAATGAATCTTACTTTGAACAAACCGGACCAATGACCGAAGCCATTCTATTGGGAACAGTCGCCATTAGAACCCCAGATCAAAAACTTTCATGGGACGTTTCGAATCTTTCAATAACCAATCACTCAGGAGCCAATAAATTAATTAAAAGAAATTACAGAAAAGGATGGGAAGTTGAAGGCTTCAGCTCTTAACGTGCCTATCATTTGATNTCTCTAGTCACTTTTAAGAGATCNCCATCACCCGGGTNCATTTCCAACTNTAAGAACCGTTTATTCTGATCTGAATTTACTGTGAGGTTTAACCACTCACCGTTTTTCTTGTTCATTTTCGCCACTTCTTTGACTGAAGAATCAAAGATCATCTTGGCTGTCTGTTTCTGACCCGTGTTTTTATTTGTTATCAAAACAAGATCTTTGCCTCCATCCTCTTTAAAAATCCCCAATAGGAAATTTGTTCCATTTACCTGACACCAATGGTCTTCTGGGGATTTGCCACCGCTAATCGGAAGTGGATCAGTATGATAAATGTCAACTGACCGAGAATTAGACAGATAAGGACTCATGTATTTAACTTCCTTAGCGACTTCAGTCAGATGAGGTAAAGTAATGTACATGTCTAATTTCCCATCTTTTAAAACAGCATTACCTTCATTGTCCTTGGCATGAGCAAAGATCCACGGGACCCAAAAATGAAAACCTGTTACNCCGTAAGCAAGACTACTATAAATAGTGTGCCTTAAAACGGTAGGCGGCGAACTGCTACTAGTGCAACGCATGACGGGAATCCCGTTCTTATGCCCAAGATCTCTGAACATTAAAAGATATAAATAATAACGCTCAGGATGTCTCCTCGGCATTGCGTGATAATGATAGAAATCCAAAAGCATTGGATTTACTTGTTTGGTAAANTCACCAAATTCATTCCAATTAGCACGATTGATAAAAATTGTTGGGTGATTAGGATCCGCTTTCTCAAAAATTTTGGCAATATNGGCAAAGGCCGGGAANGAATCACGCCGACGCCGATCTGAAATAAAATAACCAAAGACTGCAGGATCGTCTTTTAACTTTGGTGCAAGATCCAGAGTCGCTTGATCTCCTCCCAAACGCACCATCAGTCCATGTTTTCTACAAACATCTAAATGCTCCACTCCCCCCTCCACCACATTAAATCCATTACTAACAACAAATTTGGCCATTGTATCCCAATGATTAAGATCCTTAGGCCAGTCAACATGTGCAGTCATTACAATTGACGGCATTTTGTATCTGATTTTAACCTCTTTAGAATTAACTTCCTCCTCAGCGTAAAGACCAGATACAATAAAAAAAACCAATAAAAAACAGAATGGTCCTCTAATACAATTCATTAAATAATTAGATCTTATATTAGTTTAACTTTCCAGGGTCATTCTGTAAAAGCTCNATACGGTCATAATTTCCCTTCCCACCCATCGTTGTAAAAGCCATGCCTGTAATGAGGAAATCTCCATTATCTTTCCATAAATCAATGATATAAACTTTCCAATCGCTAGGTGCTTCTTTATCAAGCTGATTGGATGTCCATCCAGTAGTATTCTTTCCAACGTAATAAGTTCGGACCGGCTTNTCATTTGGCGGAAATTTTCCATTGTCCGCCAACTCAATCATCATTCCATTTGCATCGATGGACTTCATTGCCAATTTGAGATAACGGAATTGATCTTTGCCCTGAGGATCCTCTTTCACACTGAAACTCCATCCAGGCAACCGTGCCGAATATCGCTGAAATCCAGAAACCGTGAGGCAGGCCCTGCCCGATGCGCAATTTTTCCACTCAATAGAAGCGTTCCCCTTCCCAGCATTTAATACACCTGGGAATCCNGGATCATCATCAAAAAGGACAAGAGANCCANTNCNTTTGTAATTTCTAAGATACCCTATAACATCAGCCAGTTCATCTGGTTTCATAATCTCAGNAAATGTCGACGGCATCAAAGAAAGTTCGATAGGTGAAAGAGTTAANAGATCGGATCTCAAAATTTGAGTCTTAGCGCCAGCTGCCTNCATTAAAGTCAGACTCGTGGCAGACTCTGAGGAAAGGACACCAGTATGTGAAATTCCACCCTTTAATTTCCCTATGTATGTTGAGTATCCGGCAGTGATCTGGGCTGAAGGGTTAAGAACATCTGCTAAAAGAGATTCGGCTGGCCTCCCGGATTCTCCGTCAAGGGGTGGACCCACTGCAATTCCCTGNCCTCCNAANTGATGGCAATTGGCACAATGAACTTTAAATAAGGCGGATCCCCGCTGAAGATCAGGGGCCTTATTCAAAGCCGCATAAAAATTTTTATGAGAATCCTTTTGTTTTAATTTATTGCCTGATCTTAATGAAAGAGACTGAGTTAATTTACGAATTTCTGGTTCCTCATGATTAACTAACCGGTACATCTGAAGTGANGAAAATTGCACTTTCGTGCCNGAGGAAAGGAGCNGTTTAATTGTTTCTGNATGCGCCAAAAGAGCCTCAGTAATGAGTGTAGCAATGCGNGGAGTCGATCTTGGCAAGTATTTGATTAGTTGCTCCGCAACTACAGCATTGGACTGAGCAAGGGAGACCCTAATGGCCTGTGCCTGAAAGTCAGGGTTCTGTGTTGGAGATAAAAAGTTTTGAACGCTANATTTAACCACATCCGGAGATGCATAACTAATCAATTGTAATGCAGCGAGCTTTTGCTCATCAGAAGAATCCGAATCAGAAATAGATTCATCAGCAATTGAGCGCAATGAATCCTCAACATCAATTCCGTTCTTAGCAGCAAGACTTAAAATGCGAAGTCGAAGAGCCGGGTCCGGATGGTCCACTGCCGTCAGCAGAGATTTAGCGGCCCCACTACGAGCTGCAGTTTGAGCCACCTGTTCGAGTATTGATGTATCAATTTTAGACTGATTTTTTATGGCCAACTCAAAAAATGATCCCGCTTTATCACCTACTGAACTCAGAACAGCATTATTCATCCAACGAACATCAGAATGGCNGGTCANAAGTTGCACCAGAGCAATCACTGCTCGAGGATCATCACTTTCTCCAAGACTTAATGCCAGTTGCAGAAGAACATTAGGATCAGATTCATTTTTGAGCAGATCCAGTGCCGCATTCAGCAGTTCAGGATTGGTATTAAATTTCTGATCAGCGGCTCTCAAAGCATGAACACGAACTCCATAATGTGGGTCCTTCATTGCTTTTAATAATTTCGATCCGGAACCATATAATGATTTAATTTGATCGGATACTGGGCTGGCAGGTTCATACCTATTGGTTTTGATCGGAGCCGGCTCACTTTTTTCAGGAGCCACTCTCCATATCCTCCCTCGGTCATTTCCATTTAATAGCCCATACTGTTGCTGCATATATCTGGGAATTGCTGAATAATCCTCAATNATTTCGCGGTACATATCAATGACGTACAGGGCTCCGTCAGGGCCGACTCTCAAATTATTTGGNCGGAACCATCCATCCGTTGAGGTAAGAAATTCAGAGTTTCTATGGTCCGGGTGTCGTTTGACCACCAGACCGGCCCCGGCACGCTCAACCTGAGCACGATGAACCATGCTCTGTTGAGGGTCGCAACAAAAATAATTACCATGGAAAGATTCAGGAAAAAGCTTGGCCCTATAAATCTGTTGCCCGCANGCCGATGTNAAATTCCCATTCGGCTTGGCCTCCCCTGCACCATAAAATTTAACCCACCTCGGATCGGCCCCACGCTTCCGCCTCCATGGATGAGGCACACTCGTTGGATAAGTGTTGTGATAATCACTCGCTGTGGCAGTCAGATTGGGAGTTCCCACGTGAGGNTTTCTCTTCAAATAATGATANGGCAAAGGCACTGCATATAGAGCCGGCCGGCTAGTGGTTATAAGGAAACGGTTACCAACATCATCAAATGCCATTCCAAAAGTATGATTGGATCCACTGGCAGGCTCGATGGCAGATCCGTCAGCCTTGAATCGAAAGTCTGTCCTGCCAATCTTAACCATGCCCTTTAAATTTGGGCCGGTAATATTNCCGCCTCCCCATCCCTGACCCGCATATATCCATCCATCGGGACCCATGACCGGATTATTTATTGCCCTTTCCATCTCCCCAATAGTGAATCCGGTAAAAATCGTTTTACGCACGTCAGGTCGATTATCACCATTTGTNTCTGCAAAAAATATAATGTGAGGAGCCGCAGTAATGATTACACCNTCTTCCAAAGTAATTACCCCATAAGCTGCCGGTATATCATCAGCCCAGATAATCGATTCATCCATTTTCCCATCACCATCTAAATCACGTAATAATTTAAGACTGCCGGTCTGCCCCTTTTGCGCTTCCGCTTTTAATTTNGGGCCNACCCGNATGCGGCGGATTGAGGTATCTAACTTNCCAGTTTTGTTCAGTTCAGTNACATCCAGATGACCCTCCAAATTATAGCCGTGTATNTCAGTNACAAACAAACGCCCTTTAGAATCCCANGCAATGCAACTCGGATCCCGAATCAGNGGCTCTGANGCAATGAGNTCAATACGAAACCCGTCNGTTAANTTGAAATGCTTCTTACTTTCCTCAGGAGAAAGCGGCAACGGTGCGTCATCAGGAGTTGGAATCTGAGCAGACCCAATTCTTAGAGCAATTAAGAAAAAGAGAGCGGTTATTAACCTCATTGCACATCATTATTAATTTTAAAGATAGTTGAGTCGATCCCAATTTTATATACTTGAATTAATTATATTTTACAGAAAATATCAGTCCGAATTTGGCTCAAGGACAGCCGCGTGCCGGTTAGCTTTAGGGTCTCCGGCNGCTAAAAACTCGTTCTTTTCACGATCAAAATAAATCATCACTGGATTAGCTATGGCNCCTCCTGAGATAGAAACTTTGTGNCCCCTCGTAACTAACTCTTTTATAACGTTTTTATCTATTCCCTTATTCACAGTGAGCCTNCCAAGACCATCAATTCTGCGNAAACGGTCAGGATTAAATGAATTTTCATGGTGCCTAGTAGAAAAACGATTCGCAGTAACGGCTTCCTTTGGCACCATTCCAAACTCAATGACATTAAGTAAACAGTTAAGTGTAGTTTGATCCTGCAAATCACCACCCGCCACACTGATTCCCATGATGGGNAATCCATCTTTCAAAACTAAGGTAGGAGTAAGAGTGATCCTGGGCCTCTTNCCGGGCTCGATCCGGTTCGGATGACCGGGTGCAGTGTTAAGGCTTCGCAATCGATTCCCATGGGCTATTCCCAGGGGCTCGCAAATATTATAAGGAGGATTACCGCTCGGTGTCGCTGCNACAAAGTTACCCCAACGGTCAGCNACTACACANGTAGTTGTTCCTCCTGGTCCTGGCCGATACTTAGCNGGCTCATCCACTAATGGTTTCATCTCAATAGGATCACCAGGACGAACTTCCATTGATGCAACCTTCATATCAACTAAAGGGCGACGTATTTTCGCATAGTCTTTTGATAACAGGCCTGATAATGGCACATCCNCAAATCTTGGATCTCCATAATAAAAGTCCCTNTCAGCTAAACCTAGCTTCAAAGATTCTGTGAGCACATGTATGTAATCGGCAGAAAGGTGTCCCATTTGATNTATTTTAAATCCTTCTAATATTTGTAATGTCTGACAAAGGTAGGGCCCTTGTGTCCACGGACCACACTTCAACACAGTGTAGCCTCGATAATTAATGCTTACAGGGTCCTCGATTAGGGTCCTGTGCTCCTTCAAATCCCGTAACCGAAGATATCCTCCCTTCTCCTTATAGTAATCCACCAATTGTCTGGCTATGTCCCCCGCATAGAACCGGTCACATGCCGCCTTTAATTTCTCCTCCCGGCTCCCAGCAGTGATCGACTCTCTATCAATTAATTTTCTNAGAGTCTTTGCNAATTCATCGTACCAATCCTGACCGCCTGCATCAAGGATTCGGAGAACGGGCCTCGACACCTCGGCAAAAGTCATCGTTCCGTATTTAATCAGTGCGGTAAAAAATAAATGAACTGCACCGGGCACAGGGGCAGCCTTAATCCCACCTCCTCCGGGTATACCCTTATCATAATAAAAGAGCATCGACTCTTTATCCAATGGAGCTGAACCCAAACCCGATAATGTTTTCACTTTACCAGACTTCTTATCAAAAATAATGAAGGGGACTTCAGCTCCTATGGCAAACATACCATAATCAACTACACTAGCNGTAAGCATCACTGAAACGGCCGCATCAGCGGCATTCCCACCATTTTTTAGAATCTCCATCCCAGCCGCCACTGCTGCTGGATCCTCAGCAGCTACTGCTCCCCCCTTCCCTTCNGCATGATATGTGTATGANTTTTCCGGAGCAGAAAAACCATACAANCGNAAAAAAAATGATAATATNAGAAAAAGTCTCATGCCCCTCATGNATTCATTATCTNATTAATAGNCCGAAAAGGCAATCTCCTATATTTNGATGTGNGTGACCTGATAAGGTCTATNATAAAGAATATTATTTAATAACTACNNACTGGAACGTTTGAAATAATTACAATCTAAAATCATCANNTACTGTCGCNATCNANTCATTAGAAANAGGCCNNNTTNTNGCANAATCGATTNATTCAGATNAAATCGCATCGACTTGACCGTAANNTACAGTTCNTAATTATTAAGNTGGTCTNAGGNCCTCNNTCGAANTTTAAAAATTTCAAGGAGAGGTGGCTTCTGTTTTCCTGCCACCTGTATAGGCAGTTATCAGAAACACAACGAACCCACTAATTGATAATATTTTACCTATGGCCCATGACGTCATTCCTGAAGGAGCCCCTTCCTTTAGCATTGGACCATATATTAAAATGGTAAATATTGCTAAAACTGAAAATATCATAAGGATCCTTTTTTTATTTACCAAAAATACAAGCAATCCAAATACAGGAACTCCCCACAATAAAGGATATCCCTCCCCTCCTGGATTTTCTTTGCCNCCAATGGCTAACTGATAACCACTAAAAGTTGAACTGAATTCTTCTCCTGTCATAGCAGCCAAACCACTCATCATTTCACCCATTTCACCCAGATCCAGCCAAGGCAAAAAGAATCCCACCACTATTACTGCCACACAGATTAAACGAATAATTTTAATCTTATCCATAACAAATTTATGATCTAATCAGATCCTAAAAATTTTAAGAGGAGGTGGCTTCTGATTTACTGCCATCTGTGAATCCAGTTATCAGCAACACGACACACCCCAGAATTGATAATATTTTACCTATGGCCCATGTCGTCATTCCTGAACTCATNANTTGAGCCCCTTCCTTTAGGAAGGGACCACCTATTAAAATAAGAATAATGGCTGCAATGGATCCAAGAAAGAGCTGCTTTTTACCTTTCGCTAAGGCCGCGAGCAATCCAAATATAGGAACTGGCCACAANAAANGATAACTTTCTCCAGGAANTNCTNCGCCGCCACTGGCTAATTTAAACCCACTAANAGTTGAACTCATTTCTCCACCTGCCATAGCAGCAAAACCACTCATCATTTCACCCATTTCGCCCATATCCATCCAAGGCAAAAAGAATCCCACCACTATTATTGCACCACAAATCAAACGAATAGTTTTAATCTTATCCATAACAACTGTTTTTATTTAATGACTTTTTGTTTTCGGTTCTTTTTCCGGTTCTTTATTAATATAAATATGTTAGAGATCAAAGGATCTTTGCATAGTATAAAAATAATATTATTTTATAACATGTTAGAATTCCNATTAAAAACNNAGTNANAATCAGNAATATTAAACAAGAACGGATACAGCTCAAAATTCACCGCATGNCATATAGCGGTGAAAAGTACCAGGGACAAGAATCGAACTTGCACGTCCAAAGGACACCAGATCCTAAATCTGGCGCGTCTACCAGTTTCGCCACCCTGGCTCTATTCAGTTAATAACGAGTATTTAATCCGCTTAACGCCAATGTCAACCTCGACAAAGCCACTTCGCTACAAAAATTAATCACTCNAATGAGGTTCCACTGAGAATATACTGCATTACGCACAGGCAGGGCATTGACCAAAAAACTCAAGCTCATGATATATGCCAGAAAAACCACTATTCTTCATCACCTCTTTTTCCAGAGCCTCGACAGGACAATATTTCAGACTCAGAGTTTCAATTTTGCCACAATCAGTGCAGACAAGATAATCATTATGCTCCCCNGGATAGGAAAAAATGTAATAGGCGGCCCGCTCTTGNAAACCCAACTTTCTAATAATCCCCTTATCTAAAAGCCTTCCCAATAATCTGAATACTGTTGCACGGTCACATTGATTGGAAAGTTCATCAGATTCACAAAGATCGGCCAATGTTAAAGGCTCTTGACGTGTTATCAGTACCCTTAACAGTTCGCGTAAAGCTTGGGTCCTTCGAAGTCCCCGTTCACTGCAGGCCNCTATTGCCCAGTCGATGCGATTTTGGATCTCTTTATCCATTTAATTTGNATAATATGATTTATTTAGGATATTTAAATAATTTTCAATAATAATATAAATTAACTCAATNNAGTGCCCTTATGCCCAGTTGCACTTTCACAAAAATCTCGCTAAACTTTAAATAATTAGTTTATAACCCATTCAACTACATGAAACCGCTCATTAATATATTGGCAATATTAGTCGCAGGAATTTTTGTGTGCTCCTGTGATCGTAGTGAGAATTCCACAACTGAAAAATCCGGAACCTCAAGTCAGCCTAAAATAGAACAAAAGGAAACTAATAAAAAGGAACCTGAGCCGGTTTCAGTGAATCCTGAAACACAAGTCGCAAAGGAAGAGCCAGTCAAAAAACCAGAATCAGAAAAAATGCCGAAAAGGAAAGCGTATGAACCTCTCACAGATGAGGAGTTGAGAAATAAACTGACACCTCTTCAGTATCAGGTCACAAAGCATGAAGCCACTGAGCGGCCCTGGACCAATAAATTTGATAAGCATTTTGAAGAGGGAATTTACGTCTGTATCATTTCAGGAGAGCCTCTTTTTTCATCTAAAGATAAATATGACTCAGGCTGTGGATGGCCTGCATTCACCAAACCTATTGATGCAAACGAAATAGAAAGCAGAACAGACTTTAAAATTGGTTATGCTAGGACCGAAGTCAGAGCAAAGACAGGAGACTCACATCTCGGACACGTTTTCCCCGACGGTCCAAAATCAAAGGGAGGACTAAGGTACTGCATAAATTCAGCCTCATTGCGCTTCATTCCTAAAGAGAAGCTGGCCGAAGAAGGTTATGGCGAATTTGTCCAACTCTTTAATAAAAAAACTGAAGAAATTCCTCAGTGATTAGCCCAGAGAGGATTCAGGCAATTGGTGAAGAGATCGCTATCCGTTGGAATGACGGAACCGAAACTTATTGCTCAATGGAAAAGTTGCGCAAAGAATCACCAAGTGCAGAGAACAAAGGAGAAACTGATCTTACTGGAAACAGAATAGGAGGCTCTGACCAAAAGGAATTTCCTGGAGTAAAAGTGACCGGCTGGGAAATCATTGGAGGCTATGCGATTCAATTTGTCTTCAGTGATGGCCATAATACAGGAATATTCAGTTATGATCTCCTGCAGGAACTTTCCTCAGATTAGTGGAAAGAAAACTCACGACCCTTCTTTCAACTCATCATCTTCCGTGGTTTTTTTTTCCTCAATATAAACCCACTCATCCTCTTGCTCTGAGCGCAAAAAATAATTAATCAAAATCACGAGACAAAAGCCAAACAGGCCAAGAGTTATTTCAAGGAGTCCAGGAGTAAAAAATATTGGTAATATATTAGCGAAAGCATCCCGGATAAGTTCAAATGTCTGCCTAAAAAACAGCACGCAAATAAGAATCGGTCCCAGAAAAAAACCCAACCAGAACGGCCCCAATCTTTTACGTTTCTTGCTCGAGGAATTACCTGAATTCATTTTCACATAAAGGTTCTCGCCACATTTCACTCTTTGCAATCAGATTAAGCCCATTAACAATCAATATTATGCATATTCATTTAATTCAGATGGACACTATTTGGGAAAGTCCTGAAGAAAATAGAGATTCTGTAGAAAAAATGCTTGGAGAACTAAGACCCTTGCCCGGAGACATTATAGTCCTCCCTGAAATGTATGCTACGGGATTCAGCATGGACACTTCACTCAGTGAGGATATAACGCATAAAGATTCTCCTAACGCATCATTCTTACTCCGTAAATCAAATGAACTTAAATGCTGTGTTATAGGTGGAATAGCAATCCAAAATAATAATCTCTTTCACAACGAGGCAATTGCCGCGTTTCCTGACGGAAAAATAACAAGATACCAAAAGAACAATCTCTTTCCATTGGCGCATGAGAATCATACTTATGTGGCCGGCAACGAACTAACAACATTCGAATGGGAACCATGGATCATTGGCCTGTCCATATGTTATGACCTTAGATTTCCTGAAATCTATCGGGGACTCACTTCTAAAGGAGCGAATCTAATAATTAACATTGCGAACTGGCCAATAGACAGAATCGATCATTGGGCCACATTATTAAAAGCAAGAGCCATAGAAAATCAAAGTTACGTTGTAGGTGTTAATCGCACAGGAACTGATCCGAACAGCAATTATAATGGAAGAAGCATGATCATTGATCCAATGGGAACAATCGTCCTAGATGCAGGTGAAGAAGAAGGCATATTCAGCTCGACCATAAAAATCGAAAAGGTATCCTCATGGAGAAATAATTTTCCAGTACTCGAAAACATAAAAGACTCGGTCTCTATTTAACAAATCCTGCCGTTAATCCATTAATGCATCCACAAATACCAAATGGCATTATAGACAGTGAGGTGATAGTTCTGGCCTTTGAAATAGATCAGACTAAAGAAAGTTGGACAGATTATACGGACATCCTCTCAATCAATGAAATGGAGAGGGCCCAAGAATTTTATTATCCACAGGACAAGCTGCGTTTCAGCAAATGCAGAAGCATACTCAGAAATGCACTGTCCAAGTGGCTCGATAATAGTCCTGAAGAACTGAAAATCGCTGTTTCAACGAATGGAAAACCATATCTAAATCAAAAAGAAAATATTAAATTCAGCATCTCTCATACTGAGGGATTCGCCGGAATAGCATTTTCCAGGAACCATGAAATTGGTATAGATGTCGAAAATCGAGACCGAAACACCAATNTTGATGAAGTGGCAAAAAAAGTTTTTACTCCAATCGAAAGAGAAATAATAAATACCGAATCAGGCANTGNTAAAAGAAAACTGTTTTTCCGTTTCTGGACATCAAAGGAAGCTTTTCTTAAAAGTATTGGATTGGGCTTGGGCCTTGATCCCAAAAAAGTTAATTTAAGTCTTCAAACTGAAAACAGAAAATACGGCACCTTGGAGTGTAGCCATATCCCTTATGCATCCTCACTACGACTCGTTGAATTAGCATGTCCAGAACCATATATTATGACAGTTTGCGCATTCGAAGAGGCATCGGAAAATGTAAATGTCGTCTTTCTCTAATCAGCATTTACTAACTGAAGGAAATTAGGAATATCTTTAGAATTTCCGCCAGCATCCATAATAGCCAAGCCTTGGCAATTATTCGATCTCAATTCCTCTATATTTAGAATAACTGACAACTCTTGATCTGACTTGATCAACTTCTTGGAAAAATTCAATCTGGCCTGTTTTTCCGTTAAACAATTAAGATCATCTTCACTCAAATAAGGGATCGGATAATAAAAATCTCCCTCTTCATTTTCACATCGNATCGCTGCAATTCTGGTACTTTCTTTTCCTGAATTTTTAATAAGTATNATCAGCAATTTTTTCCTGNCATTCAGTTCAAAAGATAAGAATTCGGCATTACCCNTGCNAANNCCAAAGAGCCCCATGAACCTTTTAAGAACTNTATCTAAAAAATTATCAAAGAAGAATAGAATAAGAAAAAATCCGACTGCACAAATAATATAAACCATAAGGAATTCCAAAGCTCTGGAATCATTCAGCTAAATCCATTACCTATAATCTCTAAAATTTGATTGGGTTTATCCACTATATAATGTGCCCCAGCCTCTCTGAGTTCACTCTCNTCTCGGAAGCCCCAAAGCACACCAATTGTTTTCATTCCCGCAGCAATTCCAGTGACAATATCAACGTTAGTGTCTCCTACAAAAACAACATCTTTGGGATCAACCTTAATAGTATTGCATATTTCAAAAGCTGCATCAGGAGATGGTTTTTTCCTCACTCCTTCCCTTTGACCCAAAACAATATCAAAGTGTTGATTACCAATCAGCTCCGCCACACACATTTCAGTAAAATGATGCGGTTTATTCGATAGGACAGCGGACACAATGTTGCGGGATCTCAAAGAATCCAAGCATTCCATAATGCCTTCATATGGCCTGCTTTTCTTATTCCAATTTCGAGTATAAGCTTCCCTATAATCTATTAACACCTCTTCAATNANTCNTTCATCAGNAAGACATTCATTGGGCAAAGATCTTTTAATAAGATTCTCCATACCGTCCCCAATAAAAAAACAATATTCCNCATAGGAATGGGTCGGGTATNCCCTAGCTNCAAGGACCTCATTAACTGAATCTCCTAGGTCCTCTATCGTATCCAACAGAGTCCCGTCCAGATCAAATATCACTGACTTGATATTTGCCACCTAGNGCNGTGATAATAAAACTATNCCTGTATCTGCAATTTTGTTTAACAGATAATTATTCAATGTCCCCAATATTAAAATGCCANTCTTCTCTCCAACGATCTTCCTTATAACTCCTNTAATGGAAGCCCTTGATACCTTCACCAAATTTCAACACCCTCTTAATATTATTTAAAACTTCAATAGTCTCATCATCATTAACAAGGTCCTCATTCTTTTCGATTAAACCTACCCATGANTTGGCAAATTGAATTAGTTCCTGAACATTGACCCTNAAAACAAAGCCATTAATCTCTTTGTCCTNATTTTCAAGAATAGCTGCAGCAATTTCATCGCTAGCTTTCTTTGAAGTGGTTAAAAAGAAAAGCTCATCACTGATCGAAAGTGATGGGAGAAAATCATTACTCACAAACGGCAANCCGATAAAATGAGTAGTAAGGTTTTTNCCTTCCATTGATAAGGTGTCAGGTATTTGGACTTCCTGACCAGGTTCCTGACCAGGGATTNCCGCAGCAATTTCATTGATTGCAGGCACTAACTGTTCCCAAGCTTCGGCAAGATGCTTTCTATTTTTCACTGAATTGAAAATTGATATCCTTGGAACTTTCCCGTCCTTAACAAATTCAGCCGGAACACCNGGAATCTTTGGCATGCTCCCCTTCAAATCAACCACAATGCCCCCTTCAGATCCTAAACCATTGGCAACTTTNGTTTTAAAAATATCCCATACTTTTAGAAATTTGGGCGTCAACATTTGATCGAACATTTGAAAAGCTTCAGANACTTGCTGATCGCCTTGCAATTGAACGGCAGTTGTACCAACTCCGTGAATAATTTCAGCTACAGTCTCAAAGGTTGCTATACTGTTCTTTCTTGATTCAGGATCCTCCGCTGCATTAAGTAAAAGAAAAGTATCATCTGATACTGCCGGCGCTAACCTTAAAGGAGTCTCCGCATCCAAGCCCGGGAAACTACCACCACCAACGGAAGCCCATTTTAATCCATTCTCTCTGTACAGAACGCCGGCCGTTGAATCCCACGTTATCTCAGTGGCTTTATCCAATTGACCACCCAATTTGCTGACCAGAGGAATAATTTTCTTAAGATCAATGCCTTCCTCATTGATCAATTTTAATAACTCAGTCACATCATTTGCCAGAGATGAGAATTGCTTAGGAGGGCTAAAAGCATCAAGTGCGGACTTTGAAAGATAATTATAGGCCAGAATCTTTTTATCGGCATAGCCTTTGGCAAATTGGAAATCAGAAATAGCCATCAAAGAATCTTCCTCTTTGTCCACAAATCTGATGTGCCTATGATCAGGACCAAATCCAACTATCAAATAATCACCTAATGCACCAAATGAAATTTCAACCTTCTTTGAATCGATTATTTTTTCCAACTTTTCTGCCAGATCCTTGTCTCCTATTCCCTGACGCAATTGCTCACGAGCATTATCATCAAATACGTCCTTCGCTGTGATACTCCAAGATCTAAACTTTACCCCCTCTTTGACATCGAATTCCGAGGTGAGTACAAATGGTGGTAATTGATCCTCCAACGCAGAGAGTTGATTAACTAGCTGAGCAGCCATCCCGTTTCCCACCTTAGATCCGGCAATGAATGAAGGTAATTGTAATTCATTGAGTGTCTTCTCAAGCTTTCCGTCCTCATCACTTAATAACTTACCGAGTAAATCCCTCATAAATTCCTCAGGATCAGTCCCAGCATTTCCTCCAAAACCTAATTCAGATAAAAGTTCACTGCCCGCAAGCTCATAACTAATCTTATTGAAGGCTTCACTAACCTCTGTAAGCCTTTCAAGGTGAGCNGCCGTTCCTTTTCCAAAACCAAAGAAGGCGTCTTGTCCAATGAAGTCCATGGCCGAGCCCCATGGCTCCGCTGCATCTGAAATATCAATGCCCGCTTCCAGATCCAACAACTCAATGATCTTTTTCCAGGTATTGCTCTTTCCTATTTCGTTTGCAAAGTCCTCGAAACGGGTAAGGCCAAAAACAATTTCAGTGTCCTGAGGCATACTTGAAACTAAACCGAATGGTTTTTGCTCTTTTGCTTTTTCCTGAGAATAAACAAAAGCTTGTCCGCAAAAATTGAGGCAAATTGTAGCGACTAAGGTTTTTACTATTTTATTGTTCATTTTGATGAGGTGATTTGATTTCGCTCTTATTTTAAATGGGAATATTTTAGTTTTTCCTGCTAACTCTTAGTTTTTTCACTCCATATCGTCAAATTGACTTTTGGTAATTATTAGCCCCGAAACGGGTCCAGTTCTCACTATTAAAAATCCACTAGATAATTAAGAAGTGTTAAAAACTAATCCTTATATATTTACCTAATAGTAGGTAAATCGATATATAATTCCATTATAATAATCAGCTCAATTTATAAATCGGTCATGCCTTCTTTTAAAATGTGTAAGTGCCTACAATGCAATAACCGGTTCAATCATTAATCAATGTAAGATCAATGAATGAATTTATTCTAAACTGAAACTCGTGACCTGAGCCAAATTCTTATCAGACCATGAGTCGGACTGAAAATCCACGCCATTAGAAAAAACATCATACCGCAAACGACTGTAGCAGGTGCTGTGGGAATTTTTAAAGCTACTGCTAAATGGACACCGCTAATGGAGCTCATGAAAGAATGTAGAAGAGTAAATAGCATCATCACCTGAAGCCTGTCCGTTAAAAGATATGATGTGGCAGCTGGTAGTATTAACATGGCAATGACTAGGATCGCTCCAACCGAAGAAAATGCCGATACAACAACAACTGATAAAATGCACATTAAGAGATAATGAACTAACCTTGGACTAATACCTATCGTCGCTGCCAAATTTGGGTCAAAAGAACTCACAAGTAATTCCTTATAGAATAATAAAATCATGATCCCAACAATGAGAGCAACTGTTCCCATTGTTATAACCACTCCAGGTAACCCCATGATAATTTTTTCTTTTGTGGACAAGAAATCAAGTTTTCCAAAAAGCACACAGTCTAAATCCAGATCAGTATGACTACCATGTAGGGATATCAATATTACACCAATGGCAAACATTGTTGAAAAAGTAATGCCAATAGCTGCGTCCTGTTTGATACGTGTCCGAGAATGCAACACCTCAATAATTAATGTCGTAATGACTCCAGCTACCAGAGCCCCTATAAACATTGGAGCTTCGGACCTTGAACCTGTAAGAATAAATGCAATGGCTATTCCGGGAAGGACACTGTGACTAATGGCATCTCCGACCAAAGAAATACGCCTCAATACAAGGTAATTACCGACGAGCCCGCACGTAGCGGTAACCAAAAAAGCCATCGCTAATATGGGCCAATATGCCGAAGCGTGTCTTTCCCAGGGCTCTATAAATATTTGATAGAAACTCATAAATTTACCCTCCCTGGAATAGGCTTACCGTGAGGATCCTGCTGCGGATAATCCAGATAAGACTCTAACTCAGCAACCTCCTCATCACTTAAAAAGTGCTCTACCTTCTCCGCATCATCATGAACATGATCTGAGGCATAATCGGCTTCATTCGTTAGATAAAGTTCCCAAAGCCTGTGATTACGAACGACTGATCTAGCTTTATCGAAGCCCTCAGCAGTTAGGATGATATTGTCACCAACCAACTCCACTAGTCCGGATCTTTCCATGCCATTAATTTCTTTCATTATTGAAGCCTTGGACATTTTCCGGTNACTAGAAAGGTCCTCCATTAATACTTTATTACCTGATCTGTCCAGTNCCCTACTCTCCAACACGTGATATATGGACTTAAGAGAATTCTCCTCCCGGACCTTTTTGACTCGAGCACGATACCTTATCCACTTAGTGAATCTGCCATACTTGGGTGAAAACAGATAAGCAATAGTGAAAATTGAACTCGCAGAAAGGACCATAAATGGCCCAGTAGGAAGATTACTTCCAAGGAATGAGAGAAATACACCGATGATGGCAGACAACATACCAACTCCCATAGCTATCCATAGCATGCGGTGCATACGATCAACTAAAAGATACGCTGTAGCTGCTGGCGTTATTAGCATTGCTGAAACTAAAACAACCCCAACGGCCTGAAGAGAAATAACAATAGCAAAAGCCAAAAACATTTGAAACACAGCGTCCAAAATTCTCACAGGAAAACCTATCGAAATCGCAAATTGCCTATCAAAACTTATCGCAAGAAATGGCCGATAGAAAAGACCANACAATATAATGGTCAAAATGACAACGACTCCCATTGTCATAACATCATCACGGTCTAATACGGCAACGTCACCAAAGAGGTATGATTTAAGGCCCGTGATTTTTGAGGCCCCTTCGTTGTTCTGTATTATGCGAATAAGACAAAGTCCTATAGCAAANAANGANGCGAGNACTATTCCAAGAGCCGCGTCCTGTTTAATGCGTGTTGTTCTTTTTATAGCTTCCACTAAAAGTGATCCTGCCAGACCCGCTGAAGTGGCACCAATGAGTATAGCAACAGGATCCTTACTCATACTCCACAAGAATCCTAATGCCACGCCAGGAAGAACAGCATGCGAAATAGCATCCCCGAAAAGAGCCATCTTACGAACCACAATAAAACTACCTAATAGACCACACACTGCTCCAAAAAGAAGCGCCCCGNTTAAACTGAGACGCAGCCCTCGGTCAGATAACGTAATGAATCTTTTNATCTGATCCCAAGGNTCCGTCTCAACCATTTCACCTATACGCGCAGCGGCAGCTTCATGAATTGTCAGAGAGAGTATTAATACTCCGAGGATAATGATTATTCGAATCCTAGACACTGCTAAGTTCATTAACTTCCCTCTTTAGCAAACTTCTCAGCGACCTCGGACAGGACAGTCAAACGGCCCCCATATGTTTTCTGCAATAAATCACCAGTATATACTTCTTCAGTTTTNCCAAAGGCAACGACTCTCATATTCAGCAAAAGCATCATATCAAAGTATTCACGGGCACTGGCCAAATCATGGTGAACGACAATTAGAGTCTTACCTTGATCCCTTATCTCTCTTAAAAGTTCAACGATCGCCGCCTCTGTAGCCGCATCAACACCCGCAAATGGTTCATCCATTAGATAGAGGTCACTTTCCTGAGCCAAAGCTCTCGCAAGAAAAACACGCTGNTGCTGACCACCACTTAAATTTGCGATCTGTCGTTTTTCATATGCTTCAAGTCCGACTTTTTTTAATGCTGAAAAAGCCTTTTCTTTTTCTTCTTTTCCGGGCCNTCGAATGAGTCCAAGTCTCCCATAGCACCCCATAAGAACAACATCTAGAACACTGACNGGAAANTCCCAGTCAACCGATTCACGTTGCGGCACATACCCTACCCTGGAAATATTTTTNTTTAGATCCTCTCCAAAGACCTTCACCCAACCATCAGAAAATTGAACTAAACCCATCACNGATTTTATCAGTGTNGATTTACCTGCACCATTTGGCCCAACGACTCCTACCATACTGCCAGCAGGGACCGCCATATCGATTCCATACAGCACTGGTCTCTTTTGATAAGACACAGTGAGATCATGAATCTCCATAGCCGGAACCTCAGCATCCTCAGTAGTCATAGAATTTATTTAAGAGCTTCCACAATAGTGTTTATATTATGCTTAATCATTCCNTGATAAGTGCCCAAATCATATTTCTCATCATTGAATTCTTCCATATCCCCAGGCTCTCCCATAGCGTCAGAGAACAATTCTCCACCGATCCTGACACCCGAATCCTCAGCAATACTTTTAATTGCCTCAGGGGAAACACTGGACTCAACAAAAATTGATTTGATCTTATTTTTCTTAATAAAATCGACAAGCTTTACCCTTTCAGCAATGCCCGCCTCAGTTGCCGTGGAAATTCCCTGAAGAGCAACTACATCCAATCCATAGGCTTCACCAAAATATTCAAAAGCATCATGACTCGTGATTAGAATTCTAGAATCCTCAGGNAATGTACTNATCCTCGATCTTGCCCATTGGTGTAAATCCATCAGCACTTTGATAAAATGATCGCCTCTTTCACTGTAATAGGAAGAGTTCGAGGGATCTGCGTCAATTANCGCTTCAACAACTAAGGGCACACAATTTGCCCATATTTCTGCATTACCCCAAATGTGTGGATCNGGNTATGATTTTTCACCTCTNAGTAGATCCTCGGAAACNCTAGATCCAAAATCGATTCCTCCCTGATCTTTAAGATTGGATATCATTTGCCCCTCAAGAAAAAGGCCATTATAAAAGATAAGGTCAGCTTCACTTAAAGCGATACCATCACTCGGTATAGGTTCATATAGGTGTGGATCTACTCCGGGGCCCATGAGGCCATTGAGTTGAACTTTGTCTCCGGCGATTTGATTAACCATATCGGTTATCATTGTAGTCGTCGTAACGACAAAGATCCGATCATCTGCATGAGTAGATTTTTTATCGGAACTGCAACTCGAAAAAATCGACAATCCCAATAAGAAAACAACTGTGTAAGTCAGTGATGACCTAATGAGCACTCGTGCTACCTGTAAAATCATAGCAAAACAATCCTTCTGTTAATTTAATCTTTAATTATATAGTCTAACCTAACTTTTATTGTCTTNGCAATTATTATTTTGTTTGCCAAATAAATTTAGTCATGCCATTATTTATTCATGGCTTCAGTTGTCAGTACCAAGACGGACGCTCCACGCGGGACCCGCGCTCAAGAGGATTATCTAGAGCAAATATTAAGCCTAATCGAAAAAAAAGGCTATGCGCGGGTAGTTGATATTGCTAAGAACCTGAATATCGCTCAGGCCAGTGTCACAGGTATGATACAGAGAATGGACGCTGAGGGCCTTGTCTCATATGAAAAATATAGAGGGGTTATCTTAACCTCAGAAGGAGAAAAAATAGCCCGAGCGATTATCAATCGTCACGAAAGTTTGGCCAAGTTCTTCAAACTTTTCGATTTATATGATGATACTATTTATGATGATATCGAAGGGATCGAGCATCACATGAGTCCACCAACTCTCGCCACTATCCAAGCTCTTACTAAAGAATTAAAAAAGCAACCTGCCCTACTTTCTCGGGTAAAATCCAAAGTATTAGAAGCGACTTAATCTAACCTCATGCAAAGAGGAATCTTAGGAATAGGTGTATGCACCTTGGACATATTGACTAAAGTTGAAACTCTTCCCTCTGATGAGAGTGTTGAAGAAGCTGAATCGGCGATTTTTATGGGAGGAGGNCCTGTTCCCACCGCATTAGCTACTGCAGCTAATTTGGGAAGTTCAACAACGATGATTGATGTTCTGGGGGACGACTGGAAATCAAATCTAATTATCGAAGAACTNAANCACCATGGTATTCAATGCGAAAGTATCAAAATCGAACCAGGTGCATCAGCTTCACTAGCATCTGTCCTTGTCAGATCATCTGACGGTGCAAGAGCAATCCGCTTTGTGAGAAGTACAACTAAAGCAATCGACCCGCAATCACTTGAAGGTAATCTGATTGAAAATCACAAAATCATACACTGNAACGGAAGACACCTCGAAGCATGCATCAAAGCCGGTGAAATAGCAGATGCACTAGGAACAGGAANTGTTCTTTCTTTTGATGGGGGCGCTCATCGTTACCGGGAAGAGTTATTACCACTAATGAAAAGAATCGATATTGCCATCGTCGCTCTCGATTTTGCATTGAAAGCAACGAATGAGCAAAAATTAGCCCAACCCACCTGGAAAAAATTAAATCAACTATTCCCAAAGGCCCATATCATTGGAATCACGGATGGACAAAGGGGAAGCTGGATCCAACATGAAGATCAGGAACCCTTTCATCAACCCGCATTCTTAGTTGAAGATATAGAAGATACTACCGGNTGCGGAGACGTCTATCACGGTACATTTCTCCATGCTATTGAATCGGGAATACCAGTCAATGAGGCCGCTAGAATGGCAAGCGCCGCGGGCGCAATGAATGCCAAGGCCTTGGGNGGAAGAGGTTACCTGCCCTCTAAGAAACAATTGAAGGATTTTTTACTCGGCGCCCAAGAAATTTAATNACCTTAAACTTTGGGTAATTTTCCGGTACTGTCACCTAATTTGGAAACTTTTGCTCCGACCTTATCTAACATGGCCACATACAAGTTAGACAATGGAACCTCTCCCTGGAAATCCAAGTGACGTCCTGGCTCAAGGCTTCCGCCGCCATGACCAGCTAAAAGGAGAGGCAAATCATGATGCTTGTGACTGTTACCGTCAGCAATACCGCAACCATAAACAATCATTGAATTATCAAGAACGTTCTGTCCTTCACCGTCCTCCATAGATTTTAATTTGTTTAAAAAGTACCCAAATTGCTCAATATAAAATTTGTCTATTCTAGCAATCTTTTCGAGCTTCTTTTTATTATNGCCGTGGTGCGACAAATGGTGATGACCTTCAGGCACTCCAATGTCTCTGAAATTCCTGTTACTACCATCATGTGCCATCATGAAAGTGGAAATACGGGTCGTATCAGTCTGAAAAGCAAGAGCAGTAAGATCATAAAGTAACCGAATGTGATCCTTGTAATTACTAGGAATCCCTTCGGGCATCTTCATGTCAGGAGCTTTAGCCGCAAATTGCTCAGCCCTCACTACTTTGCGCTCAGTGTCACGGACAGCAGTCAAATACTCATCTAGTTTCTGCTGATCATTACGTCCAAGCCTACCATGAAGCCTGCTCGCGTCTTCCAATACAAAATCAAGAATGCTTTTCTGTTGCTTTGCAATCTTCAGTCTCTGTTCCTTGTTCCCTTTTTCACCTGAACCGAACAATCTCTCAAAAACAACTCTAGGATTCGCTTCTGGAGCCATCGGTATTTTTTCATCTCTCCAGGAGATATTATACTGGTAAGCACAACTGTAACCCGAATCGCATCTTCCACTCTTCCTAGCAGCATCACAACTGAGCTCCAATGAGGGTAACTTTGTTTCAGTGCCAATAATTTTTGCTGCAACTTGATCCACTGAAACGCCAAGCCTTATGTCAGCACCTGCTGTCTTCTTTGCCCTCATTCCCGTAAGGAAAGTTGCATTTGCTCGTGCATGGTCTCCTGCACCGTCACCTCCGTTCGTTGCATTTCTGTGGTCAAGGCCACTGAGAACCTGAAAGTCCTTTTTGAGATCGGCTAACGACTCAAGTGTTGGTGACAATTGATAATCAGACCCTAGGGATCCTGGTCTCCACTTTTGCATATTCTTGCCGTTAGGCGAATAGACAAATGCCATTCTCTTCGGAGACTTGGCTGGAGCATCCCCAGCAAAAGATCTTGAGCTAAGCGAATCCATTACTGGCAAAGATATACTAACTCCCATCCCTCTAAGGACCTTTCGGCGTGACAGCTTTTCCTTTATCATATTTTTAATGTTGCGGGGAAATTTACTTTGGTTAGTTAATACAACATCAACTTCCACTAACTGCAAAAAATTACTATAGAAACGTTAAATAATTAAGCTTTTATTCATTATTTTAAGGAACAATTCTGCCCAATTGAGAGATTTTTGCTTTAAAAAGCAAAAATTAGGTGCAAATACAGTAAATTTTCCCATCAAGGCAACCAGGTAAAGCGCCCCCAATTTTTTTTGGGAGGTACAATTGGCAACTCCTTCTCTCCTGACTGAGTTCTCATCATGACTTTAGGCCCGCCTCTTTTAGGGTCAGGAAAAGCTCGCGTTACAAATCCATCAGGAGACCAGGTAGGATCATCACCTCGACCCACTTTTTGCCGATTCTTCCCATCGCTACTAACTACCCAAACATGAAACGTCGACGAAATCATTCGGTCCCGCTCAGGATTTTGTATGCCCGTAAACTTACTCATGTGAATCATCTCCACACCTTCCCAATGTGCGATCCATTTACCGTCCGGCGACCATGCCGGGACCTTTTGTTCTACGGGTGCTTTAATCTCTTTGTCATATTCTTTATCCGGCGGGGAAACTAGATTAGCGTTAGCTCCATCAAGGTCACTGACCCAAATGCGCATCTCACCGCTCCGATCAGAGACAAAAGCAATTCGATCTCCTTTTGGTGAAATGGCCGGCATAGCATTACTATGCTTTAATTGTTCCTCATGGGTAAATAGTTTCCGGCTTTGGCCTGTTTTAAGATTCATGATATGAATCTGTGCATTGCGGGCAGGGTCTTGTTTTTTGGGTTGAGGCTTCACTTTCATCCAGACCAGATGCTCTGAGTCAGGTATCCAAGAAGGCATCAAATTCATACCCTCTCCTATCAACGTCTTGGCATTATCACCATTCAGATCGGAAATCCTTAAAGCTAACCCATGGCCGATCTGTTCAACGTAGGCAACTTTCTTTCGATCTGGAGAGCAACTCGGCATGCGGCATCCGTTCTTTGAATGAGTGATCTGACGACTGTCAGTTCCATCTTCATTCATACGATAAAGTTGGAGAACTCCCTTCTCATCGGTGTGACTCACAATAACTTCACGCAATTGATCACCCGCTAAGACTGTTCCTACCTTCTGAAAAAATCCGATAGCAAAAAATACAATGATCGGAAAAGAAGCATTGAGTATTTTTATTTTATTAAAGCTAATCATAAATCCTCCTACCGTCCCCTCTCCTGTACTGAAAGGGCACCGAATTGACCACACCCAAGACCAAAGCAGAAAATTTCATATCATTGGATTTCAAAGACTTTACTATATATTGCAAAGCAAGTTTATCATAAAATTCTGTTCCTCTGCCCAAAGCATAAGTGAGCATCATTTCACTAGCACATTTAAGAAAGTCATCGCGCTTTGCAGTTAAAAGAATTTTTTGAAATTCTTCATGTGTTTTGAAGGACTCTCCGGACACCAGTTTTCCAGAAGCATCAATAGGCGCACCCTCATCATTTTCACGCCATTCACCTATCCCGTTAAAGTTTTCATATGCTAAACCAAGAGGATCCATCANAGCATGACAAGATGAACAGTTAGGATCCTGCCGGTGCTGCTCCAATCGCTGACGAAGATTACCTTTGAGTTTCTTATTACCGTCAAGCTCATCGACACCTGGAGGAGGATCAGGTGGCGGTGTGCCTAAAATATTTTCTAAAATCCATTTACCTCTTTTTACAGGNGAGGTTCTCGTAGGGTTTGANGTGATCGTNAGAATNCTACCATGTGTCAACATTCCTCTNCTCCTCGTTCCCTCCAAAGAAATTTTCTGAAATCCATTACCTTTAACACCTTCAATCCCATAATGCCTGGCCAACCTTTTATTAAGAAAACTGTACTCAGCACTTATTAGCTCTGTTATTGGNAGGTCCTCTTTTANTACATGCTCAAAAAGCATTTGCGTCTCACGCTGCATGGAAGATTTAAGATGGAAATCTAACTNGCCGTATGTCTTNGGATCNGGNTCAACTGTTGGAACATCTCTTAACTGTAACCATTGACCCGCAAAATTATTTGTCAGCGCTTTTGCTTTTGGATCTTTTAGCATCCTAAGGACTTGAGATTTAAGATTCTTTCTCAAAGTCGATTGAGTCGCATGAAGAAATAATTCATCGTCAGGCATGCTAGACCAAATAAAATATGAAAGCCTAGAGGCCAATGCATATTCATCAATACGGTAAGTCGCATCCGGATCATCGGGGTCAGGCTGAACCTCACCCCGAAAAAGGAAAAATGGTGAGGTTAAGACAGCCTGACATGCAATCTTGATTCCATTTTCAAAAGCATAATCACCTCCCTCTTCAATTCCTATCCTCACGAACCTCATCAGGCGCTCAATCTCAGACTCAGGTACTTTTCTTCGATAAGCACGGTTAGTAAATTGCCAGAGTATTTTTTTTGCCTCTTTGAGTCTGTTTTCGGGACTAATTTCAAGACTACTGAATGTCTTCTGATGGAAATCCGGTAACTTGTCATTTGATTCGCCAAGTGGCCCCTCCACTTCAATGGAACTAACGTATAGATTTCTATCACGCCTCCTTGGGTCTTTATTTTTGGGATCATAAAAATCATTAATGAACTTTGTTTCAATCAATTGAATCCCGTCATCTAATTCATATTTGCGAGCAAATTCCTCTTCATCGATGCGTAGCCTGTACTCGTAAACTTGCATCTTATCGGGCCTATTCTTCACTTCAAATGTAAGTCTTTTTTTACCTCCAACATATAATGGCATCTTTGCCGGTTCGTTCCCTGCCTGATCAGCTCCTGCACGAATTTTTACTATATATTCTCCACCCTGAGAAAACTTGTGCCTGACAGTTACGGAACCCTTAGTAGGTAAGATACGAGCCCCTCCCCTAGGTTCACCTCCCTTTAGCTTGTTAGCCTCATATTTTTTAATTTTTTCAGGTGGATCCGATGTTCTAATCGCAGCCGAAGTGACTTGATCCGCTGCCTTTAAATATTTCTCTAGCAGCACCGGAGAAATGCTCAGAACATCACCAATATTATCAAAACCATAACCAGTGTCATCAGGGGGAAAGTCCTTCGCCGGCTCGAAATCGACCATCATTAAGTCTCTTACCGTATTATTATATTCCTGCTTATTCAAACGGCGGATCGTAACTCGGCCAGGATCCGGATTATCAGGATCCAAACGAAACACTTCACTTTCAATCCAATTGGTGATTGTTTTTCTTTCCTGATCACTTGGTTGAGATTTTCGTTTGGGTGGTGGCATTAGTTTTAATGACACGTTCTTTAAAACATCCTTCCAAGTTTCAATGTCAGAAATTCTTTCCCGTGAAGATTTCCAAGAATCAAGAGAGATGTCTCCCTTCGCTGTTCCATCCCCATGACAATCAAAGCAATGCTCCTCCAGTATGGGCAACACCTCTTTTTCGTAGGAAACGCTCTGAGAAAACGCTCCATTACATGCGCTGAACAATAAAACGATAAGAATCCCAAGAAAGGACAGCAATGAGTCTAAGGAACAGATTATTTTTTTCCTATAGTTAATGAGATCCATCTTCAATAGAAATACTACCCCACAAAGCAAACATCACTCAATTATGATGATTTAAAATTTTAATTTAATTACTATTTGTGGCCCAGACCGGCCATCATTAATGACATCCTCAACCCGGGCCGCAATGCCCCGCAAACTCCTCATCTGTAGGCATCCTACCATTTTCGAATACCAAAGATACCCAATTGCCGAGAGTCTGGTGAACGCTTTGTATTGATTCCTGAGCTTTAACGAAGGCATTTGCTGTTTCATTTTCTAGCATTTTCTCCCTGATCTTATTGTATTCCTCGACCTCACCGGCAGTCAGCTCCATACCTGACTGTTGTTTCATCTGTAATGATTCGCCTTTGGTCTGCATCTCACTGAATAATCCCTTCGCCTCGTCATCCTCCATGAACCTGTCAATGGACCCAAAAACCTCTTTTAAACTAGGATCTTCAAGCAGGGACTGGCAAAGTTCCTTGGCCTTTGCCTTGTAATCAGCTTCCGTTGAGGAAGATTCACCAATAATCATAGACATAATTTGATGATGGATCCGCTAAGAACAATAGTCAACAATACTAAATTAGTTTATGAACGAAGTGATGGCATTAGTTGCAATGCTTGAAGAATTCGTATAAACATTTCAAATAACCGCTAATAAAAAAGCGGCTATTGACTACAAAAACACTATAAATTTTATCTTACAACATCATGTCAGAACCAACTAATCAATTTTTGAAAGGCGAAGCCTGGGCCTGTTTTTTCCTTCGTATGTGGATAGGAATGCGTCTCATGTTCGCTGGCCTCACTAAATTTCTAAATAAAACTGATGGTAGTTGGACATCGGAAGAATACAAATTTGGATTTCTCGATACAGAACAGGCTGCTAAAACCATGGCCAATATTACAGATACAATAAGAACCAACACAGCTATTCCCGAATGGACGCTTGGACCATACGCAACTTTTCTTCCTTGGGCATTACTGATTGTTGGTGCAGCAGTGATGCTTGGTTTATTCACTAGGGTTTCATTGTTCCTTGCCGGAGGGCTAATCCTTTCATTGAGCTTCGGCCTCATGCTCTTACCAGATGATACAGCAGCAGTTGAACGTGGCGTC
>PAPL01000046.1 GCA_002708885.1 Verrucomicrobiales bacterium | reverse complement strand
AAGGTCGTTGTCCTTGAGTATTGGGGGACCCGGTGAGGACCCTGCATTGCAGGAATGCCCCATCTGGTTCAGATGGATAAAAAATATTCAAAAAAAGGTATGGTTCTTATCGGTGCTGAAGTGCAGGGAAGTGCTTCAGAGGCCATCGAAAAGGCAGTCGATGATCACAAAATAAAGTTCACTGTTACTAAAGGAGTGAGTGGTCCCCGACTCAGTGGTGGCATTCCCCACATGGCCGTGTTCGGAGTAGATGGTAATCTGGTATATCATGGGCATCCAAGTAATCCCGACACTGAAAAGGCGATTAAGACGGCATTGAAGGATGTTAAGGAGGGGGACCTGTCCGGTTCAGCCGAATCATTAGGGACTGATCCATTCGCGAAGCCAAAATATCTTGTCAATGAGAGGACCTGGACAAACGCTGATGGCCGGAAACTGGTAGCGGCATTAATTTCTCTAGAAGGAGTGAAGGGTAAGTTTCGGTTCAGGAACGGTAGGCAATTTGAATATGATATCTCAAAGCTTTCTGCTGATGATCAGGAACTGATTAAGACTAAGACGGGAACAGAACCCGAAGAGGAAGACGAAGAGGAAGAGGAAGAGGAGAAAGACGAGAACAGGTTCGATTTTTAGTACTGCCTGACCCATTTTTTGATTGTCCGGGGCACCGGTACCTTCTCGGAAATTAATTAATCAAAAAGTTTGTCGCGATTTGCTTCAAATGAAGCAATGTCTCGAATGCCGGATCAATGTGAGAGTAAACAGCCCATATCCAAATTGTGGGATCCTAAGTTTCCTTTCAGTCCAGATAAGTTTCCGTTCTTTTATGGGTGGGTAATTGTTTTGGCCGGCACAATGGCCGTTGTCTTCAGTATACCCGGCCAGACAATGGGCTTTGCGGTTTTTACTGACACCTTGATCGAGGAACTTGGTCTTAACCGTGTCCAGTTAAGTACGGCCTATTGCGTTGGTACCGTCGTGAGTGGACTGAGCCTCCCTTACTTTGGCAGACTCTATGACCGGATAGGTGCTAGACGCATGATTGTCTATTCTGCAATAGCCACTGGTCTGGTCTTACTTTATTTAAGTCAGGTCCGAAACATATTAGATGTACTGAGTCCATTAATATCATTATCGAGAGGGTTCATTGCATTTGTGATTATTACTTTGGGATTTTTTATGATTCGTGCTTCGGCTCAGGGAGTCCTCACCATGACAGGGAGGAATGCCATTGGTAAGTGGTTCGATTATGACAGGGGCAAGGCATTTGCTCTTAGCGGTGTCTTCACAGCGTTCTCTTTTTCTTTTGCACCGCGTGGCCTCAAGTGGATGAGTGATCAATTTGGATGGTCAGGAGCATGGCTTGTCCTAGGCCTGATGACAGTTATCATAATGGCGGGCCTCGGTTGGTTACTTTTCCGTGACAATCCTGAAGAGTGCGATTTGACCATGGACGGTGGCCGAGGCGTTGAAACGGAAAGAAAGATTCACGAAGATGCTGTTGCTCATAGAGATTTTGAACTTTGGGAGTCCCTCAAGACATGGCCGTTCTGGGCCTTTAATTTATCATTCAGTTTNATTTCTCTCTACACNACAGCGGTCACGTTTCACATAATATCAATAGGTAAGAGTTCAGGGAGAGATGCGGTTGAGGTGATCGGNTACTTTGTTCCGATGGCAGTTATCAGCGTCATATCTAATTTATTTATGGGTTGGATCAGTTCGAGAATCAGACTCAAATATCTTCTCGGTGTCGTGAACGGGGCCGGTTTTTTTTCAGTCTTAGGAGTCATTCACCTAGACACTGGTCNGGGTGTCGTTTCCTACATTGTGGGTAATGGAATTGCTGGTGGCGGATTTGCCTGTCTCAGNGGCATTGTGTGGCCCAGATTTTATGGNCGTCGATGGCTCGGATCAGTGAGTGGTGTGAGTATGTCCAGCATGGTCATTGCTAGCGGTATCGGTCCATTGTTGTTCGGCGCATCGCTGGCACTCTATGATGCTTATATGCCGATACTCTGGCTCTGCTCCACCTTACCGGCTATCTTACTCATAGGATCATGTTGGGCCGATAATCCTCAGCGCCANTTTGGCAAATNCTAATCGNATAGTATGAAATATTATGAGTTTTATTTATTCTCTTTTAGTGGCGAATAATGGGGTCTATGATCTTTGTATAATAAAAAAATAAGAGAAAAAGAATGAGGTTGGAAATCTTAGTAATTGTATTTGTTGCTGTTTTTATTTTGAATGCGGCCGGTAATGATTTGAGGGTCTGGACCTCATTGGACGGNAGNACTTTGGAAGCTGAGTTTGTCGCGGGTAATGATAGAAACGTTACTCTGAAACGCAAAACCGACGGNAGACGATTCACGCTTCCGCTTGATAAAATTTCAGAAGAGGACAGGAAGTGGGTTCAAGAAAAGTTGGAGGAGATTTCCGGGCCAGAAAAGAAGGATCCTAGNGGGATCTTTGAAGACCGGTTAAATGATACNTGGGAGAAGATGGAATATGAGAGCCTNAAATTCAGGTTCTGGGGAGGGAAGAGGCTGAAAACAAATAAGAGATATCCTTTTGTGGTTTTTCTTCATGGAAGAGGCTCGGGCGGGACCGATAATGAGAAACAGTTATTTAGCGTTCCCAGAAAATTCACTTCNAAGGATTTCTATAAAGAGAACCCTTCATTTATCATTGCTCCTCAGTGCCCGAATGATGGGCAGGGCTGGAGGGGNCAATATATGGATGANGTGATTGGTCTGGTCAAATCGGCAATCGAACATCTTCCAGTCGATAAGGACCGGATCTATATCACTGGAGTTTCCATGGGAGGTTTCGGAACATGGGAAGCTCTCTCCAACGCACCTGACATGTTTGCCGCTGCAGTGCCCGTCTGCGGGGGAGCAAATCCACGAATCGCAAAGAAAATTAAAAACGTTCCAATTTGGACTCATCATGGTGTCGCAGACAATGTTGTGAGTGTTGATTTTACCCGGGCAATCGTGGATGCGTTGAAGAAGGTCAAAGGGAACATCAAGTACACTGAATATGATGAGGACTCAGGAATTAAGCATGATGCCTGGAAACCATGCTATGGGAACCCTGAGGTCTTTGAATGGATGTTTTCCCAGACAAAAAAGAAACGGTAACGGGTCCTTTCAAAAAGTTCAGGCCGATCCTTGATCTATCTTTGTGATACTGACTGGGCAGACTTTTAATTCGGCCGTATCAGTGATAGGGTCATATCCGCTCCCGGTAAGAATATTTACGGGAACACTGGCAAAGCTAAAGCTGGTGAATACGGTTCCCTTAGGGGAACAGTCAGTGAGTCTGGCCTTGATCTGAATACTGCCTCGACGGCTTTTCATTTCCACGANCTCTCCATCATCTATGTTCCAGTCAGCAGCGTCAGATGGATTGATCTCCAGACTCTCTTCATTGAGTAAATAATCNATCCCCGCACTTCGTCCTGTCTGGGTACGGCTATGATAGGCTTGTAATCTACGGCCAGTAGTGAGCCACACAGGATAATCCGCATCAATGACTTCNGCAGGATCACGGTATCCGATTATTTTAAACAGACCCTTACCGTTTTTGAATTCCTTTTCATGTAAACGGGGTGTCCCTGGATGGTCCTTTTCAGGGACTGGCCATTGAAACTCGCCNTCACCTATCCTGTCCCAGTCCAATCCGGCATAGATTGGGCTCAGTGAACAGAGTTCGTTAAAGACATCTTTGGCAGACTCAAAATGATTAAATTGGGTATTGCCCATTCTTTTTGAAATTTCGGAAATTATCCACCAATCCGGCTTAGCTTCGCCCGGAGGTGGTACCGCTGCACGGAGTCGCTGAACTCTCCTCTCTGTGTTTGTCTGAACTCCGTCAGTCTCAGCAAAGGCAGTTGCCGGGAAAACAACGTCGGCCAGTTGCGCTGTTTCTGTCAGAAATAAATCAATGACTACAAGATGTTTGAGGCTCTTGAGGGCATTCTTACAGTGGTTCATATCCGGGTCAGTGACCACCGTATTTTCACCGTCGATGAGCATGGCATGTATTCCGTCTGGTCCTTCACTNCCACACGAATTGAGTGCCGCTACTTTTGTTATCCCTCTCTGAGCATCGATCTGATTTCCGTACGCCTTCGAAAATTTATCAGCGTGACTCTGGTCATCGCAGGGCTGAAATCCCGGAAAGTTATTTGGTACAGCTCCACAGTCTCCGGCGCCCTGNATATTATTCTGGCCGCGCATTGGATTAATTCCTCCGCCCTTGATCCCGAGGTTCCCNGTCATTAAGGATAAGTTGCAGAGTGATTGAACATTATCGACACCACAGATATGTTCTGTGATTCCTAAAGTATAATAGATAGCTGANGGGTTNCCTTCGCCGTACCACAGAGCAGCTTGTTCTATCTGTTCGGCGGGAACTTCACAGATTTCTGATGCCCACTCAGGGGTGAAATCTTTGACATGATTAAGAAAATCCTCAGATCCTGAGGTTCTCGATTCGATGAATTCCTTGTCAATGAGACCTTCTCGGGAAATGACATGAGCCATTGCAAGGAGCAGAGCCACGTCTGATCCGACCCGGATCCTGATGTGAAGATCGGCCATCTTGGCTAATCGGGTTTCGCGTGGATCAACTACGATCATCTTGGCTCCGCGGGACACCGCTTTTTTGAGTCTAGTTGCTGCTACTGGGTGACATTCGGTCATGTTCGTGCCAATTGCGAAGATGACTTCCGGGTGTTCCATATCAACGAGCGGGTTGCTCATTGCTCCTCTTCCGATGGTGGCCGCCAGACCGGCGACAGTGGGAGCGTGTCAACTTCGACTACAGTTGTCTATGTAGTTAGTACCAAAATTGGACCTGATGAATTTCTGCATCGTGTAAGCAGCCTCGTGAGGTGCCCGCCCGGAAGCAATTCCGTAAATTGCCCGCCGACCATTTTCTTCAAGTACTTTTGTAAATCCTTTAGCCGCCACTTCGAGAGCCTCGTCCCAATCAGACTCTTTGAAAGTCCCATCGTCCTGCCTAATTAAAGGTTTTTGGAGTCTGTCAGGATGATGCACAAAATCAAAGGCATATTGGCCCTTAACGCATAGGGCACCCTCATTGGCTGGTCCGTCCATGGCCGGCTGTATTCCCACGACACGGTCCCCTTTACTGAGAATATCCACGGTGCATCCTACACCACAGTAGGGGCACACTGATCTCGTCTTCTTTATTTCTTCAGGTGATTCTTTGGCTCGGAGCGCTTTCTTGTCAGATAGGGCTCCGGTGGGGCAGGTCTGAACGCACTGACCGCAAAAAGTGCATTGAGAATCGCGAAGGTCATTCCCGAACTCAGTTGAAATTTGAGTNTCGAATCCCCGGTTAACGATATTGATTGCATGATCACCTTCCTGTTCGGCACAGACCCTCACGCAGCGATAGCATGAAATACAATTATCATAATCACGTAATATGAAAGGATTCTTGTCATCCTCATTAGTTGTGCCGCTTTTTTTTCCACAGAACCTGTCTGTCCTAGCCTCATACCTTTCAATTAGGTGACCAAGTTCCTGGCTCGCGTAGCCGGACAAGGGATCAATGTCCAGGTTGCGGTTCTCACTAGCAACCATTTCGAGGAGTGTTTTTCTGTACTGCTCGATAGAGTCAGTCCTGGTCTTAATGACCATTCCATCGGTCGCCTTCGTCGTACAGGATGCGACCGGATTTTTAATTCCCTCAACTTCGACTACACAGAGACGACAAGATCCAAATGCTTCTAGTCTTGGGTCGTAGCATAGNGTTGGAACTTCTCTGCGGCACCGTTCAGCGACTTCGTAGATAGTTTCACCGTCCCTCAACTCCACAAGTTCCCCATCAACAGATACGGTCAGTATCCGTGCATTCGCAGGAACATCTTTGGCGGAAATCATTTGANAGGGGCCAGTAATTAAACACGAAAACAGCTAAATTGGTATCAAATTTTATAAATTAATTCAGAGTNACTGAATTTATTTTAAAATTAACTATTATCGTTATTCAATGCCCCCAGAGTCAGTTATTTCAGCATAAAAAAACGGCCAACTCCGAGAAGTTGGCCGTTCTGAAAGAAAAAAGTAAAAATAAATTACTCTANAATTTATAGGCCGAGTTCTTTTTTCACTGCAGTGCTGAGTGCGGGACCGCGCAGATTGGAAGAGACAATCTTGCCGTCTTTTCCTATCAAGAAAGTGGCGGGAATAGAAGTGATACCAAATTTCTTTGCAAGAGAATTGCCCCAACCCTTGCCATCAAAGGCCTGAGGCCATGGCATGTTCCTATCCTTAACGAATGCCTTGAGTTTGTCCTCGTCCTTGGCGTTATCAAGTGAAATGCCAATGATTTCAAANCCTTTGTCATGGTAGGATTCGTAAGCTTTGAGAACATTTGGTAATTCTGCGATGCAGGGTCCGCACCAAGTGGCCCAGAAATCAACGAGTACCACTTTTCCNTTCATGTCCGCGAGGTCAATTTCCTTACCTGCCAAACTTGTGAATTTCAGTTCCATTNCTTCACCGACTCCTGGCCTGTTAAGNTCTCCGCCTAACTGGTCAAGGAACTGGCCGAAACGGTCAGCCTGCGGATGTCCCTGTATATCTTTTTTTGCGGAAGCTAATGCGGTCCTTGCCTTGTCCTTTGCTCCGGACNCCATGTGAAGTGCGAACATTTCCTGAAAGACACCGAAGAANTCCTGAGGTATAAGATCGGCTCCCTTAGCAAGTTTTTTGTACTTACCACCGAGCAGTTCCGCTTGACGCTCAGTCATTTTCAGTCTCGCGTATGATTCTATAAGGAAATCAGTCGCTTCGTTTGCGTCAGCCGCATTTGGATTTTTCTGCAAGTAAGCCTCGATTGATTCAGCTGCCTGCTTAGTATGTTTTTCGATTAGTTCGCTCGCAGTTTCTGCAAGGACACTCATTGGTATTGAGAATAAGAATGCTGCAGAAGCAACGATGGTTTTATTTATCATATCTTTGGTTTTGTTGTTGAGGCTCTTTTATGCGTGGGGTCTCTTAGTTGAAGCGTTGATAAAATTAGAATTAGTCTTTTTATTTGAGGNGAATTATTTATTTGTGTGGTTTTTAATTGCTTCTGGAAAGTACTTCTGAAGACTGTCAGTGACGTTAGGAGCTGCTATTCCAAGTCCGCACGCGCTTGTGGCTTTCATTACTTCGCCAATTTCATCTACCTCTTTAACCCAATTCGGTGCGTCGAGTCCAGAACCTTCTTCGCTTAGCCTTTCTGTGAGTCTTTGGGTNCCTATGCGGCAGGGGAAGCATTTGCCGCATGACTCATGTGCGAAGAATTCCATTGCACTGTGAGCCACTTTTATCATGTCGCGGCTGTTGTCAAAGACGATGATGCCGCCTGCTCCGAGGAAAGATCCTTTGCTCCTGATTGANGGTTCATCGAGTGTCACTTCGAGGTCCTNCTTTGACAGGAATCCGCCACTCAGTCCTGCCATAGTTACGGCCATGATNTCCTTTCCGTCCGGGGCACCTCCGGCCCAGTCATGCAGTAATGTTTTGAGAGGAAATCCAAAGGGCACCTCATAGTTNCCGGGTCTTTTTATGTCACCTGAGAGAGAAATAATTTTTGTACCGGCATGTTCGCCCATTCCTAGAGACTTGTACCAGNCAGGTCCCTTACGCACAATGTGAGGGACCGAGGCCAGAGTTTCGACATTGTTTACGACTGTCGGCAAGTTTTCAAATCCATGAGTGACGGGGAACGGAGGCTTGTTACGGGGGAACGGGTGCTTTCCTTCTAAGCTGTTTAGCAATGAGCCTTCCTCNCCGCATATGTAGGCACCGGCGCCTCTGCGAATTTGCAGATCAAAATCGAACCCTTCCACACCTAGGATTTTATTTCCGAGGAATTTATTTTCAATGGCTTCATCGATGGCCTTTTGAAGAACGCCTTCAGTCTCGGGGTATTCATAACGCAAATAAATGTATCCGCGATTTGATCCGGTACAGTAGGCGGCAATNATCATGCCCTCTATCAGTGCGTGAGGATCATGATCCATAATGGCTCTGTCCTTGAAGCAACCCGGTTCCCCTTCGTCAGCATTGCAGACGATTGTCTTTGGTGTTCCCTCAGCTTCTGCGACTGATTTCCATTTTAATCCGGTAGGGAATCCTGCTCCACCACGCCCTGCTAATTTTGATTCTGTTATGAGATTCAGAACATTTTCCGGGGAAGATTCAATGGTCTGCCGCAACGCNGCGTAACCATGATTGTTCTGGTACCCATCCAATGTGAATCTGTCCTTTTCCCTGATGTATCGGAAAATACATTCTTCTAAATTNCCCGGATTTGGCACTGGGAGCTGAGACTTGTGGCATTCCAGTGATGCCGCGTCCTTGCCTACCAGTACCTGACTCCCCTTAATTACAGGTACCATTTCATCACAACGGCCCGCGCAGGGCATNGGAGTGGCCCCTTCGGATTTGAGTTNCTCTAGCAATTCGTTGCCGCCGTTCAAGCAACACACATTTCCCGTGCAGACTCGAGGNGCTTGNTTCCCTGGAAGTTCTCTGGAAAAATGGTGATAGAAAGTAATAGTCGCAAAGAGCTCAGCTATAGGAATCTTGAGNCCGTNACTNACGGTCCTGATTGTATCCTCAGATATATGATCGTCCCTGTCATGAAATGCATGCAGTACTGGAAGCAGCGGAGCTGTTTCATTCTTCCATTTGGCTATGATTTCTGCGTCAGTCAAAAGATCAATTCGTTCTCGTTTTTCTGCTCTGATTCAGGCAGTTAATGCGCTCTAACATACACTACTAAGGTTATCTTGTCTTTTTTTAGACAGGTACCGGTGAGTCTCTTGAATTAGCTATCCGTTTTGAGGTGTTGCGATTCTGATTTTTACTCGGAATTGGCCTCTTGAATTTTTGTAATTAATTTGCCTTGGCTGTCAAATTGACGGATCGAAGCGGTCTTCTTTAATTTTGTAATCCATCTTTCGTGGGCTGATTTTCTCAGCTCAAGCAGAGCTAATTTGTTTATTTCGTCACGGACCAGAGGGTCATTTAAAGATTTGTTTTTTCCTAACTTTTTATCCTCCACTTTGAGAAGGTAAAATGCGTAATTGTCTTCGAGCACTTCGCTCACTTGTCCGGAACCAAGTGCGAACGCAGCGAGTTTTAGATCGTTACGTAATTTGATACTCTTTTCTCCTAAGATGCCTCGGTCCCCACCGGCCTCTGCTACACTGTCTTTGGAATATTCCTTGGCCAGCTTTGCGAAGTCCTCTCCTTTTGCGATTCTTTCCCGGACCTCTGTAATGAGNTTTCTTTGGTCGTCCAATTTGATAGTTGGATCTTGCGCGGCTTTCGGAATCATTATCGTTCTTATCCTTGCGAAGGTCTCTTCTCTAAATTTGCCCTTATGTTTTTGATATGTTTCTTTTAATTGTTGAGGCGTTACCACTGAAATGCCTTTGGCCTGACTTGANCGCATCATTTCGACNGAAATGATCTTTCGNCGCATGTCTCTGAATTTCTTCATTGTCATTCCTGTTTTGCGGAGGTCAGCTAGGAATTTGTTACGGTCCCCGTTGAATGGTTCCCTTTCGATTATCTTTTGGATGTCCTGATCGATAATGTTATCTTTTATTTTTCCTCCGATTTTTACAAATTCAGAGAGTATGAGTTCCCTCTCTATGAGACTATCCAATGCATTTTTGCGTAGTGATTGAAGCGCCTTGTCACGTTCTGGCCCGGCTGGCTGAGATCGTATTATTATTTCTCTGGTAGCGGATGTTACCTGTCGTACTTCTGACTCAGTGATGACCTGTCCGTTGACAACAGCAACTAGTGAATTGAAAGCTCGCGGCTCTGCACTTTTGACTGCAGAACTGAAGGCTAACGTTGCGGTAATGAATAAGATTGGGCGTAACATTTATGAACGATTAATTATGTAACAGAAAATAATAATTCTAGTGGTATTGTTAGACGGCGATAAAACTTTTTCTATTCAGAACTTCTTTACTAAATCTATTGCTTTTTTCAAGCGTTCTTCTGGGTTATTGCTTTTAATCCTAGGGAATTTCCCTTCTATTAATATATATTCATTATTCCGCTTTAGCATTAGCTTTTCTCCGGCCATTTCCACTGATTGTATTTGGCTGTTGGCCGCTNCTATTTTCAGCTCGGAGCAGCGGATCAGATGATTGACNGGCCCAGGTAATTTCCCGAAACGATCCTGCCATTGTCTGATGAGGGAATTAAGTTCCTTCATCGTTTCAAGTTCGGCTATTTGCCTATAAGAAGCGATCCGTAATTTGGCTTCAGTCATATATGATGCGGGCAAGAAAGCAGGCAAAGAGTCTTGAGGGGACTTTAAGTACGCGGCTTCGTTAGAGTTAATAAAATCAATGTGGAGGTAACAATCAGAGAGTGCATGTGATGAGTCGCCGTTGATTCTGAGAATTGATTGTTTTAATAGTTTGCAGTAAAGCTCAAAGCCCACTGATGCGACGTGACCGGATTGCTGTGTCCCCAGGAGGTTCCCTGAACCTCGGATTTCAAGGTCCCTCATCGCTATCTTGAAACCTGATCCGAGTTCAGTGTATTGACGGATCGCATTTATTCTTTTCCTTGCATCGGTCGTGGCCATGAGGTCCTGCGGAAGCATTAGAATTGCATAGGCTTTCCTGCCGGACCTGCCGACTCTCCCTCTCAATTGATACAGGTCTGCCAGCCCAAAACGGTCAGCGCGGTCAATGATAATGGTGTTGGCATTTGGAATATCTATACCGCTCTCTATTATGGTTGTGCATACCAGGATGTCGATTTCGTGATTAACGAAACGATGCATAATTTCTTCGAGGACAGTTTCATTCATTTGTCCATGACCCACTTCAACGCGAGCGTCCGGTGCCATCTCTTGAATTTTTTCTCTTATTCCTTGAATCGATTTGACTCGGTTATGAAGAAAAAATATCTGTCCCTTACGTTTGAGTTCTCTGCCAATTGCGGCTTTCATGATTTTTTCATCATATGGACTGATGGCGGTTTCTACGGGTGCCCTTCCTGGAGGCGCAGTATCGATCGTTGACATGTCTTTGACTCCCATCAATGACAGGTAAAGAGTTCTCGGGATGGGCGTAGCGGAAAGTGTCAGGACATCAACCAGTTTAAAGAGCTCCTTGAATCTTTCTTTATGCTTAACGCCGAACCTCTGTTCCTCATCTATGATTGCCAGTCCGATATTTTTAAAGATGACATCTTTTGATACTAAGCGGTGAGTTCCCACTATGACGTCAGCGGTTCCATTTAGAATTTTTTTAAGTGTGTGTTTTTGTTGGGCCTTTGTTTTGAATCTAGAGAGCAGATCGATTTCGATCGGGTATTCTGAGAACCGTTTTTTTAGTGTTTCGTAGTGTTGCTGGGCGAGGACCGTTGTGGGACACAGTAAAGCGGCCTGTTTTCCACTCATGACTGCCTTAAATATTGCTCTTATAGCGATTTCCGTTTTACCGAACCCGACGTCCCCGCAAATGAGTCTGTCCATCGGTCTTTCAGACTCCATGTCAGTTTTTGTCTGGTCGATGGCCAGGATCTGGTCCGGAGTTTCTCTGTAAGGAAAGCTGTTTTCAAATTCGATCTGCCATTTGGTGTCGGGGGAATGCTTGTAACTTTTGAAGGTGTTTCTTTCTGCGTGAGTTTTAATGAGCTGTGAAGCGTAATCCAGGATTGACTTTTCAACTTTGGCTCTGCGGCTAATCCAACGTCCGCCGCCGAGCCTGTCTAGTGGAGGGGCTTTGGATCCGGATCCAATGTACCTCGATATCAAGTGAGCCTGCTCGAGTGGAACGTATAGCTTGGCTTCCTCGGCATATTCTATGACGAGAACCTCTTCGGGGCTCTCTTCCTCAGTTTCCATTTCTATGAGGCCTCTGTATATTCCGATTCCCTGATCCAGGTGAACGACCCGGTCCCCCTCATTGAGTTCCCTAAAATCGTCAACTATCCTTCTTGTGACATTTTGTTTTTCACGGTTGAAGGATTTTCTTGGGCGGGAAGATTCGTATCTCCCGAAAATCTCCGCAGATGAAAGGACCGCTAGTTTGGCACTTGGAACAATGAACCCATTTGGGATGTTCCCCAGTATGGTTATAAGGTAATTGGCTGAGGACGAAGGATTGGAACTTTCGGTCAGTTCATTGTAGCGTTCTATTTCACCTTCATTATTGAAAAACATAAATATTTTCCAATCTTGGGAATTCCATTCTGTGAGTGTCTTTGAAAAGTTCTGATATCTTGCTTGTTGCAGAATGAATTCACCGGCTTCGAATGATCCGAACGGTACTTCATGACAGGCGAGCGCAAAGTCCTCCTCACCATCACGCTCTTCAGCGTCTTCTGTGATATGGACATTGCATTCGTATGATGTTTCGCCCACTGAGATAATGATATCAGATTCATTAATGTAATCTTTTAATTGGCTCTCTGCGCTCCTAGTGTTTCCTGAAAGCAGTTCTATCGAATCGATGAGATTGATGGAGGATTGAGAGTTGACATCAAATTCTCTTATTGAGTCGATCTCATCACCGAAGAATTCGATTCTTACCGGGTCAGGGGACTGTAACGGAAAAGTGTCAATGATTCCTCCTCTCAATGCGTATTGTCCTCTCTCAGTTACGATCGAGGATCGTTCGTAGGAGATATTATCCAATTCGGTCACTAATTTTTCGAGTCCGATGCTCTGCCCTTTAATGAGTGAAATTTTTTGTGACTCTAATGCTGAAGGGGATGGAACCTTTTCCTCAAGACTCTTGGCCATTGCTATTACAATGTTTGGCTCATTATTAGAATCGTTAATTAATTTAAGGATTCCCAGCCGCTCAGCATTAATTTCCTGATCCGGTAAGCTTTGGCTGGAACTCATCTGTTCGATGTCCGGGAAAAAGAGTGGCTCTCTTGACCATAATTCCATTCCTTGAGCGAGCCTTTCCTGAGAGAGGAGATCCTTTGCCAGAATCCACACACTCTTATCTGAGCCTGTCATTAAATGTTCTGAAATTAAAGCGCAAATGAAGGGTTGTGCCGATTCCACTATGTGATCAAACACGACTGTCCCATCACCGATCCGCCCTAGCCTGTCCTGAAAACATGGTACGGCAGCAGTGTGCTCAAGTAATTGATTTGCCGAATTGGCGTTTTTGGTTGCCGACAAAACGGGGCACTAACGTAGAGCGCTTTTTACTACCTTCCAGTCCGCAAAGGGTTATTTTTCAAGAATTTCCTTGAGCTTTGAAATGCTGATTCCCAATTTTTCCGCGGCCTGATCCAGTTCTTCCTCTTTAGCACTTATTAGAGTTTCAAGAGCTTCATTTATGGCAGTTTGAGTATTTTCGGGTTTTGAATTATCCGAATCTGATCCGGGCCCTAGTGGAATGTCTTTAGGGAGCAATACGTCAGCCGTTGCGAGGAGACTGGCTCTGTACAGAGTATTTTCCAGTTCTCTGACGTTCCCAGGCCATCTATAGGATTCGAGTAATTCAATGGAATCTGAGGAAAGGCGAAGCTTGGGTGCCTTTTTTTGTTCTGCGTTGCGCCTAAGAAAAAATTCCGCAAGTAACTTGATATCCTCACGTCGTTTTCTGAGTGGAGGAATGTGCACACGCATCACATTTAACCGATAAAAGAGATCTTCCCTGAAGAGTCCTTCTTTGACGCAGAGCTCAAGATCTTTATTTGTTGCCGCCAAGATTCTCACATCAGCCAGAAGAGATTCATTTCCACCGACCCTGGAAAATTCTCCGGACTGAAGGGTGCGAAGAATTTTGCTTTGTGTTTGAATGGGCATATCACCGATCTCATCAAGGAATAAGGTTCCGCCGTCGCACTGTTCGAAACGGCCCTTGCGCAAGGAGTGGGCGCCAGTGAATGAACCCTTTTCGTGACCGAACAGTTCTGGCTCTAATAGATTTTCGGGAATTGCGGCACAGTTAATTGCCACAAATTCACTTCCTGATCTTTTGCTGTGTTTGTGAATCGCTCCGGCCACAATTTCTTTACCTGCTCCACTTTCTCCAGTGATCAGGACCGGAGCATCTCCACGAGAGGCTCGCCCAACCATTTTAAAGACTTCCTGCATCTTGGGGGCGCTACCGATGATGGTGTCATCAGGTGTGCCATTGCTGTTGACTGGTTCGGTCAGTTCGGAAGTTTCACTAATCGCATCGCTCGCGGCTAAGGCTTCCTCTACCACGGGACGTAAATCATAGGGGAGTGATTCCTTACGAAGAACATCGTAAGCGCCCAGCTTCATTGCTTCTATTACCGCGTTAGTGGGGGGAAACCCTGTAGTAAGTACTATCTGAGCGTTAGGATCATTGAGTCGGATTTTTTTGATCAACTCCATTCCATCTAAGGGCTTAATGAAGAGTTCGGTAATTAGTAAGTCAGGACGGTCTTCTAGGTACGCATTGAGTGCAGTTTCTGAATTGCTTAAGCAAATAATGTCTGTGCTGGGAGTCCTTAAGTGCTTGTCAGCCCAAGATAAAAAATCTTCATCAGGGTCCACAACCATGATGGTCTTTTTAATGTCGGCACTCATTCAGTTAATAGATTTCATCTATTCTGAGCCATTTAGCATATTTAACCAGTAGTTTTTTGTTTGGGCTGAGGAGGGGATCACTTATCCAAAGCAAAGCGGTAGAACTTCTTGCCGTCTGGAATGGGGATAGTGCGTGACATTTCACCATCGAGCTTTGTCCATTCGGTAAGATTATCGCTCTGTTCGATTGTTAAACCTAAAGTGATGTTGTTGCCATCAGGCTCGACAGTTAAGACAACTGAACCAGCTCTAGCATCTCGAACTTGCTCAATGGTCGGACGTTTTTCTAGCTCAGCTATTTTAGCATCCTTCTCAGCTAATTGTGCAACTAGGGTCTGAAGCTGTGCCTTTATTGAATCTATTTCAGTCATAATGGATTTATCTTTATCGCGCAGTGAAATCATTTGATTACCTCTTACTATAGCCTCCTGACCAAGTGCATCTATTTGCCGAGCCATCTCTATATCATTCTGAGCTAATGCAGTTAATTGTTTGCCTATATTAGTATCATTTTGGCCAAGTGCGGTTAATTGTTCACCAATCGATTCATCATTCGTGCCTAATGCTTCAACTATGGGTTTCAGTTCTTGTATGTCATCGTAATTACCTTTAGACACTGCAGTAAGCAGAGTTTCTAAAGGCATATCATAAACTAGGCTATAGACTCTGGCTCCAGAGAGGTTGGCGCCTCGGAAGGCGACATCGCCGCTGAGGTTGGCATCGTTGAGGGAGGCGCCGCTGAGGTCGGTACCGCGGGCGGAGACACCGCTGAGGTTGGCACCGCTGAGGATGGCACCGCTGAGGTAGGAATAGTTGAGGAGGGCACCGCTGAGTCTGGCTTGAGAGAGGTTAACTCCTTCGAGGTCGGCATTTGAAAGGTCAGCTCCTTCGAGGTTGGCAGACCGTCCTATATCATAAATTTTTCCATGAATCTCAAACTTACCTACCTTTTTACCAGTTTCTGGATCAATATTTTCCTCGAGCCAAATACCCTGACCAAAAGAGGATATCGCAGTGAGAATGAAAAATAATACGCTAAAAATGATCGGCTTTTTCATGCCGATAATTTATCCATTACTTAGAGCAGAATCAAACTTCTCCGTATCTTCTTTCCCGATCACTGAAGTCTTCGATCGCTTCTAGGAGGTCTTCTTTGCTGAAATCTGGCCATAATTTGTCACTTATGAAAAGTTCCGCGTAACTGATCTGCCAGAGGAGAAAATTTGATAAGCGCTTTTCACCAGAGGTGCGAATGAGCAGGTCGGGGTCAGGTGTTCGGGCAGTGTATAGGTACTCACTGAATTTTTCCGTATCGATTTTTGAAGGGTCCAGCTTGCCATCATTTATATCGGATAAAACACCTTTGACTCCATGAACTATCTCTTCACGGGCCCCATAACTGAGAGCAAGAATGAGCGTTAGGGCTGTATTATCTTGCGTTTCTTCAATGGTTTTTTCTAATGCTTTTAACGCGCCTGGTGACAGGTCTTGAAGGTTTCCGATTGCCTGGAGCCGAATATTATTTTCTTTTAGTTCTTTGGATTTTTTTTTCAGAAACCTTTCCAGCAATTTCATGAGTGCATCCACTTCATCTTTTGGACGGTTCCAGTTCTCATTCGAAAAGGCATACAAAGTAAGGTATTCGACTTTGGCTTCGATGCATCCCTCTGTCACGGCCTTTACGGATTCGGCGCCGGCCTGATGTCCTTCCCACCTCTGAAGGCCCCGTGACTTTGCCCATCTCCCATTACCATCCATTATGATAGCGATATGCTTAGGGGGTGATTTTTTCTGGGTGGGCATTTGTATATATGATAAATGAACTGGGTCGTTATTGGAATATAAAATTCCAAACTAACACAATGCAATTATCTTAGTGATTAATCCCTTAAGAGTGTTTCCTTACGGTCCGGTCCGACCCCAACGATCCTGATTGGAGTTTCACAAAGTTCAGAGAGACGGTCCAGATAAGCCTTTGCTTTTTCCGGCAACGTTGCAATGTCAGGTGCCCCGGCCGTGATCTCATCGACCCATCCCGGCATTTCTTCATAAACGGGATTGCAGATTTCCCAGTCCTCGGAATTTGCCGGGGGAGTATAAATTGTTTCGCCTCTCAGCTCGTACGAGGTGCAGATCTTTATTGTATCTATACCGTCCAGTCCATCGACATTAGTGAGGGCAAGATGATCGGCCCCGTTCAGTCTGCAGGCGTGTCGCACGAGGACTGCATCGAACCATCCGCAGCGTCTTTTTCGGCCCGTTGTTGCACCAAATTCTCTTCCCATGCCGTGCATGCGGTCTGAAAATTCTTGATTTTCTGTAATGAAGGGTCCTGATCCTACTCTAGTAGTGTAGGCCTTTGCTACTGCGGTCACATTATCAATTGATCGGGGTGAAACACCGGATCCTGTGCAAGCTCCGCCGGCCGTGGTGTTGGATGAAGTGACGAATGGGTAAGTCCCATGATCTATGTCCAAGTAAGTTCCCTGGGCACCCTCAAAGAGCAGTGATTTACCTGCGATGATTTGTTCGTGCAGGTAAGTCGTGGTTTCGGTTATGAAAGGTTTAAGCCGTTCGGCAGCTTCTTTTATTTGGTTAATAATTTCATTGCTGTCTATTGTTTCCGCTCCGCTACCCTCCAGGGTACTGTTCGCTTTATCGACTTTGGATATGATTTTTTCGGATAAGGATTCCTCATCAAATAGATCTGCCATCCGGATACCGGAACGTTCCGCCTTATCGATATAAGTCGGGCCGATGCCTCTTCCTGTTGTGCCAATTTTTTTACCTCCGAGTCCAGACTCGCGATAAGAGTCCAGGGTCCGGTGATAGGACAGGGTCAGGTGAGCTCTGTTGCTGATAGCTAAATTTTCAGGACTCACCTCGACTCCCTGAGTCTTTAAGTTATCAAATTCCTCGAGGAGGGATACCGGATCGATGACGACACCGTTACCTATGACACATTTCTTCTCAGGCCATAAGATTCCGGATGGTATTAAGTGGAGGACATATTTTTTGTTGTCATGTATGACAGTGTGCCCCGCATTATTGCCTCCCTGAGCTCTTACTACAATGTCAGTGTCTTCAGTGAGGAAGTCGACAATTTTTCCTTTTCCTTCATCGCCCCACTGGGCTCCTACAATAATTGTGTTGGGCATAAAATTAACTGAGCCTCTTTGCTCATTTATGATTTAAATCAGATCCTATCTTTCTTTAAGTTTTATTTTGGAAATCTAAGGGGGTGAACTGTGAAAAATATAATGGTCACTTCGAATCTTCAATCAGTTTGGCGAATTCTGAAAAGAAATACTTAGCATCGTTTGGTCCGGGCGAAGCTTCGGGGTGATATTGAACACTGAAAGTCGGATGGTCATTGCTACGGAGACCCTCAACAGTGTCATCATTTAAATTGATGTGGGTCACTTCGGCACTCGAGGGCAGTGAGTCAGCATCAACGGCAAATCCATGGTTCTGTGATGTGATGGCTACCGCATCTGTTCTGAGGTCTTTGACTGGTTGGTTCCCGCCTCGATGGCCGAATTTAAGTTTGTATGTTTTGCCTCCAATGGCATGAGCCAGTACCTGATGCCCCAAACAGATTCCGAATACAGGAATTTTTCCAAGCAATGATTTAATTTCCGTGTGGATGTGACCGAGGGCCTCCGGGTCACCGGGCCCGTTAGAGAGGAATACCCCATCAGGATTCATGGACAGGACCTCCTCTGCCGGGGTCCTTGCGTTAACAACGTTAATGGAAAAACCTTCTCGTCTTAAGCACCGAAGGATGTTTTGTTTTATTCCGAAATCATATGCAACGATTTGATATTTAATTTCAGGAAGATTCTGATAATAATTGTTACCGTCATTTTGATCGGGTTCTGTCGTGGGATTTGCCAGTACCCATTCTCTGCTCAGGGTGTCATCGGGGTCCCACTGATAGGGTTTTTCAGTCGTCACTTCCTGAACAAAATCCATTCCGACGACTCCGTCCGATTGTGCTGCGCGGGAGCAGGCATCTTCAGGGGAGATGTCTTCAGTAGTGAGTAGAGCTTTCATTGCTCCGCGTTCCCTTAAGTGCTTGGTCAGTGAACGGGTATCAATTCCTTGAATTCCTATTATGTTGTTATCCTTTAAATATGACTGCAGAGAATTCTCAGATCTCCAGTTACTCGGTTCTTCGCAAAGTTCCTCTATGACAAATCCTTTGACGTGCGGGGATGTGCTTTCGGTGTCAATGTCATTGACTCCGTAATTACCAATAAGCGGATAGGTCATTGTCACAATCTGGCCCCTGTATGAGGGATCAGTTAGAATTTCCTGATAGCCTGTCATCGATGTATTGAAGCAGATTTCTCCACTCTGTTCACCGGTGGCTCCGAACGCTTCACCTACAAAATGGCGGCCATCTTCAAGGGCTAGAATTGCTTTCATTCTTTTTAATTAAAATGGGAGAATTTCTGATTCGATGATTTATTACAGAGTTTCATAATGATGCAAGCAAGGACGGACAAAATTCTCAACTCTTATTACCTGTAATGATGGTTTTTATTTCTTTTAAGGGAATATTTTGGGTCCGAAGGCGTATCGTGTCTATGATGGCCTCGTTTTTATTAAATCTTAGGTTTCGCCCGTAAATTCTGCCCCCTTGCCAGGTCAAGATGCTACATGGCTGACCGGGCGGGGCCTTTTTCGATGCTGGCCTCAGGACCAGAGCATCTACTGATCCGGTCAGGTCAAATTTTCGTTCCCCGAAAAGTGACGATCGGCATGCCATTTCAATGCCTTCGGCGTTGTTGGTGATTGAGGTCAGATCACATTCGAAAAAGTCACCGTTGGACAGAAGTACTCCGTTCCTTCTGCCGTCCAAGAATTCATCGAACTTGTTTTCGATGGGGTGATGAAATTCTATCCGTGAAATTGTGAGTGACGGTATTACTTTTCCGGTATAGTTACCGCCTAGCCTAAAGATGGATTTATTTGCAGATTGAATGGGTGAATGAAAAATGGTGCCGTCGATCAGGGCTATTTTCGGATGTAGTATTTTTTGGGATCCGAGTTCATTCAGCGTTCCTATCTGTAAGTGGTCAAAGACTGTGGCCCATCGGCGTCGCGGTTTGCGGCCTTGTCCGACTAAACAGACAATCGCATCTTTGCCCATCTGATCGGGGAAAGATTTGAGTGACCGCCACAACTCTCCGTCCGCTGAAACATAGCCAGTGATTTTGCCTCCTTCGCGGGTCAATCGTAACCAGTGCCCGGGCCTTGAATTACTTCGTGCATCTGTTTTGCTTATAGTTTCTCCTCCTTTGGTGAAATGAATGGATGCGGGGCGCCTGTGAGAAAGGGCAAGGAAAACGCTTTCTGCATTCGGATCAGTTCCTTTGCGGATCATGATTCCGCTTTTTGTTTCCTGTTCGTAAGTATCTATTCTGGTGATCTTAGTCGTGACGTGTGTTTCAGTTTCGGGGAACGGGCGATGGGTCATGTAGAAGGACCCGAATTCTTCGTTCCGTTCCGGTGATGAGGTTTCAACCAGAATGCTTCCGTTCTTTACTATGACAGAGCCGCCTCTCGGGAGGGGGCCGACGGCCGATTCGACCCACGGAGGGGGGAGGGGACCATCTTCATAGGTCTTAATAGGGGTCACTGTTTCGGGTGCGTAGAATATGATTCGGCCCGTACTGTTTAAATCGACTGTCTTTTCTATGCCCGCTGATCCCTCGCTCTGATCGAGTGAAGTGCCTACATGGTCTTTGGTCTTAATTAGTTTTGTGCCCTCTGATCTGATGAATCCTCCCCAGGCCGAATTGTTAGTGCTTTCAATATCGACCCTGAATTCAGAACGTCCCTGCGCTGATAAGAGGAAGAGAAATAAACTCGTAACGTGTACTGCTGATTCGAGTTTTCTGTGATGCATTCTATAAAATTTTATCTTTGGTAAAGTGGGACGTAATGGTAAGGCATTGCTAAAATCATTGTGTACACTGCCGTGGAAAAAATGGGTCCGGGGCTGCTGCCGTCGAGTTCTCTGTTCCAGTACTTGTTCCCATCGTCATCGGTCCGAACCCTTTCTAATAAATTTTTATTCAGGGTTGAATACCAATCGGCCCACACCTTTCCCCCTATCATATATTGAGCGGGAGCTGCGTAGAAATTTCCATAGGTGAACCAACGGTCTCCCGGTTTAAATTTAAGATTAAGGTACTTTGAACCGGCAGTGACCGTTGAGTCATCGTATTCGCCGCAGACCTGGAGCGAATAAATCGCAGCGGCTGTCCTCGCAAAGCCGGACCCCTGAGCGGGCTGATATCCAAAACCGCCGTCTCGCTTGTTGAAGCATTTTTTCACATAACTAACTGCATCATCAATTGTTTTTTGTGGTACGGAAAGGCCCCCGTTTTTGGCGGCTCTCAGAGCGACGACGGCCAGAACTGTTACTGAGATGTCCGCGTCTCTGGCAATGGGTTGGTACCTCCAGCCTCCCTGTAGATTTTGACTGCTGACAATCACTTTGATCATTTTCTCTAGTTTGTTCTTCAGAGCATCATCATTTGTTTGCCCGTACAGTTCCGCGAGAGCGATGCTGGCAATTCCGTGGAAGTACATGTATTGCCCGCTATTTTCATCACCGATTAATCCCTGATCGTTTATTTGTGATAGTAGGTAACGAACGGCCAGATCTACATTCTTTCCGTAGGGCCCTTCATTGGGTAAGTTCCCAGCGGCCTGAAAAGCCATTAATGTGTAGGCAGTCATCGCGATTGGATACCTTGCCTCCTCACCAGTTTCTCCTGCCCAGGCTCCAGTGGGGGATTGCTTTGAGGCCAGGTAAGCCAGTGCGCTGTTAATTACCGCCTCCGTGGCCGCGTTAACTTTGACAGGGTCCTCCAAACGGCCTTTGGATGGGGCACCAATTCCAGAACACAGCATTGCTAGAAAAACCACTGAGCAAACAAATGTGTCTTTAATGATATTTTTAATAGAGATACCCATTGTCTTGCGTTTCAGGCTAAAGGAACGTTTGCTCAGCAGTTTTTATTTGTTTGTAGCTTTGTCTGATAGGTTTTTCAGATATTGCTGAATGAGTGAACCGTATTCTGCCGGATAAGAATCGGATTTAGACTGGTTTAAGGTGCCTCTTTCGCGCTTTGGTAATCCGATAAATTTACTGGTCCCTCTCTCATCTCTCTTTGGTCCTTTTGCTCCGCCCGTTCCAGTGTAATTGCCCTGATCTCCATTTCCTTGTTCGGACGGTTGTCCCTGACCCTGACCTTGGCCCTGACCTTGGCCCTGACCTTGGCCCTGACCTTGGCCCTGACCTTCGCCTTGACCTTCGCCTTGACCTTCGCCTTGACCTTCGCCTTGACCTTCACCTTGACCTTCACC